>CANPZF010000009.1 GCA_947589015.1 uncultured Clostridia bacterium
TGTCCGTGACATTTTCATCTCTCCTTTCCTTGCTCTCCCAGTATTTAAGCTACTTTCGAGCATTTTATATTCAAAATTGTTCCTAAAAATTCTTTATTGAACTTTGTTGATTTATATAGGGTTTCGTGGTTCTTTGTTGAACGAATTGTGCCAAAATTGTGCCAGAAATTATTTTTTTAATATTATGTTAATAAATTATTTTTTTACTTTTTGGCAAAAAAATCCCTTTTATTATTTACTAAAATATTGTAGCACATTTTTTCAATTTTGTGTAGTATTTTTTACAAATTTTACTTGTTTTTTTTAAAATTGCGTCATTATACTTGTTTGAATCCTATTGATTTATGTATACCGCTTTTATTATAATCCGCTAATAAAATCTTCCTCTTCTTCATCCATAAATCCTGTTTCTTCTTCCATGTTTCTTTCTTTTGGTTCGTATTGAAACGGATCTAACATTCCTTTTTTATAATTATTAGCATACTTCGTAATTTCAGATTTACTCATATTACATATTCTTCGCATCCAATAGTCAGCAAGTATTGATGGTTTTCCACAATTTACTCTACTTTTTCTTAATATTCGTACATCTTCAGCAAATTCTTTATATCCCTTACAGTTCTTTACAGATTGCATTTGCTTTGTCAATATTTCAGAATATTGTTTATATCTCATATTGTAGGTCACATCTCCAAGTTTTCTCATATACAATTCCTCTCATATTTGTATTTTCCATTCTCCATCATTTTTTATATTTCTTCAATATCTTCATTTTCCTCTTGTAATAAATTAATTGTATATTTAGAATTAAATGTTTCTTCTAATATTTTCATTTGTGATTCATAATCATAATCAAATTCTTCTTTATTTTTATTATCTAATTCATTGCTTAAATATACAACTCTACATATTTCTCTAACCAATTTATTGTCTGGATATTTCTCATTTAAATCTAAATAAAATTCATATTTATCTTTAGCTTTAATATTATCAAGGTCTTTTTCTAAAATATTTGTATTTTTTTGCATACTAAGTATTTTTGCATATATTTTATATCTTTCTTCTATTGCTTCATATTTTTCCTTGCTATATTCTACTACTTGTAATTCTTTTAATTGACAATTCTTTATTGCTTCACTTTTAGTCATTCTTTTTGCTTTTTCTATATTGAAAGTATAAGAATATTCATTATCATTACTTTCTTTTATATATGCTCTTGAATTTTTAAATTTAATAATATAATTTTCTTCTTTCTTCAAAACAAATCAGCTCCTATTCTAATTTGTCTCTCATAGTTCTTCCTCTTCTTCTTCATTTATATTTATAGGTTGTTGAGTTTTATTTTTAAAGCAGTTTCCCTTATATTGCCAACATCCATCTGTTTTTTCAAAAGTTATATATGTAGCTTTAAATTTATTATCTTCCACATCAAGTTCATGGCTAAATGGTTCTCCTGATTGTATTAAACATTCTTTTAATGTTATAGGTGGAACAGAATTAGCAAAATAATTTACTATATCTTCACCAACTAAATCACCAGGCTTGCAAAAATCTTCAAAATATGTATACGAAGATTTTCTCCAGTCATCAAGGGTTTTAGTAGATACTAATTCATTATATTTATTTTTTGCCTCTTCATATGTATCATATATAATATATGAAGAGTTATCATAATCATCTTTATCTCTAATAGATATATAATAACATTTTATTGGTTTTATATTTTCTAATTCTGTAGTATCTAATTCGCTCAACTCTATGTTTTTGTCAGAATTAAATTCTAATATTTTACTTTTTTCTTCTATTATATTAGATGTTTCGTCTATTAAATCAAATATATCTTTTTCAAAATTCAAGTCTAATTTTTGTGCGATTCTTTCCTTAAATTCTAATGATTCCAAGTTTGAATTATTATTGTTCATTTTCTTCCTCCTCTAAAAAGTTTACAATATTAATATACTTGCAATGTTCCTTATAATTCTCTTCTAGTGTTTCTAAAGAATTATTTATAGTTTGTTCATAATATTTAATTCCTTCCTTAATGTTTTTTATTGTTTCTTTGTCATCTTTATATATTTTTAGATTTTCTTTAGACATTTCAATGAGGTCTAAATTTTTTATTATGTAATTAACTTGATCCATTACATTAGCCATATAAACATATTCTTTAGATTCAAATTCAAATGCTAATCTTGGAATATTTGTATATTTTTCTAATTTCTTCAATATATATTTAGTATCCATTATTCCATATCCTGTTCTTCTTCGTCTTCATCCGAAAGCATATTTTCTATTTCTTCTGGCTCACATGAAGTTATTACAGCTAATTCTTCATTTGTAAGTCCATAATTGTGTAGTCGTTTTACAGCCTCTGTATAGTTATTTAATTCAAATACATCATCCAGCAACATATCATATATTTGAATTTTTTTATAAATTGGTAAATCCTTAGTTTTCTCAATATAATCTTTTTCAATTTTATTTTCCTGTTGTTCATTAAAATATTCTAATGCATTAATTATATTTGTAAAATGTTTCTCTTCTTTCCAATTAAACATATCACTTTCTTGATTGTATGTTAAACCTTTTGCAACAACATAATCATAGTCTTTCATATACTTGTTCATTGTTTTTATTAGAGCTAATTCCTTATCACCCTCTATTAATACAGATTTTCCATAATATGTATAAAATGTATTTTCTGTTGAAAATTCTCCATTTTCTCTTATATCTGTGTTTACCAGGTCTTCATAATCCAAAACAATATCTTGCTCATCATATTTTGTTTCAACAGCATCAATTGCATCCAATAAGTTTTCAGCTTTTTCTTTTACTACTCTTCTTGATATTTCTTCTACGACAATATTAAATTGTTTCATATTTGTCAGTTCCTTTCCTCTTCATTTTCCTCTAAATTTTCCATCCAGTCTATAGGCTCTAAATTATTATTTATAAACAAACCTTCATCTATTGATCCACCTGCTATAAATCCATTTTCCCTTATTCTTTCTTTTGGGATGCTAATGTCATTATTTTGGCAAAACTCCCTTAAATCTTCCATTGAATTTATTGTTGCAATTAACTTAGATTTAACAACTTCAAAAGCACAATTAAAGCAAAATTCTCCTTTTAAGTCTATTTCAAAGTCTGTATTAAGTTCATTTGGATTTTTCACCAATAAAAATTGATTATCGTATGTATCTTTAGAATTTGATAATGTGCATTGAAAAATGTAAGTATATCGTTCGCTTTTTGGTTCTAAATAGTAACTAAATCTTTCTATTCCTGTTTCTTCTGCTGTAATATTTCCAGCAAAGCAATTATTAAGTTTTACCATTTTTTTTAGTTCTTTTTTTGCTTCTTCTAAATCAACAAATTTATCTAAACATTCAAATTGTTTTCCTTTTTCATAATCTTTTTTACTTTCATAAATGCAAATTTTATATGTATGTTCTTCTTCAGCTTTTAATTTATCAATATTTTCTCCGTGTAGGTATCTTTCTGCTCTTTCTTTGCTTTTGAATTCCTCTACCCACATTTTTCCAGAACTGTTATCAATAGCAATATAATAATTTTCATCTTGTAAAATAAATTTATCTTGTTCTTCAAAAGTAAATTTTTCATTACTTTCCAATTTTTTTAATAATTTTTCATATTCGACTTTTGTTATCTTTCTAATATCACATATTTCATTATCATAAACATATGGGAAATATTTTTGTTTTCTAATGTTGTGTAGGTCTTCTAATAATTTTTTTTGCTCGAATGTTAGTTTACTATTATCAAGTTTTGAAACATAATTGTAAAAATATTCTTTATTTGCTCCTGCATAAATTAATCCTTTGCATTTATATGGATCATTTGCATTAAATTCATTTATTAATTTTTTTGTAAATCGAGAATTAATTATCAAATTATTAAACTCTGCTTCATCCATTTCTTTAGGTTTTAGCTTATGAATGTTTTCCCATTCTTTTTTACTATCATCTACCATTTTGTCGAATTTTTCTATTGAAGAATAAATTTTTTCAAACAGCTTGTCCATATTCTTAACCTCCTAAAATTTTTATTCCATTTCCTCATATTCTTCAGTTTCTTCTTGATTCTCAAAATATTCTTCTTTAAATTCATTAATTGCAATTAATGTATTATCTATAATAGGTTTTATATCTCTAAATTCTTCTTCAATATCAAGCATACATCCTAATAAGTCAGAATAATCAGGATTGCTGATTTTTGAATTTAACCAATCTGGGCTATTATAAATTGACATCTTATATTCTACTCTATCCATATTTTGTTTTTTAGTGTCTACATAAGCCTCAAAAATCTCTTTTAACAAATATTGAAGGTCTTTTTTCCCATTTTCAATTTTTTCTTCTTTGCTTATTTTTGTACTTTGTGTTTTAGATATTTCTTCTTCCAAATCGTATATATCATTACCATAGTAGAATATACCATTTTGAAATCTAACATTATCTTGATTTAAAGCTATATCCTTTTTCATTTTCTCTGTTAGATTAGATACAACATCTTCTTTTGTATAATCTTCATCAAATAGAAAATCAAAAATTTTGTCTACACTATTAAATTTTATAATATTGTACTCTTCTAATGTTTTGTTTGGTATTTTACTAAAATCAACTTTATTACTCATATTTAATACTCTCTTTCTTCCTCATTCTTTGTCATTTCGATTATATCTGCATCTGATGTTACTAATTTATCTTCCTTATATGCTTGTAGAAAAGTATCATAATATGGTTTTCCTTCATTTCCATTAATCATTTCTACAATAATATTAAGATATTCCACTTCTGGATCTTGACATTTGATCTTAAACAAATTATCTAATACATCAAGATTGTTACATACAAATCCTGTTAAATCTAAAATCGCTACATTATCTTTTTTATCATAATCAATGACTTCTACTTTTTCTGATATAATTTTTAAAAGCATATTATAAGAATCATTCTCGTTTATTTTTTTATTATTGATAGAAAACCTACATTTAGGTATTTCAAATTCTATATCTTCAATCTCAACTTTATTTAATTTCATATTTGATAAAGTATCCATACATTAATCTCCTTTCTCTAACGATTCATCATCTTCATAAATAAATTTTTCATATTTTCTATCTTCTATATAGTCATTCAAACAATCATATAAACTTTTAGTATTAACATTATATTCACTATTCAAGAAATCCTCAGCAATGTTTTTACATCTATCATATGCTAAATCACATTCTGGATAAGGTACACTACTTAATTCTTCATTTAACAAGTCATATCCTAATACAAATACAACATAATTCATGTCTTCTTCGTTTCTTACCCTATGTTTAAATGAATCCAGAATAGTTTTTGCCTCCTTCAATATTTCTTCTTTATTTGGATTATATACTTTCATATTTTCTGCCCATTTTTCTAAAGTTTCATTTGCTGGTTCTAATCCATTTTTTACATATATCTTTATATAGCAACTTAATGCTGCCATTTCAAATTCTCTAAGTATTGGATTTTGTCCTAAATCGTTATACAGTTGCTTTATTTCATTTTGACTGCATATTGTTTCATATATTCTTTTATCTTCGCATATTACATATATCATTTCATTTTTTGGTTTACTATCAATTAATACATGATCCAATTCAGTTAAAGGATAATCCCAACATTCTTCTTCATTATAAAATCTTGACTTTTTAAGTCTTTCTTTTTCACTAATAATAAATCTCATTAAATTTCCTCTTTTCAAAAAAAATAAAGTCATAAATAAAAATATTTACAACTTTTTTTTATACTAACATTATAAAATTATAATTTATAACTTTCAATTCCCAAAATATTCCCTAATTAACTATTCGGACCATATTCTTCCTCCTCATCTTCCTGTGTAGGCATTTCATTTATTGCATTTTTTTTAAATAAAAACATATAGTATTTATTCTTTAATTCATTTGTATACGGATCATCTTTATATTTTTCAAATATATTTTTTTCTATATTTTCAACATTATAAATATTATGAAAAATATCATTTAGATTTGAATTTGTATTTCTAATATCTTCTTTTATAATCATATAACTATTTAATTCAGATGCCATTATTAGTCCTTGTACATCTATTTTATCTTTATCAAATACTGCTCTATCAAGCCATCCATCATAAACTGGATACAATATATTTCCTTCAATTTCAATAGGGAAATTCAAATTATATTCTGGTTCTAATGATGAAGAATCAATTTTTATTAAATTAAAATAGTCTTTTTCTTCTTCTAATACATATTTAGTTTTATTTTCATCTTGAAACCCTACTTCAAAATTACTATTTGGAGAACATATTATTTGTAATTTTAAAGGTTCTTTTTGCATATTTTTTTTCATTTCAGAAACTTTATTAATAAACCATCCTACTTCTTTATCTATAAATTCATCTAAATTTGATGTGTATTCTAAATCTTCTAATGCTCCTAAACGATATGTCTTTAGTGTTGATATATTAGCAATTTCTTCTATGTTTAGTTGATATATATTACAATTAGCATATTTAGAAAAAAAACATTCTACATCCATTATTAAGTCTTGATATTCAAATTTTCCTTTATTTGCAATATTAATTAAGTAGTTTCTATCAAGTTTTTTAGGATTATATAAATAGAGTTCACCATTTTCATTAATCATATATACTTCATCATTGTGTTTGATTTCTTTTACTTCTTTTATTGAAAGAATTGAATCTCCTATAAAAGAATGATAATAACTTTGTGCATTTTTTGATGCTTCTCTAAACTCATCTAAGGTTTTTATATTCTCAAATTCTTTTAATATTTCATTCCATTCCTTGTCACAAATATCCATGCGTTTACTAAATTTTACAAATTCACTCTTATCACCATTAAATTCTGGTGTTACATATAATTTAGAATACTCTTTGTCATAAAAATATATTTCTCGTCTAGTCATATTATTTTTCCCCCATTTCAACTTCTTCTCTGCATATTTCTTGTGTATATTTTATTGTTTTATCTATATTTTCATTTACGAGTTCAGGTATTTCTTCAGTATAATTTAAACATGGTTTCCAGCAACTATTAATAAGTCCGTAAACTTCGTCAACTGTATAGCTTTGATTTTTACAACCTTCAATTTGGAAACCTTTTATCATATTTTTCGGTACAATAAAGTCTTTTTCTAATTCTATTTCTAATAATCCTCCACAACCAGACCATTCATTAAAAATACCCATTTCGCAATTTTTATCAATTTTTAGATTTGAATTATCTTCTTTATCTTCAAGATAATTTAAAAACTTAATAGCTTCATTCCCATCCATTTTAACTAAAACAGTTAGTTCAGACATAGCTTCAGATGTATTATTTATAACATCATTTACAATTGATTCTATAAATTTGCAATTATTACTCATTTCATATCTACCTGGATTATCTCTTAATTCATCAAAATATTCCTTACAAGAGTGTCCTTGTTGGTGAATTAAATATGTTAAAGCATTGTCAAAATTTTCTTTTTCTAAATAATCATAATCTGGTTCATGATATGTTCCAAAAGCTGTTACAATACTTCCCATATCATAGTTTTGCTCCTCATCTGTGGCAAACATTACATTAAAATGATAATTTGAATTGTTTAATAAATTTCTTAAATTTATATCAAGTCCATTGTATCCATTTTCATATAAGTCTTCATATATATTACAATTATCTATATACCAATTTTCAAATTCATCATTATAGAAATCTTCATATTTTAAGTCTGATTGAATTTGCGAAATTAAATTACTATCATAATCAAAATTCATATCCAATAATTGATTTTCTATGTAATCTTCTATTCTTTCAAAACCATTTTCCTTGTATTTTGCATATGCTTCTAATAACATTGAAGGTTCAATACTTTCTCTATAATCCCAATAAATTTCATAGCATTTATTTTCATTACAATATTCTTTTATTTTAGCCTTTAGAAAATCATTATATAACTGACTAAATTTATTCTTCTTCAACTTCTTCATCTTCTTCTTTTTCTCTTTCTCTTTCTTGATATTCATTTAATACTAATTCTAACCCATGTTTTAGTCTTTCGTCATTATTTATATCTTTAATAGTTAATCCTAAAGCAGATAGTGAATCATCTAAATCATGTGTGTACCCATATTCATGGTTTGCCAACTCATACTCAAACATGTCTTTGATATACCCTTCACCAGTTGGATCATTCTCTATTGCCTTTTTTTCTTCTTCTCTATGTCTTTTATTCATTTCATTAAATGCTTCTACATCACTTTTTCTTATAAATCCTCCAGCACTTATTGGAACAATTTTATCTGTATCATTAACATTTAAGCCTAGTTCTTTCATGCCTTCTTCAAATTGTTGATTACTAAATGCAAATTTAATTGGAAATTCATTAAATTCTTTTTGCAATTTTTCTTTTAATATTACATATTTATTTTCTCTTCTCATTTCTTACCTCTTCTATTATCTTGAATTTTCCTCATTATTCTCATTTTTTAATTCTATTAAATATGTATCAATATACTCCCTTACAACTTCATCTGGATGATGCATTTCATATTCATTATCTATGTGAATCACCATATAATCTAATCTATTGTCAAAATCAATGTCTTGTGTATTTTCATCTATAACCTTATATAATTCTACAAAATACCCACCCTTATTCTCATCACAATCATCCATAACTGTATAATATATTCCTTTGTAGGTATTACTTCCAAAATCAGGGCATGTATTTTTTATACCTTCTTCGTAAATATCAGGATATTTTTTTATGAATTTTATAAATTCTTTTGCACCACTAATATTCTCTACTCCTCGTTTATTAATTAATTCTTGATATTCACTTATTCTTATTATTTCTGGAGATTGAAGCAAATTTCCCAATCTTTTTTCGTATATAATAGTTCCCATTTTACAATTAAAATTCATATATTCTGAATATATTTCTCCCAAGCCTTCTTTAACATTATGAACAGGTATAATTTCATATATTCCTTTAGCTATTTCTTTTGGTCTTATTATCTTTCTTCTTTCTTTTTCAACCAAGTCAACAACAAATTCATTTCTTTCATCTATTAATTTTTTTAGTTTCGGCTTTAATTCGTTATACATTTTTTTGCTTTCATCTTCTGTTAGATCTTCATATTCATCAAATCTATTTGCTATAGAAAAGGCTTTACTATTAAGTTTTTGATATTCTTTTATAATATCAATAAAATTTTGATCATCCATAGCTTTGTTTATTGCTCTAAAATAAGGAATAATACTTTTATGGTTTCCTCTTAATTCACAGTAAGAAAAACACATGTCTATAATTTCTTTATCTAATCCTCTTTGTCCATTTTCATTATATGTTTTAGTTAAAGAATCCACTTTAACACTTGTATAAGGTAATGAATCATTACTACTATGTGTACTAATATATACCCCATCTTTTTTTATTGTAATTCTATCAATAAGTTCTGAAGACATAAAATTTCCTCCTTTATTATAATTGTAGACTTTCATTTTGATGCTCATATTCAGATATTCTTTCTTTATCTTTTTCAATTTCTTCTATTGAATTATTTCTTTCATTTTCATTAATACTTTGATTATTTTCGTAATATTTAATTATTTCATCAAGATATTGCTTTATCTCTGTGGTATTTCCATAACAAAATGCATCAATAAAATCATATATTTCATACATACCATTTTCTTTATAATCATCATAATATTTTTCATATAATTCAACTCCTAAATCTCCCATTTCATTCTGTATTTGACAAATATTTTCGTCACCTACTGTTGTTTCTATTCCATAAAAATGTGACAATTTTGATTTAATAGATTCCATACTTTCTTTTGAAAAGCTAGGTTGTTCATCTAAAATCTTAATATTTTCTTTAAATTCAAAACCATACTCATTATCAATAAAAATTTCCTTAACTTGACCTTGTTTTTTTAAGATATTATATGCATTTTCAAAATCTTTCTTATTATCAAAAACATACAAATATTTATTTAAGCCAATTAATCTTTTTTCTTTATAGTTGATTTCGTTTTCGCCTTCAATTATTTTATTTACGAAATAATCTGCCATACTTTCATTTAAGTTTTGCATATTTGCATACATTTCATTTTCTTTATCTGATAGTTGTTCTTCATTAGGAGCTTCTTGTAATTCATTATTTATTAAGTTAAAAATTTGTACTAAATTTTTTTCACTCATGACATAATTTCCTCACTTTCTTCTTCCTCTTCACCTTTAAGCATATAGTATATTTTTTGAAGTTCATTATCTCCTGTTTCTTGTACTATTTCTTTTATGTCTTCTATTGTATTAGCTGTTTCTAATTCTTTAATCTGCTCATATTGTTTCCATAAATTTGTAAATTCTTTTGAATACCATTCTGGATATTCTTTTTTTTCCTCTTTTATCTCTCCTTGTTCTATTTTCAAATTTCTACTTTCAATCCATTCTATTTCATTAATACAACTCTCTAAATAACTTGGCATATTCATAGAAATTTTATAGTCTAAACTATGTTGATAGTTGTTAAAATCTTCCCTTAAATTTTTTTTCATATCATCTATTTTAAATAATAAGCAATCTTCTGCTGTCTTCTGTATTTGATTTTTTAAATTCATTAAGTTCTCACATGTAATTGGTAGTTCTGACCTATTAAAAAGTAATGAATCTATATCTTGTATTTTATATTTATCATCTATATCTAATCTTATTTCATTATGTATTGAAGATAAAAAATCCCTTGATTTATCTACTTTTATTTTATTTCCATCTTTGAATAATATTGTAATACTCTTTTTATCTTTCAAAAAATCATTTATTTTTGACATCTCCATAATAAATTGTGGAGCTATATTTTTTTGTATCTCCAATAATATTAAATTTGCATTAATTGCTCTGTCAAAATATCCTTTTTTATACATTTCTTCTAAATTATCTAATTTTTCAGTATACGGATCAAAAATTAATTTGCTTCCATCATTAAAATCGCAAACCATTTTGTTTGAAGAATTAATTTTGGTATAATAATTACATTTATATTCGGCATCTTCTTCTAATGTTTCTATATTTTTAATATCAAATTCATTATATAAATTATATCTTGAATAATTATCATTTAATAATAATCTCATAGCCTTTTCCCTTATGAATCTATTGATTGAATTTCTTATTAATGATGTATATTCTATAACATAATAATTTTTTAATAATTCTTTTTCATATTTTTTATTATGTTCATAAGCATTATCAAAATCATATCTACTGTGAACATATAGTGTATCTTCTTTTCCATCCATATAAAAATAATTAAATCTATCATCAATAACAGGATGTAAATCCATATTATCTTCTTGCTCAGAAATAAAATTAAATTTACCAATTTTTATTTTCATAGTTATCACATTCCTTACTCTATTTCTTCTATTTCTTCCAGTTCATTATCTTTTATACATTCTGTTATTTCATCTTGTATCAAACTGTCTAAATAATTATTAAAATCTTCATCGTTTCGTACTGCATATGCAATATCATCCAACATATCTTCTGTGAATTTATTGCTTTCAAGTAGTTCTTCGTGTGATACCTCAATTAAATTTAATACTGTTGATTTAATGCTATCATGATAGTTAGATTCAAGATTCTCTCTATATTCATTAATATTTTTATTGTTTATAATATTACTCATAACTTAAAATCCTTTCTTATATTTATAATTCTTCTTCGTTATCTTCTACAACTTGTTCTATATTATTTTCTAAACATGGTTCGAGCAATTTTTCTAAATAATTCACTAATTCATTCTGATTCTTAAACTTTGCAAATGTATGACTTTCACTATATGCTATAGAATTTACAGGTAAATCCAATCTAGCAGTATCAATTCCTAAAGTTCCAAAATCTTGATAAATCCATATCCTTTTATTTAAAATTGAACTTTCTGCTATTATCCATAAAGGTCGGTTTTTATCTACATAGTCTGGATTAGTTTTATACCAAGTAGAATGATCTGAAATGGTATCCAAATCTGCTGTAAAAAGCAACTTATATATTTCTTTAAATCTCCTTTTGTAAAAATTTCCTTTTAAATTATATAATCTTCTCATAATTCTTCCTCTAATTCATATTTCATTAAATTTTGCTTATAGAATATGGTTTCTTCTTCTTTTACATCTAATGAACTACAATGATTACAAAATAACTGTATATTTAATTTTTCAACTAATGGCATATAATGATTTTTAAAATTATTCCATCTATTATATTCATTTCGAATCCATTGTTTTTCTTCTGTACTTGCATCCTCTAACATATCTTTTCTTGCTTCTGCCTGGTAATCACTTTCTGCAACTAAGTCAGCTAGAGTCCATTTTTCAGGATATGCTTCAGGGCTTTCTAACTTTGCTCCATTGCTTCTTGCTGTGAGATTATCTATTACTAAATATTCCCTCCCAGTATGTAGAGCAATATCATTAAACCATTTTTTTGCTTTTTCAAATTCTTTATTAAAATCTTTATTGTACTTTATATTTGAAATAAATCTTATTTTTGTAGCTTCCAATAAGTCATCAAACAGTTCTCTAACTTCTACATCTACCTTTTGTCCTAATTTATATAGTTCGTAGTCATTTGTAACAAGTCTTGTAATTGCAATATTATAAATATTTTTATTATCATCTTCTACTTTAAACCTAAAATAGCTTTCATTTGTATCTTCTATTTTGTCATATCTTGGTTCATCAATTATTGTTCCAACAATATTTTTCATATTACATCAGTCTCCTTTTTACTAAAGTTACCCTATATATTATCGTTCTTCTTCATTTTCTAACTGTGGAATATTTTCTATTCCTAACTTACATATTTCATTATCAGTTAATCCAATAATATTTTTTAAAGCATTATAAAAATCTTTGTCATCGTAAGTATGTTCAAAGACATAGTCAATTAGTTCATCAAATATTTCATCTTTTCTTTTGTCAGATATATAATTTGGATCGTTAATATCATTAAATGATAGCTCCCTCGTTTCAGGCTCAATACCATCTAAAATATAATCACCATCATAGTAACCTTTTTCTGCTAAATATTCTGCTTGTTCTCTATTTTCCGCCTCAATTTCAAATGTATCTTTTAAGACTTCTTTTATTTCTATATTAAATAATTTTTTCACTTTATACTCCTATTCTTCCAATTCTTCTTGTTCTTCTTGCTCTTCCTGGTTTGTAATTTCGTTCAAATGATATTTATCCCAAACATATCCCATAACATCTTCATACATACCTGAAGCATAGGTAAAACATTCATCAATCATATCCGAATATTCTTTTCTCCAATCTATTAATATATTTATTAATGGATCATTAGTCAGCTCATATAACTTTTTTAATGCTTTTTCATCGTTTTCTTCCATGAATATTTCAACTATTTCTACTAATTCTTGATTTATATATTGTGCTTCAATTATTTCATCCAAATTTAATTTCTCATTAAAATCTAATTGTACAATTTCATCTGTTAAAATTTTACTAATATTATCTGGATAAATATAAACATTGTTCTTACTAACTTCAATTGGTTGGTTTTGATTGTTTTTATCAATAGGCTGAATTATAGTAACAAGCAAAGATTTATAGTTTAAATCAAAATATTTATTATCTGGATATTTAACATTAAAATTTTCGTTATGTCCTTTTAATTTTTTGCATAACATTTCGATATTATCACCATTATCATTAGCAGTTTCAACTATATTTTCTAATTCTCTAAATTCGTCTTGTGCTAACTTTATAGCTTTTATAATATCTCTAGGTTTTATTTTTAAGTTTCTTAAATATTCCTTATCTTTCATTATAGATATAACTTTTTTTATATCTTGTTCAAGCACAATTTATTCCTCCTTTTTTATTCATTTACTAATTCTTCATTTCTACCATTGATAAACATATCGTCAGAAAAGTCCTCTAAGTATTCTTCAAGCCAACCATCTGATATTAATGAACTAACATATTGCCAGTCTACCTCTTCGAATAAATCTTCTGCCATATCTTCTATTTTTTTATCGGCAACTTTATTTAGATCCACACCATTTTCTCTTAAATAATCTATTACTTCTTCACAAATTCCTTCAAAAGAGATTCCTGCTTCATTTATGTTTGTTCCATCATATTCCGACACATAGCAAATTCCTTCTCTTTTATAAAAATTCTCATAGTTTTTATATATATAGCCTTGCCTATAATGTTCTTTTTCAATTGTTCCATCCTCTAGTACCTTACCGACTTCGTGACACATTATACTTTCCAAAAAACTTTTTATTTGATTTATTTGTGTATCTCTATTAAAGTAAAAATTCTTTACTTTAATAATCTCATTATCTTTATTTATATAAACATTAAATACATTTTTGTCAGCATGTCCGTTTTGAAAACTCGCAATAGAAATCTCTAATTTTGAACATATCAACATATTCCTTATTTTCTGTTGCTCTATCTATTCGTTCTATTAATTCTTTATAAGTAGTTCCTAATGTTTTAGCAACATCATCTATATCTCTATCATTTTTTAAAATATCTTTTGCTTCATTTTTATAATCTTCAAAGTTTTTACATTTAAAAAATGCCCACGCACCATAACCACATTCAAGCATTACACTTGCTATATCCATTGAAATTTGTCTACCAAATTCTTCAAATGTCATTGCTTCATCTTTTTCATAATCTTCTTTTATAAGATCTTTAGCAATTAATAAATCTCCCTCATTTTCTTGTAATTCATTTATAAATTGTATTCTTTTTGATAACTCATCTTTTCTTTCTTCCTGATTAATTTCTTTTTTTACTACATTACATATTTCTTCAATTTTTTTAAACTCGTCAACAGAAAATTTATAATCTAAATTTATTGGATTTTTATAGTTAGGTATATATCTTAAAGTAGAATCTTTATAGTTATCCAATACTGTTAAAATATCAAAAGCAGCATTTGAATAATCTTCTTCCTCTTCAACATTTTTACACATTTTAATAATTTCTTCGGTCTTACTGTTTGGTATTATTTCACAAGAAATAGACACAACTTCTTCTCCTTGATTATATTTCAGATTCTTTAAGCCATTTATATTACTTTCAGTTTGTTCATTATTATGAGATGTCATAAAGTTTCTTCCTCCTCTTCTTTTTCTGCAAAGTTCTCAAATTCGAGAGACATACCTTTATAATTAATAAATTTTTTATATAGCTGTATTGTTTTTTTCATATCTTCTTTTAATCCATAATCTCTTTGTTCTTCAAGTTTGCTAATTTCATCTTGAATTTTATACATTTTATTCTTTATTTTTCTTGCTTCTTTGTTCATATCTGCTTCTAAATAATTAATATATTCTTTATCCAATTCATCATATTGATTTATTAAATCACTAATGTTTTTATCGAAATCATTCATTTTTATCCCCTTATATTGTTTCTATACTTTTCTTAAATTACAGCAGTCATCTTTATTAACATTTATATTTTTCTTCCAATATAAATAATGATTAGTTACATCCTCACAAATTGTCATTTCTTTATAATTTTTTATTTTTTTTAACATTTTAATCTTATCTTTTAACTGCAAATGTGAATATCCACTTTGTTTCAAAGTATATTTTGAATAATCAATATTGAACCATCTTTTTATCCATGAATTAACTCTTAAAAATTCAACTAATATTTTGTCACATTTAATGTTGTTTAATATGTCAAAATCAATAAATTCCTCAATAAATGGAGATAATCGTACCTGTACATCAAATCCAAGTTTTTGTAATTTTTCAATTGCTTCTATCCTTTTAGATGGAATTGTTGCTTTTTCATATTTTAGAGAAAATTTATCATCTGTTGTGGTAACTGTTATCTGAATATGAGCTAATCTTTTATCTAATATTTTTATATATTCATCACTTGCTATCAAATTAGATTTAGTTACAATTAAATAACCAATCCCATATTTATTTAATAATTTAATAGTATTATAAGTAACTTTATATTTGCTTTCTATTGGCTGAAAGCAATCAGTCATACCTCCAAGCCTCAAAATCATTCCTTTAGGTAATTTTTTTATTTTTCTTTCAATCTTATCAATATCTGCAACACTAGGTTCATTAGGATTCCATAAATTTCTAAAATCTAGCAAAGATTTTGCATAACAATATTTGCAATCGTGTTGACATCCACAGCCATAAGTATCCAGCCTTGTTGGGTATCTACACTTACTCCCTTCATTTCCATTTACTGTCTTATAAAAACTTTTAAATTCTTTGCTTCAACTCTTCCTCCTATATTATAATGGTTGCAAAGGAAGGTACTGCCCCTTCATCACCAGCAAAGCAGACTGGTATGTTCTTTACACCACATTGCGATAATAAAAAAACTTATAAGTTGCTCTTTTAAGCAATTTATAAGTTTTGATATTACCATCATAATATTTTATGAAACTCTTTTCAATTCCCAAAAATTTCCCTATGGTTGTGTTTCTTCTTCTTCATCTATTTCTTGCATTTCTGATTCATCTAGTTCATTAGAATATTTTTCTATATATTCTCTATTTTCAATAAAATATTCTGCCAATTTGTCTTTCATAAATTTTTCTAGTTCATCTACACTATTCAAATTTTTTATTTCAATTACTTCAGCATCAGAATTTTCCCAAATATCATTGAAATCCTTTTTAGAGTGTATACTGTATGTCAAGTTAAATTCTTCATCATATACACCTAAATAAACACTAATAGAATGTATTTCATCTTCTATACATGCTAAATCATATGCTCGATTATAATCTAATTTATCCATATTTCCTTCTTTAATTTCTTCAAAAGAATGACCATTACATAATTTGAATTTTGAACGAGTATTTATTGCAGATCTAACATTTTTAGTCAATGCCATTTTATCTAAAATGTCAGTAATTTTGTCTTCCAACTCAAAATATTCTGTTCCATATATTGCTGCTTCTTCTTCATTTCCTTCTCTATCTCTACTTGGCAATTTTATATTATATCTATCTAGTAATTTCTCAAATTCATCAATAATTTTAATCGCTACTTTTCTATGAAATTCCATTTTATAATGCCTCCTCATTTTCTAAATTACTTATATTAACAGCTTTATTATCAACAAAATTTTCTATAGTTTCATTTTTTTCATTTTTATACGCACTATAAATTACATTTTCCACACTATAATCTAAATCATAGCAATGCTCTTTATTCTCGTCATCTAATTCATCATAAAATTCTTCACTAAGATATGTTTCTGACAATATTCCATAAGTATTGACTACCCCAGCATTTATATAATTTTCTATAAAACTTTTTGCTTCATCCTGCTTTTTGCAAAATATAAAATCTTCATCATAGTATGCATTTTTATGATCCCAAACTTGACTGTATGATTCATATTCTGGATCATCTTTACTAAGTAAAACACCAACCTCAACTTGATAAACTTTAAATAATTTCATTATTATAGAACCTCTCTTCCTATTACTAATTTGCAAATAGTAAAGAGCAGTAAATACTGCCCTTTTCAATTTATATGATATTAGCAACTATAATACTTTCAGTTATTGAATTACCTGCAATATCTCTAATTGTTATAGTTTGTGTATCGTTTTCATCAAATACTTTTGTTAGAGTAGTTCCGTCACTTGATAAAGTCCAGCCTTCAATTCCTTGTATTTTTTCGTTAGCTTTAATTGTAACTGTAACTGGCTCAATTGTTTGCGTTGTTGTAGAATAACTAATTTCTACTTTAGGTTTATCTTTATCAATATTTTTTATTGATATTTTTGCTTCAGATTTATTACCTGCAACATCAGTTACTGTTATTGTTGTATCAGTATTTGCATTAAATGTTTTTGTTAATTCTCTTTTATCTGAAGATAAAGTCCAACCAGAAACTGACTGAATTTCTTCATTAGCTTTTATAGTAACAACTACATTTTCATTAGTCATTTGAACATTACTATATGTAACTTCTAATTCTGGTTTTGTAGAATCAATAACAATTTTATGAGATGTTATTTTTTCATTTCCTACTTCATCTTTTAAATAAGTATGTAAATAATATGTTCCGTCATTATCTACTTTTAATTTTAATGTTTCATTTTCACTTGTAAATTTAGTTGCATTATCAAAATTTGCTTCTTCATTTGATGTCAATACATATTTACATTCATCTAAGTTTAATCCAAATCCTACATCAGAAATTTTTGTTACAACACTAAATTCCTTAGTATTAAACAATGTTTTATCAATTACTGAATCATTTGGAGCATCTTGATCAATATTTGAAATTGTAACATCAACTGAAACAGCATTTCCTGCTAAATCATAGAAAGTATAGATAGTTCTACCAATGTTTTTACTATATTCTTTTCTTAGAGTTTTACCATTATCATAAACTTCCCATCCATCTGTACCCTTTAAGGTTTCACTAGATTTTATAGTTACAACTACATTTTTATTTGTTCTTTCTTTAATACTATATTCTCTTGTTACAACTGGATTTAAAGTGTCACTAATAATAGTTTGAGTTGTTACTCTTTCATTTCCTGCATTATCTACCAAAAGTGTATGTAAGTAATAAACAGAATTTTCTTTAATGCTAAAGTATAATGTTTGTTCTAAATTTGTAAATGTACTAGCACTATTAAAGTTATTTGGTGCATCTTGCTCCTGGTTTAATATATATTTACATTTACTTAAATTTAATCCTGAACCATTTTCATTATCAGTTAATGAAGCTACAAGTGTAATATCTATATTTTTTGAATTATCTACTGGTCTTGTGTTGAATATATTTTGAGATAATTTAGGCTCATTTGGTTCAACCTTATCTATATTAGTTATTTTAATATGTGCTTTTATTGTTCTTCCAACTAAATCAGTAAACTCTACTTCTTCATCTACATTTTGCGTATATGTTTTTGTAAATACTGTATTAGTTTTATTTGAAGTCCAACCTTCTACATCTTTCATTTCTTTGTTAGCTGTTATTTTTACAGTTACATCTTTATTAGTAATTGCTGTATTTGAATATTTTATATTAAGAGTAGGCATTACAGAATCAACTGTTAATTTTATTGTATCTTTTCTTGTATTTCCAGCATTATCAACAGAAATTACATGTAAATAATATGTTCCATCTTTGCTAACAGTTTTTTCAACGATTGAGTTTAATTCTGTTATTTTACTATATCCTTCAAGACCTGATATTTCTTCTTTATCATCAATTTTATACTTACAAGCATTTAAGTTTATACCTGATTCATTATCATTTAATGAAATTTTAATTTGAATTGTTTTTGTATCAAATAAAGTATCAGATACTTGTACTTTTTGTGGTAGTGTTTTATCAATATTTGATATATCTATTCTAGTAGTAGCAACATTTCCAGACAAATCATAAACTTGTACATCTTCTGAAGCATTTTGTTTATATTCTTTAGTTGCACTTAATCTGTCATTTGATATAGCATATCCATTAGTTACTTGGCTTACTGGTTCATTAAATTTTAATGTAACAATGACATTTTCATTTGTCATATCTTTTTTACTATAACTTACACTTATATTTGGTGCTGTTTTATCTTTATTTTCTTCAACAGTAGAGCTTCCTGGTTTATCATTTAAATTAGGATTATTTCTATCTCCTGTTGGTACATATCTATCATTTTCATATCCGCTTGTTGTTACTTTAATTAATTTGCTTCCACTATTATCTTGAACATTAGAAAATTGATTTGTAGCAATAATTAATCCATCTTGTGATTCACTTGAAATTTCTGTTTCAACACTTTCATCTTCAGTTATTGTATTTTTTGTAATGGTATTTCTATCATAAATATTTTCGTTATTTGAAGTATTATTAACTTCGTTTTTATTATTTTTATCATTTTTGTTAAATATATTTAGTACCATAATAGTGCCAAATAATAGCACTATTATGATTGCTAGAATAATTGCTTTTGTTTTTGTGTCATTGGAATTTCCCATTTTATAATCCTCCATTCTTACATACCTGTTCTAGGTAGTTTTTGATTTTCTACTTCTAACTCTTTTCCATAACTTTTAGTTGTCCATTCATCTTTATCTTCAAGTTCAACATCTAAATATGTGGCATTTAAAGAAACTTTATTTGTCCATACATCATCTGGCTTAACAGTTGGGCGAACCTTTGCAAACATGAATGGTGTTGTTTCAGCATGGAATCCTACAGGAACTGTTCCAAATTCTAATTTAAAATCTGTTATAACTTCTCCCTCTTGTAATTCTATTTCTTCAAAATCAACATAGTTATTTACTTTTGAATTTAGATCTTCTTTTAGTAAAACATAGTCATCTGTTAGATTTGTTTTATATAAAACATTGAAACTAACTTCGTCTGAATATATACCAGTAAATAATTTTTTCATTTCTATATATTCATATGGTAAGTTATCTGTCATAGTGAAATTATCAACTGGAACATTAGAGTTATTTGCAACTGTATTGAAATCATAACGAATTTCATCATTAGGTTGTGCCTGGATTATACCTGTTTTTTCAACATCAATTTTAGCTTCAGCAGGTTTATTTTTAATATCTATAATAACTTTTTGTCCATTCTCTGTTATTTCAAAAACATCAGGCTCTTCGTTCTTTACATAATAATCAGGACATTTTGTTTCATATAAGTAATATGTACCTTTGTCGAGCATAATTTCTTCATCAAATTTTCCGTTCTTTATTAGTTACTAATGTCATAAGAACATTGCCTTCTGAATCTCTTAATTCAAATTCGACACCCTCTAAAGGCATTCCTTCTGGATCTCCATTTAATGTATTATCTTGTAATACTGTCTTATTAATATTTAAGAAACCAACTGGAACTGGTTCATCTGTGAAATCAAAATACTTATTATCTTCATTTTCCTCTATTGTAAAGTAAACTGGTGTCTCATTTAATTGCCA
Source organism: uncultured Clostridia bacterium (assembly GCA_947589015.1). Lineage (GTDB taxonomy): Bacteria > Bacillota > Clostridia > TANB77 > CAG-508 > CAG-269. The sequence continues at coordinate 21,058 of CANPZF010000009.1, forward strand.
TTCATCACTAACCCATGTTTCCTTTATATAATAATTACCTTTTTCAAGAACAACAATATTACTCGTTGCATCTTCTGTTATTGTTAATGTTGCTACTTCTTCATCATTTTCAACTTTATATATTTTATATATAGCTCCAACAACTGCTTCACCTTTTTTTACATCATTTTTATAGTTATAGTCAGCTGCTGTTTTTGTAACTTGTACTTTTCCTGCTTCAACAGGGAAATCTTTCAAATTTAATTCTATAGATTCTTCATTTTTATCTAGTGTAAAATATTTTTCTTCATCATTGATTTTGAATCCGTTTGGTGCTGAAATCTCATAACATTTGAAATTTCCTAGAGTAAGTTCTATATCATCACTTGTAAAATCTGGTTCGACTATTTCACCTTTTTCATTTGTTGTAACATCTATATGCCAATCTTTATCTAAACTTTCTATTCTATATGTAGCACCTGCAACTGGATCTCCTTCTATATGTCCAGTCCATAAATTATTACCACCACTTACTTTTTTAAAGTTTACATATCCACCTTCAACAGGTCTATTTTGAACATCTAATGTTACAGATTGTTCATTATTTTCTATTTCAAAATAATATTTAGTTTCATCATGTTGGAAATAAGGTGCTGGTTCAATTTCCTGCATATAGTATTGTCCGCATTTTAACTTATATCTGTTGAATATAACACCATTATCATCGCTTTTTCTTACAGCTCTATCTCCTGCATAATCAACAATATTTCCATCTAATGTGTATATTCCATATGTTGCACCTGCAACTGGATCATTAACTTTATGACCTGTCCAAACATTGTTTAAGCTAGAAGTTTTTTTAGATGAAAAATAACCACCTTCTACAACATTTTCTTTTACATTAAATTTTGAAATTTCACCATGATATGAAACCTCAAATTCATATACTTTGTCATCCTTCAAGAAGAAATCAGGACTTTTTGATTCATAAATTGTATATTTTCCAACAGGTAAGGTAATTTGTGCTTTTCCTTCTGCGTTTGTTATAACTGTTTTTACAATATCACCTGAACTATTTTTTATTGTATATTCAGCATTTGGTACACCACTTCCTACAACATTACCTGTCCATATATTATTTTTAGCACTTAGTTTTTCTAAGTCTAATTGACCTTCTGCTTTTACTTTAAGTGTTGTTGCTCCTGAACTATCTCCATATGGATCAAATGTTAAACAATAATTTTGCCAATCATCTCTTGGGCTTTTTCCATAAAAAACAGGATATGTTTTACATTTTGCTTGAACACTTATTACACCATCTAAATCACTTCTCATATTTGTTTTTTGTACCAAAACTTTAAAATTTTCTCCTGCGTTAAATGTAGTTTTTGGACTATTATTCATATCTGTAACAACAGTTCCTTCTGGAAATCCTGCTATACCTGTAACAGTATAACTTCCCATTTGCACATTACTTGATACAGAATATGTTTGAGAATAATAATTTGAATTGCTATCTTGAACAAATCCACCTTGTTTATTGATACTTACTGATGCACTTGCTGGAGTTTCTGTTCCATTTCTTCCAATATTAACAAGTCTTTCAATTGCATCAACAATCTTATTTCCTCTTTCGTCTCCGCCTCGATAATAACTGCGTACATTAATATTACCTATAATTGAGTATATTGCATGTTTTGTTGCAACAAAGGCATCATCTGCATTTTCAACTCCCATTTCGGCAGGTGTTTTGTATGGATAACCATTCATGGCTACTCTCCAAATTCTATTATCATCCATTACATTATCTACTGATACTGTATAACTTGGTATATTCTCACCGAACTCCGATCTCTATCAGAATTTAGGCAGTATGCTGGGTATTTTTGCCCATTTGGTGCTTGATAATACACATAATGGATTATTACAAAACTCCAATTGCTTTGTTTTTTATCCCAAAATTGAAGATGATAACCACACGCATGGTCATATACAATATTAGCTTCTGATATTTCTGTTGCAGCTAACGAAACTGATTGAAATATTGGTAGTAAATACATAAGAATTAGTAATATTACCAATATCTTTTTGAATGTTCTTTTCATTCTAAAAAACCTCCTCTTAATTTATTAAATTTGATATAACAAAAGACAACATAACAAATTTCTTTGTTTGCTGTCTTTTATTGATGATATTATTATATTAAGAGGATTTTGTATAATCAATTCCCAAATTTTTCCCTCGATAAATAAATACTAAATAATGTAACATTCTGTATACATATAGTTGCCATTTAAATAGTAATCTCTAGCATATATTTTTATAGTACCAAATTTATATAAGATTTTATCTTTTACTCTATTTCCTGTATAAGTGAACTGATTTGTTTGTGTAACAATACTTTCATCAACTACAATATTATATCCATATTTTTTCATATATTCTGATTCGTTATTTTTTATGTCTTGTTTAATCTTTTCTACTATGGAACTGTTATATTTATATGTATGAACATCTTGTTTTGGTTGCTCTTGCTTAGTTTGTTCAACAACCTTTGGAACTTCAGCTTGTTCCTTCTTTGCTTCTTCTTGTTTTTTATCAACTATAGTTTCAGGATTTTTTTGTTCATTTGTTTTAGTTTCAACATTAGTTGAAGTTTCTACATTAGATTTTTGATTGTTATTTGATACTATCTTTTGTGTAGTATTATTTTTTGTGTTATCTAAATCACTATTAATAATTGATATTTCATCATTATCTTCTTGATTTTTTTCTTCTGATATTTCCTGTTGTTCTTCTATTAGATCTTTTTCAATTGTATTTTCTTCAGTTACATTTTCATTAATTTCATCAATTAAATTTTCTGATTCTTTTAAAACATCATTAGTATCTTTTTCTTTAGAAGGTTTTAAATATACTCCTAATACAATTACACCTCCCAACATAATAGCGATTAAAACAGCTATAAGAATTTTTTTACCTTGCTTCTTCATAAGCAACTCCTCCTTTGACTATTTAATTTCGAGTTTCCTCTTAATTGACAAAAAATTATAAATTAAAAGTTGTAAAGGTTAGGCGTTAGCCTATGCATTTTAACCTTTACAACTTTTGATTTATAAATATACTCACAAAGAGAGGAAAATCGGAATTAGTCAAAGCAAGGTTATCTTTTCTCTGCTATGACACACAATCTTTTTTCCCTTTGATTCTTTATACAAGTTATCATTGTTATTTGATCTTGCTCTGTTGGTTCTAAAACTGATAAATCAGTTTCTTGTATTTCTTTTATATCTGTTATGTAATATTCTTGTGTTTCATATTTTGTAATATATTCTACTTTGTCACCTTTTTGTAATTCATTTAATCTTTCAAAAAAATTTTGGTTATATCCCCTATTATGTGCTGCAAAACATATATTACCTGATAAATAACCAGTATTTTTAAAATGGCCAATGGCTGTTTTTAAAATACTCAATTCTGTTCCATCTTTTATTGGTGCATTTAATTCTATTTTATCTATTTTTAAATGTCCTATAACATCTTCTTCATTTTCGTCTTCTAAAATTTCTTCTGTTTTATTATCTATTATTTCTTCTATACTAGGTTCATTACTTTTATTTTTAAAGAATTTGAAGTATCCATATATTCCACAACAAATTAGAATAATTATGATTATCATTATTATTAATATTGTTTTTTTTCTTTTCATTCTACTATTTCCTCCTCATTATCTTCTAAATTTTCAAAACTTCCCATACCTATTGCACAATCTAAAACTTCATACGAATCTGCATTATTTAATGTTTCCAAACTTATTTCATTTTCAGCATATGCTTCAACTATTGCATCAGCAATTGTTGCAAGAGATGTATGCGTTTCATCTTTAAGCCATGCATTTTTTATAATATCAAATAGTTCATTTTTTTCTTTTTGAGTAAATTCCTTTTCTGTAGCATTTTCAATTGAATTTATAATATCAAAATCTGATAAATGGATTTTCTGTTCATTATCTAACCTTTCGTATAATATAAATTCTCTTCTTTTTGTTTCTTCTTCATCTACATTTTTGTTCATGTAATCACCTACAATCCTTGTTCGTTTTCTTCTTCCAAACTATTCTCCTCTATTCCATTTATATAATTTATACATTTTTTTATATCGTCAAAGTCTTCCATATACATTTTCCCATCTGAATTATTTATTCCTAAATAAATTCCATTTTCTTTTGATATGAATTTACCAGCTTCTTCATTAGTAAATTCTTGTCCATTATTATATTTTTCGATTAATCTATGGACCTCATCCATTGATATTAATTTAATATCTTTTTGTTCCTTAATATATAGCTTGTCTATCTCTTTTTCTAGTCCTTCTATCAATTCTGAAATATTGTTTTGATTAACATATACTTCATATTTATCTATATATTTATCTACAAAACCTGTATTACATATATGTTCCTTTAAGCAATAATAAATTTCATCTTTCATATCTTCATCAATGGTTGTTGTATTTTCAATAAAATTGTCAAGATATTGTCTAATAAAATCTCTTGTTGTTCTTAAAGTTATGAGTTCTCCTATCTCTTTTAGTTCAATATCTATAAAATCTCTTAAATAATTTCTTTCATCTTCTAATGACAAATCATATTTTTCATAATAATAAGGACACCAATCCAAACCAAAGCACATATTAAATGTTGAATATTCTTTATCAAAATATACTTCTAACACTTTTTCATCCTTATTGATTCTATCTATAATTTGTTCTTTATGCTGTAGAATAAATTCACTATGTTCATACTGTGTAACATCCATATCATAATGGAATTCACTACAGTCTTCTAAAGAATCTTCAATAATTTTATTAGCATAATATCTGATTAATTCATCTTCAGTTAATTGTATTGTGTATTTTTTCATTGAACATCCTCCTCTTCAATTAAGTCTTCATTTAGTTTAAATTCATTTTCAATTTCGTTTAAAAATTCGTTTAATACATTTTCATCAACAAAATTTGGTGCATCAATCCAATCCATATATTTGTTATATATTTTGTTTAAAATTTCTGTATCATAGTTTAATAAATCTGTATACTTGTTACTTTCAAGGACATCATTTTCTAAGGTATCATTTACTAATTTAAATAAATTATATTTGTATACTAGTCTATCAAAATCTTCGTCTTTACATTGTTTAATTTCATTTTTTAAATTGTTTAATTGTTGTTTAAAATTATTATTATAACTCATAATGTTTCACCTTCATCTATTTTCTCTATTTCAAAATCTGCTATTTCTTGTTCTGTTAATTCATCAAATTCAATTTGTTTCAATATTGAATTAATTTTTTCTGAATTATATTTATCACAATACTTATCTATCAATTCGTATTTATCTACTTTCATTTGGTAAGTATCTATTATAAATTTTTTTGCATTTTCTGGATCATGATATATAAAATGTTCTAAAATTTCACATCCCATTCTGTTTAACTCAAATCTATCTCTCATTTCTCTCTTCCAAAAATCAAAATTAAATTCATCATTATTGTTCATTTTCTTCCTCCTCTGCTTGTACATCTTTTTTAAAATTCTCTAATGACTGATTATAATAGTTTTCGCAGTATTTTTCTGCTACTTCAAATAATTCTTTTGTTTCTTTTCTTGTAGGCATATATTCATAATATTGTCTATCATCATTATCATTAATTTTAACAACTTCTATTCTTGCTGTATTATTATCCATATTTAAACTTAAATAGCCATCATAGTAACATTCATTTTCATTTTCAAATACAGGAAATAATTCATATGCATTACTAAAATATAATTCTAATTTATTTTTATTTACTTCTATTTCTTCTTCAAATTCTGTTTGTGAAAAATTATTAGCTTCTTTCAATTGTTCAATATGCTCATTATTTATAATTTTTCTTGTAAATTCTTCAGAAAACTCATCTACATTATTTTCATTTATGTACCAATTATTTTTTGAAAAGTTTAAACTGTTTAAATTAGATTCAATTTTGCATTTAATATCGAATTTAACATGTTTAACAAAACATTGCTTTAATTCTTCATTATCTTCTATTAAAATATTATCTTTTAAATGTTCTCTGGTCTTTTTCTCAATTAAATTATTGTTATCTTCAATGAATTTATCAATTATTTCACTTCTATTTAAGTTTAATTTATAGTATTCTGATTCAACACTATTTTTGAAGTTTATTACAAAATCAAATATCATTTTTTGGTATTCTTCTTTTCCCAATAGATCATATTGCATAATATCTAATTTACCACTTTCTAATTTTTCATAATCAATCTCATCTAAAAATTGATTCATCATAAATTTGGTATTAACATCATTTACTTTGTGTTTTACAATATATCTATTATCATCTTTATCTTTTATCAAATACCAAGCACCTAAAAATCCTTTTGTATATATTTCATAAATTTTACTAATATTGTTTGTACTATATAGTTCATTTACTTTGTCATACCATACATTTTCTAAATCACAAGTGCCATAGTATTCTTTTATAAGTTCAACCTTATCTCTTTTTGTTGAATTGATATATTTTTCTGCATTTGGTGTAAATACATATCCTGGATTATAATCTTTTAGCGATTTTTCTGCATCTTCTAGGCTTAAAAATAGTTGGTTTTTATCATAAATATATCCATTACTTATATAATCATATTTCTTTTTTTTCATTTCCAAGTAATCAATTTTCATTTGTCCGTTTTCATATATTGTTGCAAAAACTTTATTATCTTTTATCCATTGATCGAGCCTCCACTCTTTAAATTTATCCCAATTATCATAACTATCGTATAAATCATTAAGAGGCAAGTCTGGATTTTCTTCTAAGTATTTTTTAACATCTAAATACTCTTGATAACTTAACTTTTCTCCCAACTTACCTCTTATTTTTTGTATTTCAGTTAATAAATCCATTTACCCTGCGACTTCCTCAGTTTCAGTTTCTTCTTCGACTTGGTCTAATGCTTTATTTTTATCTTGTGCTTCTAATTTTCTACCTTCACAAATCTTAGAATAATAGTTATTTGCATAATTAGGATCATTATTGATTTCTTTTGTAAATATATTTACAACTTTTTGACCATTTTCATCTTCGTAGTCTTTTTCTGGCATATCATTATATTTTTTTCTAATACTTTCTACTTCTTCTCCTTCTATTCCTTCAGGTAAATATGCCCCTCCAACATTTGTTATTTTTAATGCATCTTCTAATACAATTTTATCTTCTACTTTCTTTTCTTTAAAGCAATAAAATGCATCTTCTCTTGTGTCTGATATTGTTGTTACAAAAGATTTATCTCCATATCCATTAGCAATATTTGATAATCTATCAACTTTCTCTTGTAGACTTCTAACATATAATGTTTTTGGATGTTCTGGCATTTGTTCCCCTCTTGCTAAAGTTTTAGCATAAATTGTTCTATTTACTCTTGCTAAAAATGTTTTGTCTTCAACAGATAATTCTTTTTCCTTTTGTAATTTGGCAAGTGAATTTTTTAGTGGATCAATATGTTGAATATTATGGTATTTTTCATATCCTGAAACAAAATCTTTCATATCTTGCACGAATTTGTTTATTGATTCAGCTAGTTTTTCCTTATCATTTTTTTCTTCTTTATTTTTTTCAACCTCTACTTTTATTTCTTCTTTTGTTTCTGTTGTTGTTTTACTCTTTTTATTTGCCATTTTATTTTCCTCCTTTTCAAATTATAAACTCAATAAATTTATTGTTTATTGTGATAGGTTTAGAAATGTTTTCTACTTTTACATAGACTACTTTTCCTTTTAATTGTTCATATATTTTATTGCTAAGTTTTAAACTATACATATTACTATCTATTTTATGATTAAATTTGGTTATATCTAAAATATTTTTCTCTTTAGATGATAGTTTGAAACTTCCCAACATTCTATATCCAGAATTTGTTTTGTTATATACAATTGCATTTTTATTTAATAATATAAATAGCATCGTTACTAATCCTATTCCTAGTCCACTTATAATTATTGTAGGAACAATTATATTATTTTCATCTTTTTCTTCTTCAATAATTGGTTGTGAAACTTCTTTTTTCTCATATAAAGCGGTATATGTATATTCTTTTTCAATATTTGCTACATTTCCTTTATAAGTAACTGTAACTTCATATGTGTTTGGATTACTTATAGCAACAATAGTTTGATATAGCATTGTTCCTTTATATGTTTTAGGAACTTCTTGATTGTCAATTATTTCAACTTGATCTACTTGCCAATCTACATTAATTAAATAATATTTTTGACCTTCTACAGTAATTTCTTTTTTTATATTGTCTAAATCATTTTTTGAGTAATTAGTAAAGTCAATTTTCTTTTCTCTTAATTCTTGATATTGCCCATGACTTATTGTATTTATGTTTATGTTTGTAATTGGAATCTCACCTTTATATTCATTATCTTCGTATGTATAAGTTTTTCCAAAATAATTTTTGATGTATTCTTGGTTGTTTGTTTTTAATGTTGCTTTCTTTTCTTCTGTTACTTCTTTTGTTTCATCTGCATTTAATTCTTTTTCAATACTTGCAACTTTATATTCTTCTCCTTCAACAATTATGTTATGATTTAACAATTCAATAGCTTCATTTTCTTCTGATAATGTTGCTATAATACTTTTTTTGTAGTCTTCCCCACTTTCTTTTAATGGATTTTCTACATATGCTTTTACATTACTAGATTGCAATATTGTTAGAATTAACAGAGATGTTCCCACCAATAGATTTTTTTTAATTTTCACATTTAATCCTCCTATCTTAAATTTATTTGCAAAAAAAGAAAGTGTCAAAACTAACACTTTCTTGCATTACCATCATATTATTTAATTATATATATTTCAATTCCCAATTTTTTCCCTATTATTATTATGAAATCTTTTTTTTATCTTGATTTTATTATTTAACTTATGCTATAATTATTCTATATCTTTTTTATCTTCTGAATTATCCTCAATGTCCATAAAAATTGGATCATTGAAAAATTCCATTAGGTTCGTATCAAGTCCTTCTAATAAATGAAGTAAAGTAGGTAAACGAGGTAAGTTATTTCTTTCTGATCCTAGTAAAGCATTTATAGTAGATTTTGGTACACCTGTTGTTTTGTATAATTCCCATAAAGAAGATAAACCTTTTTTATGCACAAAGTATTCAATTCTAATTCTAATAGCCTCATTGAGTAGCATAAAAAATCACCTCTTTTTATTAATAATTAGCTATAGTATAGCAATTTTTTTTACAATAATAGGCTATATTTATAGCCTATTATTGTAAAAAATATTTCAATAAAGTATGAATAAGGAGGAGATATTTTAAATTGTACAAGAAATTTTTCAAAAGGTTGTTTGATTTAATATTCAGCTTTATTGCATTAATTATATTTATGCCAATTATGATTATTTTATACTTAATAATTAGATTAAATTTGGGAAAGCCAGTTATTTTTAAGCAAAAAAGACCTGGTATGAATGAAAAAATTTTTACTTTATATAAATTTAGAACTATGACAAATCAAAAAGATAAAAATGGTAATTTATTACCTGATGAAAAGAGATTAACACATTTGGGAAATTTTTTAAGACATACTAGTTTAGATGAATTACCTGAATTAATTAATATTTTAAAAGGTGATATGTCAATTGTAGGTCCTAGACCTCTGTTAGTAGAATATCTTCCACTATATAGTGATGCTCAAAAAATTAGACATACTGTAAGACCAGGTCTTACAGGTCTCGCACAAGTAAATGGTCGAAATTCTATTTCTTGGGAAGAAAAGTTTTCAAATGATATAAAATATGTGCAAAATATTTCATTTTTAACTGATATTAAAATAATAATTAGAACAATAAGTTTAGTTTTTAAGCAAGAAGGAATTTCTGATAATGATACTCCTACTATGCAAAAATTTAAAGGAATGGAGAAAGTTAAATGTTTAAAAAAGTAGTAATTATTGGAGCAGGTGGACATGCCAAAGTTATAGCAGACATTATTGAAAAGTCTGGAGATATTATATATGGTTTTTTAGATGACAATTTACCAACTAATACAATTGTTGCAAATAATAAAAAATGGAAAGTAATTGGAAAATCTGATATGAGATTTTCTCTTGCCAGTATGCATAAAAATTTATCGTTCATTATTGCAATAGGAAATAATTATGTACGAAAAATGATTTCTCAAAAAGATTCAAAAGATATAAAGTATTATACTGCTATACATCCTTCTGCTAATATTGGTGCAAATACATCTATTGGTGAAGGAAGTGTAGTTATGGCAAATGTTTGTATTAACTCATCTGCTAAAGTTGGTAAACATTGTATTTTAAATACTGCTTCAGTTATAGAACATGATAATGTTATAGGAGATTTCGTTCATATTTCACCTAATGCTACTTTATGTGGTACTGTAACAGTTGGGGATCTTACTCATATAGGAGCTGGTGCAACTATAAAAAATAATATAACAATATCCGATAATAGTATAATAGGAGCTGGTGCTGTTGTAGTTAAAAATATTCAAGAAGACGGAACTTATATTGGTGTTCCTGCTAAAATACTAGATAAGGATAAACAAAAAATTGGATAGCAAATATAAAAGAAGTATCTATTTTGGATACTTCCTTTTATATTTATTATTCAGATATTTTTTCTAAAAATGTTCCTAATGAAATTGTTTCTCCAGATGGGAAAAACAAATTATATTTTGATTTATATTTTCCTCTACTTTGGTAACTTTTATATAATTCTTCTGCTAATTTTTCAGATGGTATTACCCCATTATCTACAAGTGTTTGTAATACATATGTTGATGCTTGAATAACATAATCTGTATTAACTGTTCCTACATTAATATCAGAAAAATCAATATTATCATTTATTTTACTTTTTGATATTTTTTCAAGCTCAAATATTTTTTTATAATCTACTATTACTTCCTTTTCATTACAAGCTGTTTGATCCAAATAACATAGTATATCTTTTTTCTTGATTTTTGCTTTGAATACAGCTCCTTTTGATTCATATTTTTTATAAAACCAAATTGCTCTATTATAATCTATTGTCCATGATATAGCATTATGATAATCTTTTATATTACTTCCCCTATAAATAGTAACTATTTCAGGTAGTTTTATATATTCTTCATAATCTTTTCCCATTAGTTTTCTTTTATCTGCTTTTTTGAACAATTCTAAAATTTCATCTAATGACATTTTTGGTTTTTCTGAATTTATTCCTGAAGTTTTAGTGTAAGCATATTTCAAACTCAAACAATAATCTTTATCATTTAAGAATTTACTTATTTCTTTAAATATAAATAATCTATATTCAGGTAATATCATTTGAATCATAATAAATAAGTCATCTGTATTATAATCAAATTTTGAATCTATGTATTTTTTGTAATTGGTTGAAATATGATTAATTGCTTCTTTTATATTACTTTTCATTTTTCCATTCCTTTTTATATTATCTTTTATATTATAATACAAAAAGGCTTAATTATCAACTTATATCACTTTTTTTCAATACATATTCGTCTATGTTGTATTCATAAATTTCAGTTATTTCTTTTCTTTTACCCTTATCGTCAACTATTTCTACCTTATATTTATCATCTATTATTGCTAAAATTGTTGCTTTATCTCCGTTATTTAATTTTACAACATCAAACTGTTTATATTTCATTTTATTCTACCTTTCCACTTTTAGTAAGATTATGATTTTCCATATTCTAAATAACTTTATATATAATATCATAAGTAACCTTAATTATCAATTTAAAAAGAAGACATCTTTTATCGGATGTCTTCTACTAAAAAATAAATGAAAGGAGAGATATTCTTTGATAGAATATATAAAACTACTCAAGAATAATTTTGGAATATCTATATTATATATTCGACTTTTTGAAAAAACAATTCCCTTTTTTTTCCCTTATTAGTTTTTATAAAATCTCTTCTTCTTGTTCTTCTCTATCTTCCAAATACTCTTCTGGTTCTTGTAAAAGTTTATTTTTCAAAAAATCATCAAATTCATTTTGATTTGATAAAACACTCTTTTTAGTTGTTCTTTCAAATTCATTACTAAAATTATCTATATACTTCATATATTCCAATGGAGTGTTTTTCTGCATATTGCATAAATATTTTATATCTTTCATTAATTTCTTGTTTTATTTCTCTTGGTTCATTTAAAATCGTTATATATTCTTTATATTTATCTGATATTTCTCTTTTCTTTATGAAAGAATCGAAACATTCATCTAAAAACATCTTTTTATATCCATTTAAATCATTTATATTTATTTTATTTCCATTTAGATCCTCCAAATAATATGCTAAACCATTATTTTCTTGTAAAGTATAATATACTTGAAATCCTTCTAAATTTTTTATTGCATTTTCAGGGATTTTACCTTTAAATCCTTTTATATCATTTATTAGGTAGGTTGTCGTTCTCATAGATTTAATTACTCCTTCCCAATTCTATGTTTTCTTGATTTTCTTTATATGCTGCATATTTTTCTAATGTTTCTTGTATATTTTGATCTATTAATTTGTTAAAATAATTATCATCATATAATTCCATTACTATTTTATCTAAATCATCATCATTTAATTTATCAATATGATATTCTTCAGGTGATTCATACGAGGCTATTATATCTTGTAATAATTCCTTATGATACTTATAAAATAATGATTCTCTTATTTTCCTATTTATATTTTCACTCATTAATATATCACCATCCTATATAATTCAAAATATAATTTAACAAGTCTTTATTTAATACTACTGTTGCTCCAATAGTTACTAAAACTATTATAACTATGATTACTATTAGTTTTAGAATTTTCGTTATCATATCTAAGATTAATGAAAAACTTTTTATTAGTTTATTTGAATTTTGATTTACAATAATAGTTTTATCGTCATTTGATAAATTATATTTTTGAATTGTTTTCTTGTCTTTTTCCTTTTGTTTCTTTTCTTGTAAATATGCTTTGTATAATGTGTTCTTTTCCATAATTAATTCATTCCTTTTATTAATTTACATTATTATTTCTTTTAAATAACTGTTTAAATTTATTCTTTTTTTCATTTTCCTTAATATTTGATTTTAATACGAATGGAGAAAAGATTCTTTCTAAATACAATTTATTTGCCACACAAAATGGATCTTCAATATATTCACTAAATATTGTATTTTCCTTATAATCCCCCATATTATTTTTAAAGAATCCTCTGTCTTCCTTTTTGGTAAAGTTAAAAATAAAATTAATATTTTTATCATTTCCTATTTTTTCAAAACATTCAAATAGTCCTGGTAATTCCCATGCTTTTGTTCCACTTACTATAAATTTTACATCTTTAGTTAGGAAATTACTTACTTCACTATCATTCATATCTTGCATTGATCCGAAATCAAATATTAAAAAATCATATTTGTCATTCATAAACTCATTAATACTTAATTTCATATACATTTCTATACCTTTATATTCTATTTTACCTGATTCTTCATAATAATTAACTTCTTCTTTATTTGAAGTATTATATATCTGTATAATGCTATTATTTTTATTGTTTTCTATATAGCATACATTAACATTAGGCATTTCTGACAAATATTTTGCTATATTTAATGCTTGTGTTGTAGCACCTAAATGTCTTTCACTAGAACAAACTGCTATTGTTACTTTTTGTTTTACTTTTACATAAGTTTCCTTTATCACTTTTGTATTATTATTTATTGCAAATAAATTATTATCTAATTGAAATTTTACTGAATTTGCAAAATTCATGCCTTTTAAACTTAAAGTTTTTATTAGTTCTTCTCTGAATAAAACATCATTCGTGGCAGTAATAAAATTATAAATACCAAGATTAAATAATCTTCCTAATAATGTATTACCTTTGGTTGCTCCTTCTAAAATAAAAATAATTCTTAAATCATAAAATCTTCTTATTTTTTCTATAGTAGTAACAATATCATTTTCTTTTGTCAATTTATTAATAGCAGTATAATTTATTATTAAATAGTCAATATTATTTAAATTCATTAATTCAGATTGTAAAAAGCTATCAAGACTATATTCATTAATATATCTACAGACTAGGTGGATTTTATTTTCTTTGCATACATCTTCAATAATAGGATTTACTACATTAGAGATATAAATATATTTTTGATATGTTTTTTCTGTTTCTTCCATTTTACAGTCTCCTTCTATTTTAATTATCTCCGTTCCAGATTTCCTCGTATTGTATAATTTCATTGTTATTTGTTTTCAACTCTTCTTTTACACCTGTATTGATTGGTTTTTTGATAGTTCCACTATCTTCAAATTCATTTTGTGTTGGTGCTTCTAGTAAACCTTTTAAATTATCCTTAAATTCGTCTGTAGCATTTTCAATGGTAGTATTTTGTGTATTCTTTACTGTAATCTCTTCATTTTCATTTTTGTCTTTTCCCATATTTAAATAAATTGATATTATAATAACTACAACTAAAATTATACCCAATATTGCCACCTGTTTTATTAATTCTTCTTTACTTTTCACTTTTTAATCCTCCTTCTATTTTAAATCTCCGAAAATAAATGGTGTAGGATCTATATCATTTCCATATCCTGATTTTGTTCTAACTTCAAAATGTAAATGGTCTCCTGTTGACATACCTGTTGAACCCATAACTCCTATAACTTGTCCTTTTTTTACTGTATCACCTACTTTACAAGTAACAGTATCATCCTTCATATGTCCATAGAATGTATATATTTTTGTACCATTTGATAAAGTATGTAATATCTCTACTCCATTTCCATAACTTGATCCAGGAGAATAGGTTCTTAAAGAAACTATACCATCTTCGACAGCAATTATTTTAGGGTTTGAAGAACATACAAGGTCTATTCCTGTGTGTTTCTTTTTTACTCCTGTAACAGGATGTACTCTAGTTCCATATTTTGATGTTACAACACCATTCCACTTTGCAAATGGCATTATGAATTGTGCATCTGCATATTGTTTTAAGTCCTCACTAGAAAATGTTTCTCCGTCAACTTGACTAGTAGATACATTTTCCTCTACATTATCTTCAGTTGTATTTGAAGTAAATAGTCCTGCTATTAATAAAACTGGAATTATTATTAAAAAAAATAATAATAAAATTACTCCTAAAATAATTGCTTTTACTTTAGTAGATAAAAAGCTAAATGCTGTTGTTGCTATATCTCCCATAGAACTAGAATCTGCCATTTATATTCCACCTCCTACAAGAAATGGTTCTTCATATTTTAAGCCTTTAACATTTATCAGCATATGTCCACTTCCTATGAATAGTAATCCCCTTCCGCTGGTCTTTTTGACTTATAATTGCTTTTTCATCTTGATTAAGATTATATATTCTTACAATTTCAACTAAATCTTGTCCGATCTGTTCCAAAGAAAAACTTATAAGTGCTATTATCTAATATTGCTTGCCCATATTGTTTTACTTCACTAGATAAAAAATCAACAAGATTTTGTGAGATTATCATAAGTCCAGCTTGGTATTTACGACACCTTTTACAAAAGTTTCTTAAAAATTCTATGGATTCTTTTATCTTTTTATCTATTAACAGATATGCTTCATCACAAGCTACATATACTTTTTCTGTTCTGTCTCTAAATGCTAAATTTTCACAGAATCTTAAAATATTTAAATATTGACATCTTTTTATATTTTCATTTGAGTTTTGTAATGCACTTACATCAAAGCATACAAAAGAATTGTCTATTTTAATTGTTGAATATCCATTAAATAATTCTCTACTTTCTCCTATTGCTAATCCTCTTATTACAGATCTTAATGTTTCATAATCTTTCTTATGTTCTGATGGTTTGTTTGCCTTATCTTCCAACAAATAATATAAATTTTCCATTATTGGAAATTCTGTGCTTTTTATTTTAGTAACATCAGTTTCCCAGTCAATATTATAATTTTTATATAGTTCTTCTATTGTTTCCATTAAAATACTCATTTGCAAAGTTGTTATATCAGGAAAATATAATTTAAAAAAGGTAGATAAAAAGTTCATATGTAGTGATAGTGCTGATTTGGTTGAAACATATTCATCTTCTTCATCATTCTCTGTTTGTGTTGGTAATGGATTAACTTGTAATGGATTTAATCTTCCCACATTTTCTCCAATTCCTCCAGAACAATCAATCCATTTGCCTTTAACTCTTTTACACATTCCTCGCATTTCACCCTCTGGATCAATGGCATATATTTTTGTTCCGTTAAGCCACTCGTTAAATAGTATTTTTTTTGCCAAATAAGATTTACCAGAACCTGATGCTCCAGTTATTACAACATTTGAATTTGGTCTTGTAGGAGTTTTACAAAATGGAGATAAAATAATAATTTTTCCATCTTCATCAGTTCCGCAAATAATATCCTTCCCTATCTACTATTCCACTTCCGCTAAATGGTAAACCTAAAAATAAGGCTTCTAAAGACATATTTTTATTTGACATATCTAATATTTCTTGGTCATATGTATCATATGGTCCTGCTTGTCTTAGAGCTTTTTCTTGAATAAATGCTGGTACTCTTGCTTTTAATCCCATTCCTGCAATTTCATTTTTTACTTTTCTACAGTTTTCTGCAAAGCTGTTGTCAGTTTTGCCTGATGTACGAGTTAAAAAAGATAGATTAATGTATGGAATGTTATTTACTGTAATATCTTTAATTATTCTTTCAGCAGAAGCTATTTTAAACTCTGCTTGTGTTCTTAATGCTTCATTATTACTTGTGTTATATGTGTTTTTGTCTACTGCTAATCCTTTACTAATTCCTTCAACATAACTTTGTATATCTTCAATCGGTGAAACTAATAAACTAACTGTGCTACTTTTCATATCTTTTAAGTTCATTAGCCATCCAACATTAACAACTGAAGGATAACCACTAATATATTGTATTTTGTGTGTTGTATCCCCTAATTGTACTTTGTTATTCTTTATTTCTATTCCTTGTGGAGTTATTAAATTTAGTAAATCTACATTTATAGGAATTGCTTCCATTTCTTTAGCCTTCATTTTCTTGCTCCCTTCTTAATATAATAGAAAAAAGTAAGTCCAGGTCGATAGACCTAGTCTTACTTTTTCGATAATATCATTATATATTTGAAGGTATTCTGTTTCAATTCCCAAAAATTTCCCTTATTTATATATTAACGGATAAAGGTCCTTCTAAATAATTTGAATCTTCTAAATAAATATCATCTGTATTATTAAAACTATTTACTAGTTGAATAATAAATTTTTCAGTTAGAATTTCCGTTTTATATCCTACATTTGAAAATTTTAATTTAATTTCATTCAATCTTTTCATTAAATTATCTTCAGCATAATCGTTATTTTCCTCCCAAATAATCAAATATATTTCTGATTCTACAGCCTTACCTTTTGTTGCAAGTGAATTAAAACTTGCATTTCTTTGTTCTAATAAATTATATTTAAAGGAATCATTTTCTTTTTCAATTAAGGAAAGTTGATAATCTTGATTTTTAGCAAGATCAACTGGTCTATTAGTAAAGAATAATTTAAATGGCTTCAATTCAGCTGCAAAGTTTTTAGTTAAACTTTTTCCATGACCTACTTGTTCAGCCTTACTCATTAATTTACAATTTTTTGTATATATCTTTAAATAAGCTAATACTTTATTGTCTATTGTATATAAGAAATTTCCTTGTATGTCTCTTATATTTAAGAATCTATTAGCTGAAATATTTTCTTTCTTTTTAAATAAATTATTAAATGATAATAAGCTCATAATTATTTTCCTTCTTTCTGGTATATCTTTCATATTTATAATATTGTTGATTATTATAAAATTTAATAATGTTTCCAATTAACATTGCTATAGATGTATTGTGTTTATCCTTCATTACAGCAATAAATGTTAATACAGTTATTACTCCAAAAATTGCTATTGCTATAATATAACTATGAAATATCATATTATATAAGTAGCCAAGTAATATGCCTATTATTCCTGCAATTCCTGTATTTATTAATTCTTTTATTCCAATACCACTTATTAATTCCATTCTTGTTCTTACATCTGCTGGAATAGGTATTTGATATTGTTCATCATACATTATTATTCCTCCTTTACCCAAGTATATTGCTGATATTTTTTGTCTTTCCAATCACCCATAAGATTATAGAAATCGTCTTTTGATTTTATAGTACCCTTTGCATCTGCTGAGAATAAGAAGCCTTGATATTCTGGTTCTACTTTTTCCTTTTCCCAAGATATGTAATATTTATCTTCTGCTATACTGCCTCTTGTTATTCCGTTGGCAATCATCATATAATTTGTATACCGAACACCAAATTTTAAAACTATTGCTCCAAGTTCCTAAATTAATTAGTTTTTCTCCTGTGTTTACATAGTATTGATAATCAACTTTTATAACACTTCTGCCTTGAACATCTTTATGAGCTTCTTCTAAAGTTCCATCAATAATACTCGTTTTTATTCCAGAGAAGTCTCCTATTGCTTCAGGCGATTGTTCATATGGGAAATAATCTAATATTAAAGTCTTAATATTACTAATTGATATTATTAAAACAAATGCAATTAAACCATGTTTGATTCTATTTAAATATCTTTTTGCATCTCCCTCATCTCCCATCATGATTTTGAATACTGCAATTAATATCATAAGAACAGCTACAAAACCAGAAAGAATAGTTAAGTAAGTAGTTACTTGATTTAAAGTATCCATTCTTCTTTCTCCTTTTTATATTCTTTTCTTATTTTTTTAAACTTCTAATTCTTCATCTTCATCATTTTCTTGATATATTTTTATAATTTCTTTTTGTACATCTACCTGTTTTTTATACACATCTCTCTGTTGTTTTACATTTTCTAATTCTTTTAATTTTAAATTTTCATCTTTTAACGAATAAATTTGTTGTTTATCATAAGTTACTTGTACAAGAGTTATATCAAATTGAGAAATATTATTTATAATTGTAAATAAGGCATTTTTAACATCGAATCCCCAAGCATATCTACAAGCATTGTCTATATCGAAAGTATATTGTTCTACTATATTATTTTCTAATAGTGTGCTATCCTTCATTAATGCTACACATAAACTAAATAATTGTTTTTCACTTTTTAATGTACGAGTCTCACCTTTTTCATTCATATAAGTTAAAGTAAATTTTTTATTTTTATGAATAATATTATTTATACTTTTTCTAAGATATGTTACCATTTGTTGATCCCTCAACATATTAAACTTCGTCTAATTCTTTTAATATATCCGTTCTGTTTATATATGTTCCTTTCCTATTTTCTATTGTTTCTATGCCTTTCAATGCTTTTATAATATCTCCTGCAATAAGTTTATTATTGTATTTATTCGCAAGTTTATCTTTCAAGCATGTAATTTTTTCTAAATCTTTTTTTATTTCTCTTCTTTCTATACTAACTTTTTTAAGTAATTTACCAACTTTAGCATATCCTGCTGCATTTAATTCTGTATTTTCTATGTAATGTAAAATATCTTGCCTTTCCAAATCTTTCTGACTTAATTCGTCAGCTATTTCTTTTGCTTGTTTATCTATATTTTGAAAAAAATTTAACATATATTTTAAAAAACTTTCAACTTCCATTTTTATTTCTCCAATCTACAATTTATTTTTTTCCTTTGCCAATTCCACCTCTAAAGGTATTAACTACTCTTGTTACTGTACTTAATTTTCCTGACATACTTCCTCCACCAGCAGTTGCCATAAATTCTTGTAGCATATGTGGTGTTCTTAATGCTATAGCTGATGTTGACAAAGATAATACAAATTTACCTTTATTCATTAATATTATTGCAAGTTGCATCAATAACAATTGAACTATGATTGTAAAGGCATTTGTCATAAATTTCTTTATATAGCCATTAAATGCTCCGCCATCGCTATTTAATAATCCTATTGAAGCAAATGGTATTCCTAGTCTTAAAATAAACATTTCTATTCCTCTTGTTATAAATTGGAAATATAGTAATGCCAACTGTATTGCAATAATTAAGTATAAAATTGCCCCAAAAACATTAAATGCTAAGTTATTTGATTCTACTGTTATAATATCTCTTGTTCCTGTCATTCCTTCTAGTAAATTATAAAAAAATTCATAAAATATTTGAGCAAATTTAGTGTATATAAATCCAAATGTAATCATAATAATCATTGCTTTTAGAAATCCTACTAATATATTTAGTGGATTGTTATCTGGATCTCCACTTGACCAAGCTAAATATGTTTCTATCATTTTCTTTATAAAAAGAATTACTAAAACTGCCATTGCAAAAGTATAAATTGCATTATATAAACCACCTATATTAAAATTATCTAAGTTTCTAAAATTGATTTCTATTGCAAAACCGATTCCAGAACATAGTATCATATACTCCTGTAAACCATGCAAGTATAGCTTCGGCTAACCAGCTTAGTATATAAGTAATAATAGTTCCAACTAAAACAGCCATTTTTTACTCCCTTCTCTAAATGATAATCAAAAAAGAGTAATTCCAGGTGCAAAACCTAAAATTACTCTTTTTTGATGTTATCATTATATATTTGAAAGAAGTAGCTTTCAATTCCCAAATTTTTCCCTAATATGTTTGAGGTGGAATCCTTTCCAATTCTTCGTCTATTTCTTCTTCATATTCCATTTGCTGTAGTTCACTTTCTTCCTGTAATTTTGCTTCTTTTTCTATGGCTTCATCTATCTTTTGATTAATAACTTCTCTAGCTTTTTCAACTTCATTTTTTAACTTTGCTAACTCATTTCTATCTGATTTAATTTGAGGTATAATGTCTGATTCTTTAATAAGTTTTTCAATTTTTTCTATATTATAAACTCTTGAAAATTCCAATTTTTTCTTTTGATAAATTCTCTCTAATTCAACATTGTTAGGATTTTGAATCATATCTATATGTGCTTGATATAAATCCTTAACCATAGCATTTTCTTGCCATTTGTCAAATAAGTAAGCAATAGCAATACCTGGTATTCCAGTTACAATACCAATCAATACATATCTTTTTACATATGCAAAAAATTTAGTGCTTTCAGTAACTGAACCATGTATTTGATTTGAAAAATCTTCTTGTAATTTTCTTTCTTCTTCCTCTAATTTTTTCTTTTTTTGTTCTCTTTCTGATACAATTTTCCTAGCTTCTTCCTGTTCTTTTTTTTCTCTTTCTTCTGTCATTTCATTTAACATTTCTTCAACATCTTCGGACATAATTGATTGTTCTAATCTTTCTTTTTGTATTTTCTGCTCTACTTCTTCTAATTGCTCTGCTAATTTGTCTAATGCTTGATTTTCTATATTTAATTGTTCTAAAACTGCTTGCTTTTCATTTTTTTCTAACTCTTTTGGTGTCATTTTTTATACTCCTTTCTCATTAAAAATATCCTGCAACTAAATTTACAATTGTAACTGCTAAAATACTAACAATGATACAAACTAATACTTTTACTATGGTTTTTTTGTATCTCATTTGATCTTGTTCGTCTCCGTGTCATAATTTTAAATACATAAAATAGAATAACCATAACTCCAATTGTAGGAATAATCCATTGTAATGTTCCTGTTAAGTCTTTAACCATATTCATTACTCCTGTTCCAATTTTACTGCTTTGAATACTACCTCCACCATTTACTTCTTCCACAGCAAAACAAGAACTTGCCATCATTTTAATTGAAATCATAGTAATTGTTAAAATTTTTAAAATTTGATTTGTAAAATTACTAATTTTAGTTTTCATTATAAATCCTCCTTTAAATATGTCTAAACCTTTCGGCTCTTTGTCTTTCTAGTTCAGCTCTTTTTTCTTCTTCCAAAATTTTTTTAACTTCTCTAGTGACATCTGCTATATCCCACAATTTTACTTCTTGAACTGGTTTTTCTATTCTTTCTTTTTCTCTCTCTTCTCTCAATTTTCTGTTGTGTTCTTCATCTCCTAATCCTAACATTCTATTAAAATACCACTTTGATAAATCAGGAGCATTTGTCATTGCTGGCATTTTTCCTGATGTCATTACAAGTAAATAAGGTCTGTTTATCCTTAGTATTTCATCTGGAGTAAGTAGTGGTCTTGCTGCTAAGTTCATTGAACTTGAAGTGCTTATACTACTGCTTCCTCCATTTGAAGAATTACTTTCACTAAAATTGGTTGTCGTATAATTACCTATTTTTTTGCTAATTTTCTCTGCTGTTGTATCTGAACTCGTTTTTAAATAATTCCATACATAAGCATTATCTAATATGATTTGTGCTGTATTATCTCCGTATTTCTCGTTTAATTGGTTAAATCCGCTGTATAAATAAATTAAAGCGAATTTTTCTCCCGTCCTCCAACTGTAAGGAAGCCGACCGAAAGTTTGGAATGGCTGTAAAATTTCCGAACTCATCAAGTATAAAGTTTACTCTATTAACAAGTTGTCCACCTCTTGCATCTGCAAGTTCTACTAGTCCGCATATAAATTTGATTCACAAATAACGAACATAGTCCATACATAGTTACTTTTTCATCAGGTAATATACAAAACAATGCTGTTCTTCCTGTGCCAAGTTGTTCAGCGGAAATATCTGTTGAAGCAATCATAGAAGCAATGTAGCTGTCAGTAAAGATATTTAATGTATTTAATGCACTTGTAAAAAAACTGGCTCTTGTCTTAGAAGGTGCTATTCTTGCAGGGGCAAAAGCCGAAACTGCTGGATGATTTTTAGGTAATCCTTCCAAAAAAGTGTCCATAAGCATCGTTTTATCTGGCTGTTCCATACACATTTCAGATAAAAAATTATAAACATTTACAAGATTTTGATATTCTGGATGTTGTTTATTTTCCATTACAACAGCCATTATTCCAGCTTTTATTACACTTTTTTCACCATCATTCCATATTTTTTCACCTTTTGCCTCTCCTACCAAAGAACTTACTATATCAGATGCTCTATTTTCAGCTAGTGGTATATCTCCTCTATTTACTGCATCTATTACAGGCTGTAAGAAGTTGTAATGACTTGATTTCAATGGATTTTTAAAATCTAATGTTAATACTTTATAACCTAATTGTTCTAATTCTTTACAACTATATTCATATAATTCACCTTTGGGATCGCTACATATTATGCTTTCTCCAGCCAAAGCTATATTGTTTATTGATTCTAAAACTACCGATCTAGTTTTGCCGACTTCTAGTTGCTCCTATCGTTAAAGAGTGCAAATTATCAGCAATGTAATATACTTCTTCAATTTTTCTTTTGCTTATTTTAAAATAAGGTATATTGAACTTATTTTTCTTTAATAAGATACTATATTTATTTTTTTCTGATTTTCCAACAGTTACACCGACCTTTTTTGAAAATTGGTTCTACTTTATTTGTATTATTTTCATTTAGTAAAGCAGCAATTGTTGGATTTTCTGGATCAATTATATTTACTCCGAAATTGTCTTTATATTTCTTCTTATCTAACCACCAAGCAGATCCATGCTGTGTTTGATTCTTTCCGAACAGGAATTGGAATTTCAATATCTGGAGTTACTTTATATGTTTTTGCGTGATAATCATTAAGTTTAAACACTTTAAAAATAGAAACAATAGCAAGTGTCATAAAAGCCATAATTATAACATAAAACATTTGCCTGTTTGATGGGTTACTTATAATACTTATTATAATTTTTTTAGGATTTAAACTTAAAATCTCTTCAGGGTTTTTAGTAAATATCAAATGTAAACATGTTGAAATAACAGCAGATAATATTATTGAAATTATAAAAGCTATAAAAAGAGTAACAACCTTTTTACTCACTCTTCCCATTGCAATTCTCCTTTTAAATTAATTTTAAACTAATTTAAAAAGCTATTTAATTACAATGCAAACCAATCTATTCCAGAAGAATTTCTTTGTTCTAAGTATCTTTCTTTTTTGGCTTGTTTTGAAAGATTAGAATATTTTGCTTTTAATCTTCCATATTTTCCTTCGCTTGAAATTTGTTCTTGGTTAAGCAAATGAAATACTTCTGAAAATAATCTTGTTGTACTGTTTTTAAATTGACTTTCTAAATAGTCTATTTGCTCTTCCAAAAATTCTTGCTCTTTTATAATTTTTCTCTCTTCACATTCTTTTAATTTTTTTTCATATTCTTCTTTTTTTCTTTTTTCATATTCTTCACTTTTTAAGAATTTCAATATTTGATTTCCCATTTTATTAAGCATAAAATTTTCTGCTTTTGATTTCACCTTATTTAATTGCTCTGGGGTATCTGTTTGAGCTAACAGCTCTCCTATTTTTATATTCACTCGTACATATTTTGCAAAAGTATTAAAGCACTCTCGAGAGGAATTTAGTATTAAATAAGATGTATCATTTATTAATTTTTTTACTTCTTTTGTCTGATTTTCATATTTATAATTATTAATTTTTGTCTTTAAGAAATTTAGATTATTACTAATCTTTTCAATTCCACTATCTACGAATTTTTTACTTAATATAGGATTATTGTATATGTTTGGCATTTCTTCTTTTAACTGCATAATAATCTCTTCATCAGTTTTAAATTCTTTATTAAATTGTTTAACATCATTGATAATATCTTTTTTTAATTGATTCTGTTTTTCATATAAGTCATCTAAATCTTCCTTAAAAATACCTTTTCCAATATGTTTTCGTATATTATTAAAATTTACATATGGTTTCTTTTTATTTTCAGTTAATTGTGAAATATCCCAAAATACTAAATGCACATGTGGATGTCCTTTCTCCATATGAAAACTGGCAAGCCATTCTAAATTTTGAAATTCAATATTATATTCTTCTGTAATTCCTTGTATTCTATCTTTAAGCATACTTTTCCAGGATTCTTTATTAGTAAGTGCTTTTTGTACAGCATCTTCTTCTTTAAGTGAAATTATGGTTTTAATAATTTCAACTTTTTGATTGCTAATATTCTGTACATATTTTTTTATATCTTGTAACTCTAATTTTTCTATGTTATCTGTATCTTTCATATATCCAAATAAGCCATGCGAATTATCTCCTAAATCAGTACCTTGTCTTGTTGCAATATAATCAATATGTAGTTTATTAATATAGCTTTGTATACTCTGTTTCTTGCGTTTATCATCCATAATCCATTTGAAAACAACTCTGCCTTTTTCTAACTCTTCCATCAATAATCCTCTTCATAACTTTTTAAATCATTAGGAAATAATTTTGTTACATCTTCCTCTAAAAATCCACTTTTTAAAACTTGATAAGCCTTTTTGTTTGCTATCTCAATTTCTTTTTTCAAAAATTCCTGACTTATTTGTTTGTTATTAGAAAGATAAGACAACATATGTCCATTTATATATAATGATGTAAATATTGCTTTTGTCATTTTTGCAAGAAGTCTAAATAGTCTATTATGATATGAATCTAATTTAGAATCAATAGCTCGATCTATTTGTTTTGTTATAAAATTAATATCTTCTTTTGCACTTTTTATTTTTAGATGTTCTTGTATTGCAATATTTATAATTTCTGATTGTGACATTCCTGTTGTTGCAGATAATTTTTCCAATGCCCTTTTAGTTTTAGGAGTTACAATTGCATTTACTCTTTCATTTCTTGACATATATTTACACCTTGTTTCCTAGATATGCTTCCAGCATACCTATAATAAATTCTTTAATTTCCTCTGTTGTTCCAAAATTCTTAAAATATTTATTTATCTCTTCATCTGAAAAAGTAACTTCTCCTATATTATTTTTTTCTTCTTTTGTTTCTAGTATTTCAATTATTTTATCTTCGGTAAGATTATCTACCGCCGATTCTTCTTTTAATCTTTTAACTTGATTTGAAGTTAATTTTTGTATATTAGGATAAATTAAACTAGCAAGGAAGTCCTGTTCTTCTTCTTTTAAGAATGATAATTCTTCGCCAAGTTTTAGATTTATTTCTTTTGAATCTACCATATCCAATAATTTATAATTTAAATAATTTAATCTTAAATACCTCTGGATATTTCCCCTACTCATATTTTGTTCTTTACCTATTTCTTCAAAAAAGTCACTCTTCACATTTCTTCTTTTATAAATTTCCTTTTTCATCAAAAGTCCTTTTGCAATTTCTGAAGGATAAAAATCTTTTCTTTGTATTAGGTTACTATCAATTAAAATTAAACTAGCATCATCATCATCCATATTTTCTTTTATTTTACATGGTACTTCAGTTAATCCAGCTATTCTAGCACAATCTCTTCTGTTATGTCCTGATAAGATTTGGTACTTTCCATTTGGTAAAGGTCTTACAATTAGATCTTGGATAATACCATTAATTCTAATGCTTTCTACCATTTCTTTTTGTTTTTCATCAGTATATTTCTTAAATGGTTGCTCTGGATAATCTTCTAATTTATCAATACTAATCATTATTCTTTTATCTTTCTTTTTTGGATCTTCCAATATATTAGTATCTTCTTCAGATGAATCAGATGTAATTGCAGATAATTCTTTTAATTCTTCTTCAACATTTTGTTCCTTATTCTGCAAATTTGATTTTGTATGTACTTCTTCTTCCGAAACTTTTTCCTGTTCCTCTGCTATTTTTTCCTCTTTTATTTCTTCTTCTTTGTTTCGGTTTTCTAATGCCTTTTTAAATAACTCTTGTATTTGCTCACTCATTTTTATAGCCCCTTTCTTAATATTAATTATCAAAAACAAAAAAATAAGCACCAACTGCTTGGCACTTACTTATTTTTTTTGATATTAACATTATAAACCACAGAAAAAGACTATAACAATTCCCAAATTTT
The DNA here is from genome assembly GCA_947589015.1 of uncultured Clostridia bacterium. Lineage (GTDB taxonomy): Bacteria > Bacillota > Clostridia > TANB77 > CAG-508 > CAG-269. The sequence continues at coordinate 47,987 of CANPZF010000009.1, forward strand.
TCCCATATCTTAGTCTTTGTCTTTTTTCTCACTTTTATCTTTTAGAATATATTTTAAATTAGGATAAACAGCAACTATCAAATCTTTTATTACACCTAATTCTTCTTCATTACATCTATTGATAATTTCTTCTAATATTTCCTTATTACTATATTCCTTTTTCATATCTACATTTTCTCCATATAGTAGATAGTCAGCTGATACTTTTAAAACTTTTGATATTTGATGTAATGTGTGTAAACTACAACTTTTATTTCCTTTTTCAATTTCTGAAACAAAGTTTTCAGTACGATTTATTTCTTCTGCAAATCTTTCTTTTGTCATACCTATTTGTTTTCTACTATTTTTTACTCTTGCCCCAAAGTTTTTCCAGTCTTGATATTCATATCTATTTATTCTACTCATAAAAAGCCTCCTCCACACTACCATGAATTATATTTCTTATTGCTAGTATTATCTCATTTTAGGCTAAATTTTATTATCAACTACTAATTATTTATATAATTCTTTGCGGTTATTTAATAGATAAATAAAAAACGAATACCATTTCGCCAACATCCATATAAATATTATTTTTTTGTCTTTCTATACATTTCTTTACATTCTCTTTCTAAATAGAAATATATATCGTATTTTTCATTTTCTTCATCAAATGTTTTACTTTCATGAACGATTTCAGTTTTATCTTCTTTAACAAATTTATATCTATAAAAAGTAATATTACCATCTTTTCTCTTAAATCTTGCAACTAAATTATTCTCTTCAGCATGAATACTATAATCTGTCCACATATCGCTTATAAAATCTTTTACATCTTTTTCAATCATATGTAGTTTTTCATATATAATCATCATTCTTTTTAATAAGTAATCATAGTAAAAAATTATTTTTCTATTTTTTTTATCAATTAATGCCATTCCTCCTGGATAATCATTATATTCTTCAATTTTAAATTTTTCTATATTGTATTTACTATGTTGCATACAATCTAATACTTTTTTTCTATTCTTATCATCTTTAATAATAAATTCATCTAACATTAATATCTACCTCTTTTCCTTTTTAAAAAATTTTATGAACTTTTGCAAAAGAGTTAATTCCGATATTTTTTCAATATTCTCATCAATTAATCTAGTATTTTTGTTGCTTAACATATCACTTTTTATTCTATACAATTCATCTACAATTATAGAATAATCCATAAATGGTTTTTGAATATATCCAGCCATATGAACATCTCTTAACATTATATCATCTTTGCTGTCCGCCGATATTACTAAAAATTCTGGTCCTCCACCTTTTTTCAGGTAATGTTTTATTATTTCTAATCCACTATATTTCCTATTTCGAACTAAATCTGTAATTACAATATCTGGTTTTAATTTTTCAATTGCTTCAATTTCTTCTTCATCTGTATTTACAACACTTAATATTTTAATGTTATCATAGCTCTTTAAGTAGTCTTGATACAAATTACATATTGCTTTATTATCATCAGCAATAATAACTTTAATATCACCATATTCCATTTGATTATTCCTCCTTATCTACAAATCTTTCTTCATTTCGTCTATCTTCTTTAGGCAATTATTACATATAAACTTATTCTCATACTTTAATAGCTTTTTCGAGCCTTCGCAGAATATACATTTATCTTCTTTTTTTCTTAGAATAACCATATCTTTATATGTCCATACAAGAAGTTGATCTTCTGGTTCTATATTTAATACTTTTCGTATTTCCTTATAGATAGTTAGTCTTCCTAATTTATCAAGTTCTCTTTTAGTTGCAACATTATTTTCATCTTCTTTTTTCAATATAATATAATTCTTTATAGTTTCCATATATAAAATTCTTCTGTCATTTAATGGTCTTCTTCTAAAATCAATAGGAATTACAACTCTACCTAATTCATCAACTACTCTTGGAATTGCATTTTTAGGCTCATTCTTCTTGATAGTTTCAATATTCATAAATAAACCTCCTTTCCGAAAACAAAGTATATTGTCTTTTGCTATGATTATACTACATTTTTTTATTCTAAAATTGTTTTCTATATTATATAGAATATTATATTTTACTTTTGCATACAATATCTAATATAAGAATGTTCTTCAAATTATACTTTTTTGGTATATTAATTGTGGTGATTTAAAATGTTTAATATAGATATTGCAGTAGTGAATCTTGGCAAAAGAATCCAAGAGGCTCGATTGCTAAGAAATATCACACAAGATTATTTAGCAGAAAAATGCAATGTCACTCCTAAACACATAAGTGCAATTGAGAGAGGTTCTTCTCCTGGAAGTGTTACATTGTTATTAAATATTTGTAATGTCTTAGGAATTACTCCTAATAGCCTATTTGTTGATTCCTTTTCTGAAGATAAAAAAACAAAAGATTGTATTATCCCAATTGACAAACACGAAGTATTAGTTAAGTATTCGAAATTAACAAATAGTAATCAAAAATTTATAAATACTGCTATTAATCATTGTTATGATGAGCAAACTAGAAGATGATGATTATGTAAATTATTCTAGTTCTCATTTTTATATAATATCCCTTCGACAATTTTACACCTTTTTAAAAAAAAGTGTGTCGAATGTTGTCGAATATTTTTAAAAAACTTTGCGGTTTTTACCGCATTGTTTTTTTTATTTTACTACTTATTACAATTTTTTGCAACTCTTAATCCTGTAAGTAAGCTATACAAATGTCCTTTTCCCTTCTCTCTTGCGGTTTTAACCGCAAGGTAATTTTTAATTTTTTGTTATAATTTTTATATATATGTATTGGAGGGGTTTGTATGTTACTTAACAATGCAATTAAACTTAGACTTGATAATATAATGAAAGAAAAAAATATAGTTTCCAAATATGAATTATCTTGTAATTCAGGGCTAAATCCATCTTCATTGAATGATTTTTACAGAAACAAGATTGCTTATCCAAGAATAGATACTTTATATTTACTTTGTGAAAGTCTTGGCATTACTTTAGAATATTTTTTTAATGATCCTTTATTTAATAGAGATAATATAGAAGTTGAAAAAGATTCCAAATAAATTTTATCTGGAATCTCTTTTTATAATATTAATGTTGTGATCTTCTTGGTCTTTTTTTCTTTTTTAAGCACTTAAATATAAAGAGAATTACACAAATTGCTACAATTATAAAAATTATATTTACTATAATATTAGAATTGCCTGGTTGTTTATATATTTTTTCATTTTGTTTTATAATTTCTTTTACATCTTCATTGTTTCTTATTTTTTCTACAATATCACTATATTCTTCTGCTTTTTCATAAGCATCTTCTGCTTCTTTCATATTATTTTGCGTTTTTTCATCAAATCCTATAAAGTATGTTGAACCGATTATTGATATAGGTGATTTGTCATTTTTTATTTTTAGAGCATCTTTTATTTTAGTAAATAATTCTTCATTTTCATTGGTGTTAATATATTCTTTTCTAATATTTATATTTTCATCTAACCAATTTTTTTCTTGTTGATAAACTTCATTTTCTTCATTGTAAAAAACATAAATTTTTACATTACTATATTCAGAAGAATTAGTAACTATAGCATTAGATACAACACTAAAACTTAATAATATTAAAATAATTATGCTAGTAAATAATATCTTTTTCATTTTGCCTCCTTTTTATTATGCTTTTAATTAAGGTGTGATGTTTTTCATCACACCTTAATAATTTTATTGTTGAGTATATGCATTTTCGTGGATATGTTTATCCCACCATGCTTTTCCTTTTTCATAGAAATCTTTAATATCTTCATTTGTTAATTTTTTTTCTTTTGTTGATAAAAATTCTGTAGGTTTTTCTATGTTAGTTTTATTTACATTTGTAAAAGCAACATTGAATGTATTTGATGAACTTTCTTGTTGTGTCTTTATGCTTTTTATATATTGATCATTTTCATCTAATTCTACATCTACTAATACTGTTTTACCCCATTCAGCAGTAGTATATTTTGAAGTTAAAAGATAATTGTTCTTTACCCAGTCAGTATATTTATCTCCGTTTAATTTTACTGTATATTTATGTTCTTCTCCATCAACTAATTCTACTGTATCAATAGCATTTATAGAAGTTTTGCTATCTTTCATTACATCAGTTAACATTGTAACTTCATGAATAGCACGACCTACTTGTTGAGGATGAACATATACCCAGTCATTTAAATATACTCCACTATCTTCTTCGCCGTCTTTAATCTTTCTAGCAACTACACTAAGTTTACTAGAATCTACACCAGCATATTTTGCTGATGAGAATGTATATTCTTCTACATTATCTTTCTCTGCTTTTAAATAAGTTAAACCATCATTAGCATTATATTTATAAGTAAATTCTTCAGTATATCCATTTATTTTATTATTCTTTGTTACAGTAAAGCTATTTGCTTCAAGTGTAGCTTTTGCTGCTTTATTGATTTTTTCTTCAAGAGTTTCTACACCACTATAATTGATTGTATATTCTTTTACTTTATAAGCATTTGATTTTTCTCCATCAGCATCTAATTCAAGTTTATATACTTTTCCATTGTTACCTGTTATTTTTGAAGATTTAATTGCTTCTAATTGTAAATTCATTGTATTTGCATTACTTACTGTAGCAATTCCATCTTTTGAGTTTGAGCCATAAGTGTAAGTTTTTGCATTTCCGTTTGGATCTGTAACTTTAACTGTTGATACTCTGTCTTCAAAATCGTTTGATGTTAATGTTACTGGTAAATAGAAGTTACCATCTTCACTTTGGCTTATTACTCCTGAATAAGTATCTCCATTAAGTTTTAAGCCTTTAACAACTGCTTGCTCTGGTACTTTAATACCTTGCATTTCCATTGAAGTAACTACTTTCACTCCTTTATCGCCATCTAACTGGTCCTTTTCTTCAGTACCATTAATGTACTTTAACTTAATGTTATTTATACTAGTCTTTCCTTTAGGATGAATATTTATTTTGCTAAAATCTTTATGACTTTCATCATATTCAACTGCTATAACTACATCCTTTGAAGACTCAATAGATATATCAGCTTGTGGTCCTGAAGAAGCCTCTTTTAATATTTTGATTGCATAATCGCTATCGTTAAAAGTATTGAAATCTATACTTATAGTTTCATCGTTTTCTTCACTTATTTTTGCACTTTCATCAAATTCTTTAATGGTTATTGCACTCTTCTTATCAGTTGATGTAGTTAATTTTGCAAAAGTATTATAGTAAATATCTGTTACACCTGCTAAATTACCTTCAACATCTATAAATGTATTTTTTATGTTATTTGCATCAAAAGTATTCCATCTAATATCAACTATTGCTTTATTTCCTGAATACTTAATAGCACTATCAACTTCTTGATCTACACTTACATTCTTCAAACTTGATTGCCATAGTGTGAATTTTTCTCCTTGTACATCAATTAAAGAAGTAACATTTTCTCCAGGATCAGCTTCAATATTTAATCTGTGGAAAAATACATCATTTGCACTAGATTCAATTTTGATATTTTTTACTTTGATTTTTACTCCTTTAGTAGGTCCAACAATCGAAAGTGGTCTATTTATAGTAATAGGACCTTTAGAAGTTAAATCTAAATCAGTAGTATTTATAATGTATATTTTTGAAACATCTGGATTTTGTATAGCTTCATATAATTTTTCTGCATCTTCAACTCTTTTAGTGTCTTCATCTACTTTTCCATTATAAGCAGCATAATACAACTTATCTGATGTTGCTTCAATCTCTTCAACTTTGGTTACACCCTCTGGAACAGTCTCAGTAGTATACTCACCAAAATGCAAAGTATCATCTCTACTCTCTGCAAACCCAATCAATGTATATGTATATCCGTCATATGAATATGATTTGAATACTTTAAAGTCGTCTGTATTTGGCTTTGTAACTTTTTCTCCATAATAATTATATCTTTCAAATGTCGCTTTTGAACTAAATTCATGACTATGGAAAGTAGTTTTATATATTTTTCCATTTTCAGCTTTATTGTAATAATTATAATATTGATAACTTATATCTTCCTCTTTATAATCGCCAATGTGATTTTTGATTTCTGATTTTGATTTTTGTTCCTCATATGTTGTGATTTTTTCTATTTTTTCAAGTTTTGTTGCATTTTGTGATGTATTGTCTTTGAAATTAACTTTTGCAGTTCCTTTTTCTGCTTTAACAGCAGGTTTAGTGTATTTTTCTCCGTCAAATGTTAATTCTGAAATGTTTAATGTTGCACCATTCTTAACCTCAACAGCTGTTTCTGCTTTATTTCCTTCAACAGTAAGCCCTGTTGTTGTTAAACTTCCACTTGTAACAACTATTGGTGTTTTAGCATCTAACTTAATAGCATCAATAGTTACCTTTGGAGATTTTACATTAAATATTGTATCACCATTAGAAGCTGTTAATTTATGATGTTCAACTCCTCCATTTATTACAACTTCTCTACCAATGTCAATAGTATTTTCAGAAGTATCAACAGTAAAATCGCTTAAAATATCAATATGTTTGATGTTGTTATTTGCTAGTGCTTGTTTTAACTGTGTTTCATTTGTAACTCCTGTTACATCAGTTATAAAGTCAAATGTATATTCAGTTTTTGCACCATCTTTTAATTGAACTGAATCATCAAGTTTACCTATAGTTAATGTAAATTCTCTATCATCAACTGCCATTTTATTCAAAGTCATAGTTGATTCATCAGCCTCTTCTCCAGATAAAACATCTTGAAATAATGCTTTTGCTCCTGCTTGAATTTTTTCTTTTAAAGCACTACCTGTTGGATCTAAACTAGCAGTTTGAATTTCGTTATTTGTTCCATCCTTAGTAAATACAACTTTCTTTCCTCCAAATGCAAGAGTAATATCTTGTATTTCTCCTCTTTGAAGTAAATATGCAATTGTTCCTGGAATTGAGGTTCTATTCATATCGCTTAATAAAGCGGTTGCACTTATTACTTTAAATGTAATAGTATCTTCTGTTTTAGAAACTTCAAATACTTCAGAAAAGTCTTCTGATATTGATGAGTCTGGATCTTCTAAGTCATCAATTACTGCAATCAAGAATGAATCTACATCAATTGTCCAATGAGCTTTCAATGTAATATCTTGATCTTTTCCTGTAGTTGCATCTTTAAAATTAAATTCAGTTTCTGGATCTTCAGATGTATCATACCAATAATCGAAATCATGGTAAGTATATCCTTCCAATACTGGAGCTATCGAATTATCAAATTTTTCATTTTGATATACTATTTTTTCTTCATTCTTTACTTCTCCAGTTTTTTCATCAAAATATTCAAATATTACCTTATTTTCAGTCAAGTAAGTAAATTTTGTTTTTATAGTTATTTCGTCTGACATTAAGAAATCATTTCCTGTTGATCCATCATAATCAACTTTATAATGAATCTTATCGTCACCATCGTTCATTTTAAATAAAACAACTATATAACCATTTGTATAATCTGTTTCAGATGGTTTCTTTTCTACATACTTTCCTCCTTCTTTTATATAAATTGTCCAGCTATTATGATATTCTTCTGCCAAATCATCTTTAGGTATAGTAATTTTTACTGGTACATAGTATCCTTCGGCTTCATCAAAACCAGCAGCAGATTCCAATGTTTGTTGTTTTACAGTACCTTCTAAACCTACATGATAAGGATCTCCTTCATCTTGACTTTCCATTGTATAACTAATTGAATCAAGTGAAAAATCATATCCCCAAGTGTCTTCTAATGTTGTCTTATCTTCAGATGAAATATTGCTTTGACTAACTATTTCATAATCACTACCTGAGTTTGAATCAGTTTGGAATTTCAATCCACTCCAGTCAATAGTTACACTATATTCTGCATATTCTTCCTCTCCATCATCAAAGTCAACTTTTAATGTAAATTGCTTTGGTTTATTGTCTGAATTATCTTTGAATGGATTTATATATTTTAATACATATATTTCATTACTATCACCAAAATCTTCTTTAGAAATCTTATAAGTATCGTCATATCCCTCTCCAGTTGTTCCTTCTTCTTCAGTTAAAAATTTTACTGTTGTATTTGTGTTTGTTCCTTCAGTTCCTGCTTTTTTCAATTTAAAAGCTAAGTAATAATCATATGCTGATCCGAAAGGATTATTCGAACCACTCCATTCATCATCATTGAAAATTGTTATTAGTCCAGTTACTTTTACTTTATCCCCTTCAGTCACAAACTTTGTAGAATAATTTTCGTCTTCATCAAATCCCTTCCAATTATCATGTTCAAAATTTTCTACTGTATCAAGATCTGAAATTTCAACAATTGAAGATTTTTCAAATGTAACTCCGCAATAGTCAATTACATAAATCATTGGTAAATATTCTTTTCCTTCTCCGTCCCAATCAATTCTATAATATAATTTCTTATCACAATTGCATGTTCCACTTCCCTCGCAACAAGATCCTTCACATTTAGGTTCACCTTTGCAGGTCTCACATCCTGTAGTACCTGGTGCAAATCGGAATAAGATTGTTAAATTGTTTTCGTCATCAAAGTCTTCCGCTTTATATTCTTTCTTTACTTTAGCTGTTGTTTCAGGTGTTTCAACCTGTGCTATTTTGGCTTTAGACTTATCTACTCCATCTGGAGATGTGAATTTAAAATCGAAATAGTATCCATCTTTATTTGCATCACCAAATGGGTAAGCTGTTAATTGTTGTTCTACTAATTTTCCTTTTAAAATTCCGTCTTCAGATAATGTAAGGTTAGTTGGTTCTTTATAATTCCAGCTAGTCATTGTTTTTTCATCTGCATCACTTGGTTCGTGTAACTTAATTTCTGTTTCAGAATCTTTTTGAAGTAATAGTTGACTACAATCTACTGTTAATGTATAAGGGTTATATACTGTCTCACTACCATCTAAATCTACTATAATATCGAATGTTTTTTTAGTATCCTCTGGATGTAAGTGTCCTAACAAATATAAATTATTCTGATCGTCAAAACTTGCTGATGTAATAACTTTTTCTTCATCGCCTTCATAACCATATCTAATTGTTACTGTTGTATTATCTTTTTTAGCTTCGGTTGTATTTACAACAAATCCAAAATAATAACCTGTTTCATGCTTATCCTTATATGGTGAACTATGGTCATCTTCCCATGAACTTAAATATGGAATTACACCTGTTACTGTTACTTTATTACCTTCTGTTGCAAATTTTGCTTCATAATCAGTTTCTGGTGACCAACCATATGATGATTTTAATTTTTCATCAACATTTTCATTATTAATTGTAAATGTAGATGCTTTTCTTAATTCTAACCTACTAAAATCTATTCTTATTTTTGTTGGAACTCCATCAACTTCAACTATAATGTCACGATATTTTGTACTTTCGCTTGATTCAACTTCCATTAAAACTGTTACTGATCTTGTATTTTCATCGAAACTTGCTTCGTTATATCCAGCATCTGCACTATCACCTTTTGGAACTTTTACTTTAGCTCCAGTTAAATTTGCTCCTTCATCTAATTCTATTGTATATGCGAAATAGTATCCTTCTATATCATCTTTTCCAAATCCTTTAACTTTTTGTTGTGATATACCTCCAGTTACTGTATATAATCCATCAGAAGTTTTAGTTATTGTATATGTATCTTCAGTTTGATAATTTAATTTGGTACTTAACTCTGTTGCATCACTTTCAGGAATGTCTGTATCTATTGTAGCTTTTGCATTATATACAAATTCTATTGTGTATGTTTCAGATGTGTTTCCTTTATGTGTACGAGCTTTGTCATCATCTACTGTAATTGTTAATGTTAGATTCTTTCCTACTAAATCTCCTAATGTAACTTGATCAAAGCTACCTTTACCTGTTAATGTTGCCAACTCTTCACCAAATTTACTCCATACAGTACCTTCAGCTCCAGGTCCTTTTGTTGCATCTTCTTGTGTAAATGTAGTTTCTCCCATTGTAATAGTTTTTACATTTTCTTTCTTTAAAATATCAACAATGTTTCCTGTTATTCCAGTATTGCTAATTAAGCTATTTTTTTCATTTCTATCTAATACTGTGAATATTAATTTTGAAGATTCTGCATCAAATTTAGCACTATACCATTCATTTTTTGTCATTTTACTTTCTGCTTCTTTTAATAATTCATCAGTATTAACTTCTTCATACCATGTTGCTTTTAAGGTAATTGGTCCATTAACCTTATCGCTATCAAATTTCCATTTATATCTATGTTGACTATTTTCCTAATATATCCTATCCAGTTTCCTAAGTCATATTTACTAACTGTCTGATTAGTAATCGTATATTCTTGATTTTTATATTGAAGTTTAGTTATATCATTTTCATTTAAGATAAACTTTTCTTTATCTTGATAAAATTTCTCAATTCCCTGTTTTATCCATTCAATACCATCATTTTTAATTCCTTGTATTCCTAATATTATTATAACTATTAATATAATTGGTGCTATTATGATTAATATAAAGTGCTTCTTTTTCATTGTTTTTATTTCTCCTTTATGATATTCTTACTAGATAAATAAGTTATTAAGAAATATCCTCCATAAAATACTACTATAAATATTGCTGTCATAATAATTGATGGTAATAGCTGTTCGTTTCCAAATGTTTCTATTATATAACTACAAAATGTTATTCCAAAGATTGAATGAATAATTGCTATTAACAATGGGAACATAAAGAATATTGCAATTTGTCTAAATAATGATTTATTTATCATCTTTTCATCTGCCCCTAATTTTCGTAGCATATTATATCTTTCTTTATTATCTGTACTTTCTGTTAGTTCTTTTAAAGCAAGGATTGCAACACTTGCTATTAAAAATACGATTCCTAGATATAGTCCTAAAAATGTTACTAATGCTCCTATTCCTATACTTGCCTCACTTATATCAACTTTACTATTTATTGAAGGCAAGTTATATTCTAATGAAATTGGATTATTTACTAAATTTTTAATTTGTTCTTGAATCTCTCTTTGTTCATCTAATGAATCTGTATAGTAATTTCCAATTATAGAGTTATAAACAATATAATTATCATCTACTATATCATCTGGAACTATTATAATTCCTGAATTCATATGATTACATGCCATTTCTACAAAGCCATATTGACATTCATTATATTTTGGTTTTAATGTATGTCCAAAAACAGTTATTTCTTGATTATCTTTTAACGCTACATTTCTTATTTCAATCATTGAGTCATAATCTGCAACAATTATATATTCATCTTCATTTATTGTATACTCTTCATTCCCATAAAATTTAGCAACTTTATTATAATCGCTTATTGTCATAATATCATCTGCTACATTATAAGGGATTAGTGAAGTATAAGTATTTTTTATTGTTTCCCAATTATCTCCTAATGTATCTCCAAATGTTAATTCTTCTGTTTGATAAAGATTGTATTCTACACTTTCTTCTAAATAAGAATCTATGTTAAAATCAAACTTTTCTAATATTTCTCTAATACTTAATTTAGAATTTTTTATTTGTTCTTCATTATACCCTTGATCTAGCCAATCTTCATTTAATACTCTTTTTTCTAATTGAATATCTGCTGGTGCTAGTTCATCTAAATTTGCAGTCATTGAATTTTTAAGTGATAAAGCACTTGATAACACACAAATCGTTACAAATAACATTAAAGAAATTATTGTCATTGAAAATACTGTTGTGTTTATCTTACTACTTAATTGTCTAAATGTAAAAGTATTTAATCCTTTTACATACAAATTTTTCATACTTGTTACTATTTTTAAAATTAGCCCTGATAAAGACCAGAATATAAAAAATGTAGATACTGCTCCAATTACAATTGGCTTAAATATATCTTCTGGAGGCTTAATTGTTTCATTTATTCCACCTGTTACCATATAATAAGCATATCCTAGAGCTATGGCTGATATGATAAATACTATGGTACAAAGCATTGGATTTTTCATTTTTACTTTTTCAGACTTTTTATTTGTTTGTATTAAATCAATTAATTTACATTTTCCAATATTTACTGTATTAAATAACATTACAATGACGTACATTATTCCAAAATATATTATTGTTTTAATACATGCTTGACTTGAAAAAATAAATTCATATTTTGTCATATCTGCTTCAAACATATTTGCAACTAACATACTCATAAGTTGTGAAAGCAATACTCCAAGTCCTAACCCAACAGCTAATGATATAATACCAATTAAGATTGTTTCAAAGAATAGTATCATAGATATTTTTCTTTTACTCATACCTAAAAGCATATATATACCAAATTCTTTATTTCTTCTTTTTATTAAAAATCTACTTGCATATATTATTAGAAATCCTAGAATAAATGCCACAAATACACTTGCTCCTGATAACATATTCGTCATCAAATCTATAACTTCATGTGTGCTATTTGTTACATCTAATAGTACAGTTTGACTTTCTATACTGTTAAATACATAAAATATCGCAACACCTAATATTAAAGTAAAGAAATATATTGCATAATCTTTAAAACTCTTTTTTATATTTCTAAAAGACAATTTAATAGTTGTCATTTTCCTCACCTCCAAGCAAGGTTACAACATCTATAATCTTGTCAAAGAAATCCTTTCTTGAACTGTTACCTTTTATAATTTCATTAAATACTTTACCATCTTTTATAAATATTACTCTACTTGCATAAGAAGCACAAAAACTATCATGTGTAACCATCAAAATTGTTGTGTTTAATTTTTCGTTTAAGTAATCAAAACTTTCTAGTAACATTCTTGATGACTTGCTGTCCAGCGCCCCTGTTGGCTCATCTGCTAAAACAATTTGTGGGTCTGTTATAATTGCTCTTGCTGATGCAACTCTTTGTTTTTGCCCTCCTGACATTTGATAAGGGTACTTTTGTAATACATCTTTTATTCCTAATTTAGTTGCTACATCATTTACCCTTTTTTCAATTTCTTTTGCACTCTTATTTTGAATAGAAAGTGCTAATGATATATTTTCATAAGCTGTTAATGTATCTAAAAGGTTAAAATCTTGAAATATAAATCCTAACTTTTCTCTTCTAAATTTGTTTAAGTTATTTCCCCTTAATTTTGTTATATCTTCTCCTCCAACGAAAATGTGTCCTGATGTTACTTTGTCAATAGTAGATATACAATTTAAAAGTGTTGTTTTTCCACTTCCTGATGCTCCCATTATTGCAACAAATTCGCCTTTATCTACTTCAAAAGATAAATTATCTAATGCTTTTGTTAGAATTGATTTGCTACCATAGTATTTTTCTACTTTATCAATTTTTAAGATATTTGACATCTCTCATCTCTCCTTTCATTTTCATTATAGAGGATTTGTTTTTATCTGTCCTTCTTCTAAAATTACTAAACATTACAAAATTGTAATGTTATTTTGCTACATTTAAAAAGTCATCTTTATTGAATAATATACTAACTTCTGTATATTCATTTTCTTTTGAGTCTATAGTGATTTTATGACCTAGTTTTTTGCATAATTGTTTTGCAATATACAATCCCATTCCTGTTGATGTTTCTATTTTTCTTCCATTATTACCTGTAAATGTTTTATCAAACACTTTTGGAATATCACTTTTTCCTATTCCAATCCCATTATCATATATCTTTAAAATAACATTTTTATTGTTTTCTTCAGTTGTTATTTTTATCAAATGCTCCACATCATTTCTTATGTATTTAATACTATTACTTACAATTTGATTTACTATAAATTCAAGCCATTTTGAATCTGTTAATACTTTTGTATTTCCTACTTCTACTTCAAAATCAATATTATTTTCCAATAATATATCTTTATTTTTTATAGCAACATTTGAAATAACTTTTGCTATCTCTGTTTCTTTAATTAAATAATCTTTTTCAGCATTTTCACTTCTTACATAATATAAAACCTGCTCAATATCATCATCTAACCTTTTTAATTGCTCTGTTATTTTTTTGTCTGACAATTCTTTGTGATTATGTACTATTAAATTTAAAGAAGCAAGTGGAAGTTTTGCTTCATGTATCCACATTTCTATATATTCCTTAAAATCTTGTATATTTAAGCTGTATTCTTTTATTTTTTCTGCCATAGATTTATCTATTTCGTATAAAGCATCATATAGAATTTCGCCTTCATAGAAATTTGGCTTTTCTATCATTTCTGTAATTAAATATTTTTTATCTAATAAGTCTAAATCATTTATGAATTTATCATAAAACTTTTTTCTTCTATAAAAATCATAAATTAGATATAAGATAAAACCTAAAACTCCTGTAATAGTTACTCCAACTATTGCCTGATTATTTGTTTTAAAACTTATTAGCATTAAATCTATAATTGCAATGATTACAATAAATAGTAATATTATTAAATAATTATTTTTTAAATACTTACTAAATTTCATTTTCCGTTCCTTTCAAATTTATTTTAAGATATATCCTTGACCTTTTCTTGTTTCTATTGCATCCTCATAACCAAAGTCAGTTAATTTTGTTCTTAATCTGCTTATATTTACATTTAAAGCATTGTCATTAATATAGGAATCGTTATTCCATAAATCAGTCATTAAATCATCTCTTGTTACAATATTTCCTCTATTTGCTAACAAAAATGTAAATATAATCATTTCATTTTTTGTTAAGATTAGTTCTTCTTTATCATTTTTAATAATTCCTTTTTTTGGATCAACAGTTAAATCATTATAAGTTAATATATCATTTTTATTTTCTATTCTTTTGAATAGATTATTTATTCTTAACAATAAAATTGTTGGATTATATGGCTTTGTTATATAATCATTTGCACCATAACTTAATGATAATACTTCATCTGTTTCCGTATTTTTGCTAGTAACCATTATAATTGGTACATTACTTTCTTTTCTTATTTTTTGTAATAACATTTCTCCATTCAATTTTGGTATATTTATATCAAGTAATATTAAATCTGGATTTTCTCTTTTTATTTCTGCATAAGAGTTTTCAAAGTCTTTTAAAATTACTCCATTATATCCTGCGTTATCTAACAAATTTTTTAATTCTTCACTTATACTTGTATCATCTTCTACAATTAATATTTTTTTCATATTCTTGCACCTCATTTTTATTTATTCTGTATTATTATAGCAAATATTTAATTATTTTTCCATTTTAAGCGAAAAATAACAGATAACTCTGATTATCTGCTATTTTTATAAATTCTATTTAATTAAAATTTTTTATTTTGTTACTTGAAACTATCCAAGATATAATGAAAACTATTAAACTTATTACACTACAAATAATTAATGTTTGTGTCATATTATCTCTTACATTAAATATTTGATTTAATGCAAAAATTGATAATGCTAAAAATCCTGATGTCAAGGAGTATGCAAGTATTGTTCCAATTATTGACTTTTCTTCTGGTAACATAAAATTACAAGGCATTATAATACTTCCACTTAAAAAAGCAATTATAATACTAAATCCTGTGAATATATTTATACTTGTATCACTAACATTGGTTATTGCTAATATAATGTAACATATCAAATTTCCTACAATTACTCCTATTATAGTCCAAAATAAATATGCAATGTATTTACTTGATATTATTTGCTTTTTGGATACTGGTAATGTAACTGAAAATTGTGTCCACTTATTTTTCTTATCAGAGATTATTGTACTTGAAACTGTCATACTTAATGGTATTGTAATAAGTATAATAACAACTGACGGAGAAATTACTACTGATAAACCAATAGCCATTACTATACATGAAAGAAATGCAACAAAAATATTTGCTTTTGTTGTATACAAATCTTTTAAAAGTAAACCTTTCATACTATTTTTCCCCCTTTACATACATTAACATTATATCTTCAATTTTTATAT
>CANPZF010000010.1 GCA_947589015.1 uncultured Clostridia bacterium
TGGTGACCCCTACGGGAATCGAACCCATGATTCCACCTTGAGAGGGTGGCGTCTTAACCGCTTGACCAAGGGGCCTTGTCTTTGCACTTTATATTTATACCATTTTTTTTTGAATTTTACAAGATGTTTTACTAAATTTATTTAAAATATGTTACTACATAACAGTCAAATCCTTGATATAGTTGCTAGTGCTACAATAATATATTATTTATGCAGTAACAATTCGGGGGGACCAGCAAATTATAGATTGTTAACAAATTTTGTAATTTATTATAAAATTTGTTTTACAATCTATTATGTAGCTGGGAGTTACAAATAAATAATATATTATTATAGCACTAGCAACTATACCAAGGATTTAACTATTATCTAACAACTAATATATTACATAAATATTTATATATATACTTATTGTGCATATAATTAGTTATACCATTCTAGTTCCCATCCATCAAGAATTACAGAATCTCCTTCACAAACTCCCATTTCTTTAAGTTTGGCTTCTACTCCCATATTATTCAAACATTTTTGTAAATAATACATAGACTCGTTATCTTCTATATTGATTCTTCCCATTAGTCTTTCTATTGCTTTTCCTGTAACTATAAATACACCATCTTCTTTCTTTATAGACCATTGATCTTTTTTATCTTCTAATGTGTATACCATCTTTTCTTCATATTCTATTAAATCTTCTTTAGGTAGTGTTTTCAATATTTCAGTTACATGGTCTATCAATTCTGTTACTCCATTTTTAGTAATTGCTGATATTTTATATAATTCTATTCCTTCTTTTTTAGCTAATTCTTCTACCTGTTTTAAGTTTGTTTCGTCTTGTATAATATCAGTTTTATTAGCTACTATAATCTGTTTTCTTGTACTTAATTTTTCACTATATTTTTTTAATTCTTTGTTAATTGCATAAAAATCTTCTACTGGATTTCTACCTTCCTGACCTGAAACATCCAAAAAATGTAATAAAAGTCTTGTCCTCTCTACATGCCTCAAAAATTGTATTCCAAGTCCAATTCCTTCACTAGCTCCTTCTATAATACCTGGTATATCTGCAATTACAAATCCATTACCATCTTTTGTTTTCACCACTCCTAAGTTTGGCTCTATTGTTGTAAAATGATAATTTGCAATTTTAGGTTTTGCATCTGTTACTATAGATAAAAATGTAGATTTTCCTACATTAGGAAATCCCAATAGCCCAACATCAGCAAGTAATTTTAATTCTAAAATTACTTCTCTCTCCTCTCCTTTTTCTCCATCTTCTGAAAATCTAGGAGCTTGGCGAGTTGCTGTGGCAAAATGAGAATTTCCCCTTCCTCCTCGTCCTCCTTTTAGTACTAGCTCAGTTTGTCCTGGACTTGACAAATCTGCTATAACTTTTCCAGTCTCTGAATCTTTTATTACTGTACCTATTGGAACCTTTATATATAAATCATCTCCATATTTTCCATTGCAATGGTTTCCACTTCCGTTTTCTCCATTTTTAGCTTTAAATTTTTTATTATATCTAAAATCAATTAATGTATTTTTATCTTTATCAACTTGGAAATAGATATTTCCACCATTTCCTCCATCTCCTCCATCAGGTCCGACCTGCTGCTACATATTTTTCTCGACGAAATGTTGCTGCTCCATTTCCTCCATCTCCTGATTTTATTACTATTTTTGTATAATCTGTAAACATTCTTTCCCTCCTGAGTTGCCAATAGGGACGTTCTTAAATGGCAACCTATTCAAAATAGTCTAACTTCATTGCTTTTTTTACTTGTTTCATTGTCTCTTGAGCTGTTTTTCTTGCTTTTTCTGTTCCTTCTCTTAAAATTTTATCTATTATTTCTGGATGTGCTTCATAATATGCTCTTTTTTCTCTAATTGGTCTCAAATATTCTGTTATATTGGCTATTAATTGCTTTTTACAAGCTACACATCCTCTTTTTCCTGCTTTACACTCTTCACACACTGTTTTTACATCATCTTTAGCTGTAAATAAATTATGATAATATGCTACCATACATATATCAGGATTTCCTAAATCGTCCTTTTTTATTCTATTTGGATCTGTTACTGCACTCATAACTTTTTTGGCAATTTCTTCTTCACTATCAGATAAATATATTGCATTACCTAATGATTTTCCCATTTTTGCATTCCCGTCTAATCCTTTTATTCTTTTTCCTTCAGATAATACTATTTGTGGTTCTTTTAATACATCTCCATATATACTGTTAAATTTTCTAACTATTTCTCTACATTGTTCAATTAGTGGTTCTTGATCTTCTCCTACTGGTACTAGTTCTCCTTGGAATGTTGTTATATCTGCTGCTTGACTTACTGGATATCCTAAAAATCCATATGTTACGCTTTCTCCAAATAATTCCTTTTTTTGTGCAATTTCCGTTTTTACAGTTGGATTTCTTTGAAGTCTGGCTATTGTTACTAGATTTGAATAATATACTGTTAATTCTGCTGTTTCTGGTATCATAGATTGTATATATATTGTTGTTTTTTCTGGATCTATTCCACATGACAGATAATCTATAAGTAGCTCTCTTACATTATTTCTTACTTTTTGTGGATTATTAAAATTATCTGTTAGTGCTTGAACATCTGCTATTAATATATATATTTCGTATTCGCCTGTATTTTGTAATTCTACTCTTTTTTGTAATGAACCAAAATAATGTCCTATATGTAATCTTCCTGTTGGTCTATCTCCTGTTAAAATTCTTTTTTTGCCCATTCTAAAATTCATCCCTTTCTCATATATTTTAATCCCTTCAAATTATATTTTTTAACAATTTATTTTTCCATATTCTCTACAAATTCTGCAATTAAATCATATTCATTAACACCTATTACTTTAACTAATTTAAACTCTCCTAATTGAATATTTTTTGTATTTTCATTTTTTATATATACAACACCATCTATTTCTGGAGCATCTTGCATTGTTCTAGCAATAAAATATTTATTATCAAATGACATATTTTCAACTAAAACTTCATATTTTTTTCCTATTCTTTTTTCTAAATTTTCTTTTGATATTGCCTGTTGTTTTAACATAATTTTGTTATATCTAGCCTTTTTGGTATTACCATGAATTTGTTGTGGTAATCTACTAGCTGGTGTCCCTTCTTCTTTAGAATATTGAAATACACCTAACTTGTCAAATTTTGCATCATTAACAAATTGTAATAGTTCTTCAAAGTTTTCTTTTGTCTCTCCTGGAAATCCTACTATTAAGCTAGTTCTTAATACAACATTTGGTATTTTACTTCTTATTTTATTTATTAATTCTTCTATTTTCTCTTTTGATGTTCTCCTATTCATTTTCTTTAAAATAGGATTTGAAATGTGTTGTATTGGTATATCAAAATATTTTGCAATTTTTTTATTTTTAGCTACCTCTTCTATTAGCTCATCTGTAATTCCTTCTGGATATGAATATAAAAATCTAATCCACTTTATTTCTTCTATCTTTGATATTTCTTGTAACAATTCTGGTAATTTACATTCTCCATATATATCAACCCCATATTTAGTTGTATCTTGTGCTATAATTATAAGCTCTTTTATTCCTTTTTTAGCAAGCATTTGAGCCTCTTCTAAAATATCTTCTTTAGTCCTACTTACAAATGGACCTCTTATATATGGAATCGCACAATATGTACACTTGTTACTACATCCTTCTCCTATTTTTAAATATGCATAATTAGAACCTGTTGTGATAACCCTATTTAAAAATTCTTCTTGTTTTAACATAGGTATTTTTTTTGTTTCTAATATTTTTACTTTATTTCTTTTTACTAAATCATCTATTTTTTCCCATATTTTATCATATTCTTCTAAATTTATAAATAAATCAACTTCTGGTAATAATTTTATTAATTCATCTTTATATCTTTGAACTAAACATCCCATTGCTATTAAATATTTACATCTATTTTTCTTATATTCTGCCATTTCTAAAATTGTGTTTATTGCTTCTTCTTTAGCTGAATCGATAAAACCACATGTATTTATAATAATAATATCTGCTTCTTTAGCATCATTTACTATTTTATATTGATGTTTTTTTAATATTCCAATTGCTGCTTCTGTATCAATTAAATTTTTGCTACATCCTAAAGATATAAATCCTACATTCATTTTGTTTACTTTTCGTTCTCCCTTTCTTTTTCTATTCTTTATGACTACAAATATGTTTTCTAGTTAGTTCCATTAGGTCTAAACTTGTAAATCCTTCTATTTGAGTTTTACTTCTATCTTTTTTTAATTCTTCTTCTAATAATTTCTGTATCTTTTGCTTATTTTTCATATCATGCATGTCTATATAATCAATAATTATAATTCCACCTATATCTCTTAATCTTAGCTGTTTGGCAATTTCTATTGTTGCTTCTTCATTTACTTTATATATAGTTTCCTCTACATTATTTTTTCCTGTATATTTACCTGTATTTACATCTATTGCCGTTAATGCTTCTGTTTTATCTATTGTAATAAACCCTCCACATTTTAGCCATATCTTTCTATTTTTAGATTTTTCTATTTGTTGCTCTAATTGATATATATTAAATATAGTTTCTTTATCTTTTACTTCTACTTTTATTTTTGAATATTCTTTGTGTGATTTTTTGATATTTTGTATTTTCTTATATTCCTCTATATCATTTACTGTTATTTTTTCAACACCTTTTTCCGCTAAATCTATTAATATTTTTTCAACTATATCTTCACTTTTATATAGCAATACTGGCTCATCTACTACTTTTTCTTTATATGCTTTAAATATTTCCTGCCATTTCTTTTCTATATTTTTTATATCTTCTATTAATTCTTGTTCTTTGCCTATCGCTGATGTTCTAACAATTGCTCCATTTCCTTGACTTAAATTTTCTTTTACTAATTTCTTTAATCTTTCTATTTCTTTTTCATCTTTTATTTTTTGAGAAATTGTAATAATATCTGTATTAGGCATTAGTACAACATATTTACTAGGTAAATTTATATGTGTTGATATTCTAGCTCCTTTTTTTTCATTACTATCTTTTTTTACTTGTACTAATAATTTTTGATTTTGCTTTACTACTGTTTCTATTTTCTGATTTATATTTTGTTTTTGTTTTGTTTCATCAACTTTAGGTAATATATCTTTTAAATGTATAAAACTATTTTTTTCTGTTCCAATGTCAACAAAAGCTGCTTGCATTCCTTTAATAATGTTTTTTACTACTCCTATATATATATTTCCCTCATTTCTATTTGCCTCTTGTTTTTCTTCATAATATTCTTTTAATATACCATCTTCTATTAATGCTATATTTTTGCTATCTTCTATATTTTTTATAATTATCTCTATCATGCTTTTCATTTCACCTTTTTTTCTAATTAAATATGTTCATTGCTCTATCTAAACCATTTTTTACTATTTCTACTACTGCCTCTTTTGCTTTTGTTGTTGCCTTGTCCAATATTTCTATTTCTTCTTGTGGAATTGCTCCTATAACATAGCTTATTAAGTCTGTTTTATTTTTAGGGCTTCCTATGCCTACTCGAACTCTAGCAAATTCTTGTGAATTTATATTGTTTACAACCGATTTCATTCCATTATGTGTTCCTGGTCCACCCTTTTTTCGTATTTTTATAGCTCCTATTTTTACATCCATGTCATCATATATTACTATTAGTTCCTCTACTGGTATTTTATAATAGTGCATTATTTCTTGTACACTTTCTCCACTTAAATTCATATAGGTTTGTGGCTTTAATAATATTATTTTTTTTCCTTCTATTTCACCTGTTCCATATAGTGCTTTGAATTTTTTTTTGTCTACTGCAATTTTATATTCTTCTGATATTTTATTAATAGTGTTAAATCCCATATTATGTCTTGTTTTTGAATAATCTTCTTCTGGATTACCTAAACCTACTATTAAATACATTTTTTCTCCTATCTTTACAATTATATTTTAACTATTATATTTTACCTTGTTTTTCGCTTTTTTTCAAGACTTTAATAAATAAAATTGTATACTTGCTTTCAAAATACCAATAAAATAAGAAAGAACCCAATAAAAACAATTTTTTTAGGTTCTTCCTTATTACTTTTTTATTTATTATTCTGCTGATTCTGTTGTTCCTTCAGCTTCTGGAGCTTCATAAGCTTCTAAAATAGCTGATTGGATTTTTTCTCTTGTTTCAGCATTGATTGGATGAGCTATATCTTTGAATTCTCCGTTTGGAGTTTTTCTACTTGGCATAGCTATAAATAATCCATTTTGGCTTTCGATAACTTTAATATCATGAATAACGAATTCATTATCGAATGTTACAGAAGCAACAGCTTTCATTCTGTTCTCTGAATTTACCTTTCTTAAACGTACATCTGTGATTTGCATTTTGCGTGCACCGCCTTCCTTAAGTTTTAAATATATTTTGTACATATTTGTTTAATCTTATGTACAATTATTATATTCTCCAAAAAAATTCTTTTTCCTTCTTTTTTTTACAAATTTATCACAAATTTTTTACTATTCGTTACAAGATAATGGTTACAAACTTAAAATATGCGAAAATGCTTATATATTAATATTTGCAGTCAAGACCCGGATTGTTACACCCCAGATATGTTTTGACAAAATATATTAATATATAAGCATTTTGTCAAAATTTTAAATTATACAAATAATAAGAAAAAATGGTATAAATTTTTTTCATATGGTCGAAACTTTATATTAGTAAATACATATTTTATAATAATATTTTTTCAAAGTATTGAATTTTTAACATTATAATTATATAATTTATCTGTTATGTAAAAGGAGTGGATTTTTAATGCCAAATATAGATAATATCAAAAAATATAAAAATATACATATGATAGGAATTGGTGGAGTTAGTATGAGTGGTATAGCTGCCATTCTAAATAATTGGGGTTATACTATAACAGGCTCTGATACTTCTAATTCTGATTCAGTTCAATCACTTATTGAAAAAGGTATAAAAGTCTCTATTGGTCATGATTTATCAGACATTGCTTCTTCTGACGTTATCGTTTATTCAGCTGCTATAAAAGATGATGATCCTGAAATGTTAGAAGCCAAAAGACTTAATATTCCTACTATAGAAAGAGCTGATTTTTTAGGTGAATTAACTCGTTGTTATAAAGATACTATCTGTATTTCTGGAACTCATGGAAAAACTACTACTACTTCAATGATTTCCTTATGTTTTGTTGAAGCTTTAATGGATCCTAGTATACAAGTAGGAGCCTTTTTAAAACCATTAAATGGAAATTATAGAATTGGAAATAGTGAACATTTTATTATAGAAGCATGTGAGTACGTAGAAAGCTTTTTAAAATTCAGTCCTAAAGCAGAAGTAATCTTAAATATTGATAATGACCACTTAGATTATTTTAAAACATTTGAAAATATAAAAAATGCATTTATAAAATACGTAAAATTATTACCTGAAGATGGTATATTGGTATTAAATGGCGATGATTCTAATTGTTTAGAATTACCTAACTATACAAATGCAAAAGCTATTACATATGGAATCACTAATAAAAACACCAACTTCTTTGCAGTTAATATAGTTTTTGATAATGATGGTTTTCCTGAGTTTGACGTTTACCATAATGATCAATTTTTTGATAGAATAAAACTTTCTGTTCCTGGTATGCATAATGTCCTAAATTGTCTTGCTTGTATTGCTGTTTGTACAGAATATGGAATAGAAAAAAAATATATAAAATCTGCTCTAGTTAAATTTACAGGAGCTCACAGAAGATTTGAATTTAAAGGTAAAATAAATAATACAGTCAGTGTTTATGACGATTACGGTCACCATCCAACTGAAATTATAGCTACAGCTAAATCTCTTATGAATAAAAAATATAATGAATCTTGGGTTGTTTTTCAACCTCACACTTACAGTAGAACTAAAAACTTATTAAATGATTTTGCTAAAGCTTTATTAAACTTTGATAATGTCATCATTTTAGATGTTTATGCAGCGAGAGAAAAAAATACTTATGGCATTTCATCTAAAGATTTAGTTGATAAAATTATTTCTCTTGGAAAAGATGCTAAATATATTCCAAATTTTGAAGAATGTAGCAATTATATAAAAAGTAATGTAAAAGAAAATGATATTGTTATGACTTTAGGTGCTGGTACTGTTACTGAAATTGGCCCTATGTTAGTAAACTAGCAATAATAAAAATTTGATATTATAAAAGTTAAAATTCTAAAATTCTCTTATCGTTTTAACTTTTATAATATCAAATTTTTTTATTTTTAATTTGTGCTATTTCTCATTTCCTTTATCATTAAATCAGCAAATACACCATATCCAACCACAGGATTAGAGACAAGAACATGTGTTACGGCTCCCACAAACTTTCCATTTTGTATAATAGGTGACCCACTCATTCCCTGGATTATTCCTCCTGTTTTTTCAATCAATCTTTCATCTGTCACCTTTATTTGCATGCTTTTATTATTATAATTATTCTCAGTATATATTTTTTCTATTTCAATCTCAAATTCTTCTATTTTATTCCCTGTTAAATTGCACAAAATTGCAGCCTTTCCTGTTTTTATTTCTTCTCTCATTGCTACTTCCATTTCTTTAGAAGCATCTAAATTTAAATTAGATATATTTTCCACAGTTCCAAATATTCCGAATTTAGTATTTTTATTAATTGTTCCTATATTGCTCTGTTCTTCAACTGTTCCTTGTATTTTTCCAGGATTGCCACTTTCTCCTTTTGTTATATTTAATACTTTTGTTGTAACAAATTCTCCTGATGCAATATTTATTAATTGTTCTGTATCTATATCTGTTATTCCATGTCCTAATGCTGCAAAATTTTTTGTTGAAGGTTCATAAAATGTTACTGTTCCTACTCCTGCTGCACTATCTCTTACCCATAATCCTAATTTATATTCATTATTATTCATTTTTACTGGTGTCATGCTACACTCTTTTGTTTCATCTTCTTGTAAAAATTTTATTTTTACTTCTTTTCCTTTACTTTCGTTAACCTCCATTATTAATTCTTCTGTTGATGATATTTTAGTATCATCAATTTGTATAATTGTATCTCCTTCTTTTATTCCTGTATTTTCATAAGGTTTATACTTTTTATTATCACTTCCTTCAATTTCCGACATTCCAACAACTAACACACCATCAGTATATAATTTTACTCCTGCTATATTTCCTACTGGTATAACTGTTGTTTTCGGCAATACATCTACCTTTATTTCTTTTAATAAAAAATTATTAAATAAACTAAGTTTTAAAGTTGTTGTACCGTACTGTTTCTATTGTATTTTTTCCCGTATTAGCTACAGTTTCGATTGTTTGATTCTCATTTTGTATATTTAATCCCCATATTGTTTTTAATGGCAAATTTTCTCCCTCAAAAATTACATATCTTTCAGATATTCTTCCTATTGCTAAAACATATACATATAAAATCATAAGAAGTGTCAAAATAATAATACAAACTTTCATTTTTTTATTCATTTTTATCTCTCTCCTTAAGTTGCCATTGGGGACGCTCTTTTTTGGCAATTTTTAAATAAAATAAAAGTTGCCAAAAAAGAGCGTCCCCAATGGCAACTTTTTGTTTATATTATTATACAATTCTATTTGTTTTATACATACAATATCTTTCCCTAGCTAGAGCTGTGTAATATAATTCTGGTAATTTAGATGTTGGATATTTACTATGTATATAGTCCATATATTTATATATATTTCCATCATCAGAATTCAATGAAGTTGACATTACAATACAATTATAACATGCTAAATTTGTTTGAGAATAATAATAAACTTTTTGATCAGCTATATCTCGTGATTTCTTTTCAAAGTCTATATTAAAATATCCTTTAATTAAATTAGTACCACTTTCTATATTTTTATCTGTCGGTTTATGATATTGACCATTACTATCTGTAATATAAATAGAATTTTCTGAAATTACTTCTTCAGTTTTATTATTAGTAACTATAGAATATCCATTATATACTTTTCCTCCTATACTTAGTCCTTGTAAAAAACTAATAATAGAAACATTATTTAGTATTTTTTCCCATTCATTTTCTTTTAATTTAGGCATTTGAAAATTTGCAGTAGTTGAGCCAAATTTATTATAATTAGCTATTGCAATAGAAAGATTTTTTTCTATTGAATATCTTATAACTGCTAATCTATGTCGATTAAAATTCGAATCTGGTTCTTCTATTGAAGTTCCTGAATTTTCATATTCAAAAATTTTTTCATTTGAACTAAAGTCATATACAACATTTCCATTTTCATCCTTTATTTCACTTCCTCCAGGATCTACTGCATCAGATACCTTCAAATCTAGTATTCCCAAATTACTTAATTGATTTTTAAAATTCATTGCATCTTCGAAATATTTATATGCAGATTTATCTTTTGAAGGAACACTTTTATTTTTTTGTACTATTTCTTGACCATTCATTAAATAAAAACTAGAACTTGTATCTTTTTTATAATATTTTGCTCCATTAATTTTCATGTAATCTCTAAATATTGGCGTTACTCCGATCTGATTCTTTTT
This sequence comes from uncultured Clostridia bacterium, assembly GCA_947589015.1. Classification (GTDB taxonomy): domain Bacteria; phylum Bacillota; class Clostridia; order TANB77; family CAG-508; genus CAG-269. The sequence goes on from CANPZF010000010.1 coordinate 10,625, forward strand.
CTCCTATCCATTCATTCAGTACATTTTCACCTTCTTGTGAAATTGTAATTCCTCTATAGCTAATATCTCCACTAGCATTTTTACTTATATCATTAATAAGATAACCAGATATATTTACAACCGCGGTCCCCTTCATTCCATGTATTTCTATATAATTGTCTAGTGCATACGTTATCACAACATCTAAATCATCCTTTATGTATCTACAACTATAATAAATATATGGCTTAAATCCATATGTTTGTTCTCCATTTCCTTTTATTGAAGCTTGCGGGTTTGCATCAATTTGACTTTGTGTTAAATCATCTAATTTATTATTATATAATGAATAAATATAATAACCATCATACATAGTAAATACTAATGCTGGTATATAATCTTTTAAAGTTTCATTATTATATCCTATCATATTGAAATTTTGAGAAATAGATTCAAAAAAGCTATTGGCTGCTGCTTCTATATCACGCATTTTAGAATTTACATAGTTTGATGAACTATTATTAAAAGTATTTAATTGAAATGCTTTTAAAGCATCATATGTAGCATTATCTAGTTTTGAATCATACGAAATTTGATAATTTAATGTTGTCACATAATTTCGTATATATGAATTTAAAACTATTGTTATTGGTAATATTATTATTGTAAATATTACTGCTAAACTTTGTATTTTCATATTTTTCTATCCTTCATTACATAACATATTTTTAATAGCTTGTAATATAAATTTTATTACAAGCTATTTACCTTTTTTGCAATTAATTTCCATTAGTGGTTACTAGACCAGCCCCTTCTGCTGCAATCGCGTATGAATCTCCACTAGCTCCTCCTAAGAAAGCTTTATTTAACTGTTCAGCTATTGTTTGTTCCTTATTTTTGACTTTCACAACGAACATGTCACCTTCGTTTAATTGTATTTCATAAGGAGGTTTATCCAATAAATCGGTTACTTGAGATTGATATTGCCATACACGTTCATTTTCTCCAATTTTTGAACCTGATACCATCTGTGATACTTTTCTTGCTGCATTTTCATCTAATCTTCCTATACTCATTTCAATTTCATAATTATGGCCTGTTGAATTTATATCTTCTATAAATTTTTCATAGTCATCAAGTGTCAATATTCCTGTTGTTCTAACACTATTTACAAAATCTGTTGTTGATGTAGAAATTGCTAATTGAGATATATCATCTGTTCTTTGTGATACCGTTGAAAAAGGCACTATAATCATCAGTCCTGCTGCTGTAACTATTGCTATTATTGTTATTACTGTTTCCCCTAAACTCATAGCTCTCTCCTCCTTCTTTACATTTTTTAGTTTTCTAATTTATAAGTAATTACCCTTTTTTTCTCTTTATTACTATCTGGAACTGATTCTAATTCTGATGCAGGTTCCTTTAAGTCCTGTCTATAATATTCCCCCAAAAATTCTTCAAATTTAGTTCCATCTTTGAATATTATATCGCATAATGTTATTATACCACTATTTGCTCCTTTTGTAAAGAATCTTATCTTTTTATCTTGAAAAAACTTTTTCCATGTTGCGTCAAGAATATCTTCTCCATATATTATTGCTTCCAAAAACTTTTTTTGTTCTTCTTTTCCACCTATAGAATTTATTGCCTCAGAAGCTGTTGCCTCTTCGCCCATTGATTGTAAGTCTATATAGTTTACATGCACTGGAGTGCCATCTTTACCTTCTCTTATATATAAACTAATTTTTTGTTCATTCTTATCAACAAAGAAAATTTTATAGTTTTCATAACTAGATCTATAAACAGTTGGAATAACTGTTTCTGCTCCTACATATCTTTCAGTTTTAGATATATTATCTACATATGTATAATCAAATTCTCTATCATTTAGTTCTAAAATTGCTTGTGCCGCTTTTCTAGCATTAGAGAAGGATGAAATAGCAATTGTTAATGAAATTACAAACATCAACATACCAAAGCCCATTTTTAATGCATCTGATACATTATCCTCCAATTGCTTTCCCCCCTCTCTCTAGAAACTCAAGAATCAACAAAAATACTATGTAGCTTTGCCAATAGTAACTTGATCCACATAACCAGATTTGTCATCCTTATGAACTGTTACACTATATGATTTTCCCGTCAACGCCTTACCCGTAGTTGTTGATGACGTTTGAGCAGTTGTTGAGGTACAAGTTCCACTCCAACCAGGTCCACCTGCTCCAGTAACATCACCATTTACTATAAGTGTTACTTGTTTACTTGTATCTCCTGAATTTGTAAGATTATTTTGTATTAATGAATCAATTAATGAATTTACATTTGCTCCTCTAATGTTGGTCCCTTCATATTGCGTAAATTTTGAATTAAATGTTGTTACTGCCACCTCGTCCATAGTATTAGTATCTACAACTCCTCTTGCATTACTGAATATCATTATTCCTAATGATATAATCAATATAGATAGTAATATAGCTCCCGCTATAATCAATGCTTTTGATGCATTCTCCATAAAACATTCCTCCTTAAAAATTTTTTATATTTTTATAATATTAAAAACAATTTTATTAATCAGTTATCTGTTCAAAAAACATATAACTTACTTTATTAGTTAACTGATGATATTGTATATCTGTACATTTAAATTTTATTTGATTATAATATATCATAAAATTATCTACACCACTTTGATAGATTTCTTCTAATGAATGTGTATCATTATCATCAGTAAATTTTATATACATCTTTATTGAATCTTTTCCATTATCTATATATTGCCCTTTTTCATCTTTTTCAACATTATTTTTTATATTACTATCTGCAATTCTATTAATTAATGTTGATAAATCTGTACCATAGATTTCCTGTTCATAATAACTATTATACTGCATATTTTCCCTTTTTACATTATTATAATTCATTTTATAATTTAAATAAGTATATGATACAAATGTAACAATTGCAATAATAATTACAAAAAAAATTGCTATTTTTTTCATTTTTTTTTCATGTTAATAGTAATATTCTACTAACAGTTCTCCTTTTACATTTATATTTTTTAATAATCAACAAAATTTACTTGATAAACTTTACTAGTATATTTGCTAATTAAAATAGAGCTAATTTTATATTTCTTTAGTTCTTTTTCAGAACTTGATAAATTATTGATATCTTGCTGTATATATGTGTTATTATAATTTATTATATCTGAATTGCTTTTGTCTATTCCCCATTCCATTCTATTACTACCTAATTTTATTGATATATAATTTTCTCTGCCATCAGGATTGCTAGTACCTGTTGGATACTCATAATATTTATTGTTTTCTGTGGCAAGATTAGCAAGTGTGATAATATCATATATAGTGCACTGTTTTCCTTGATATGATGTAAATTGTGAATTAAAATGAGTTATTTGTTGTTGTCTATTTTCCTCTCTTTTTTCACGTATCGTTCCTCCAAACGAAGTAAATAAATATATAGCTAAGGTCAGTATCAATAAACCAATTAACATACTTGCCGCCATAAGTAATGCTTTTGCTGCATTTTCCATAATATATACTCCTTATTTTTATTGTATCTTACCTGTAAATTTAAAATCCATTTCTACTATTCTTCCTGTTTCTTTATTATATTCAACTTTTTCACATTTAAATCTTGCTCTTTTAAATTGCACATATTCATAATACGTATATATATCTTCTTTATAAGTTTTTAGTGTATTCCAATTAGTAGTTACACTATTACTAGTAGGTAAAGTTACTTTGGTCGAAGCTATATTAAAACTTAATATTGCTTCCTTTTTTTTGTTTTCACTGCTTGTATCACTTATAAATATTTTTGTAATTCCAATAACCAAATTAGTAGCACTTTCTTGTCCATACTTTCCTTCAATTGCATCTACTGTTCCTCTTATTTGGTCATCAAACGTGTTATTTGTATTCGAAATTTCATAATCATCTAATTTTATCAACCTTTTTGTGCCATCTACTGAAAATGGATTAGCTGTACCATTTATTTTACCATCAAAATCTATTTTTATTACTATAGGTTCAAATGCTATACTTTCTCGAGCATCTGTTGTTATTCCTGAAGTTGACTTTCTTGCATTATAATCTATTGCCCTATTTAATAAAGAATATACATCGCTTCCTCGAACATCTTGCCTATCATATGTACTAAATTGATTATTAAATTCTACAACTTGATTATCGGAAACGTTTCTTTCATTACTTGCTTGATATTCTCTTACTCCATTATATGCTAATAATAATATTCCTAATATCATTAGTGAAATTAGCAATCCACCTGCCATAGCCAATGCTTTTGTTGCATTTTCCATATTTCCTTATAACCTCCATTACTATAATTTTTGATTCATCATAGATGTCATTGTACTAGACATACTTGTTAATCCTATAAATACTAATGGAATTATTAAATATCCAACAAACATACATACCATGGGTGCAAATCCAATCGCTTTTCCTATCATCCCTTTCCTCTTTATTAATCTTTCATTAGACTCTTTTCTTTTTTCTTGATAATAGTCTCTTTCTGAGTCTAGTTCATCGAAAGCATCTTTAATAGGTATTTTTTCAACTGCTGCTTGTAGACTCTCTACGATACGTATTAATTGTTGATAAGAAATTTCATTTTTCATTTCTTCTAAGGCTTCCCATGCTCCTGCTTCATAGTTATTAACACATTTACTTATAGGTGCTTTAAAAATATTTGCATATCTTTCTAGCCATTCTAATATAATTTCAACATTAACCCTTTCTATTCTCATCAGCATCAATATTATAGTTTGAAATTGCATTACTTCGTCTTCCATTTCTATCTGTCTCATTTTTACCTGAAACATTAATAACCAAATTGGTCCCATATATCCTGCAATTGCAAATACAAATGATAATAAAAGTTCAAACCATTGCATATATTCACTATTAATAACTTTCAGCTTTTCCATAATTCTTTCAACTGCTTTTGCAATATCTTGTTCTGATGCTTCTGTATAATATTTAGATCTTCTAACTGCTGTTTCTACCTTTTTTTCTGTAACATTAGATTTTCCTCTAAACATATCCAAAAAATAATTGTCCTGTTCTGTAATTTCCATTGCTTTTGCTTTATCTTTTTCATTTAAATCACCTATAATATCATAATCTGTAGTCGGTTCTGTGTAAACATAATCTATAGCTACTACATGAAGATATGAGAACAACAATATTGATACTATACATGTAAGAATAGCCATTGCTATTCTATTAATATAGAGCCATTCCATTTTTAAATGTGAAGCTGCATCTTTTAATAATTGTTGCACTTTTCTATAGTCTTTTGTTCCTTGTTTTGGAATAAATAGATCTACAATTTTTTTAATAAATTGCTTCTTATACAATTTTGCTTGCCATGGGTTTTCTGTATTCTTTGTATTCATAGCTGTTGAACCATTGTCTTTAAGTTTTCTAACTAATATATATGATAAAAAAGTTATAACTAATATTAATACTTGCACTATCATTCCTGGTTTTCCATTATACCAACTTTCTGTAAAGCTAAAGTTAGAAATCGCCCAATTTTTTAATGGTTCAAGTAATAAAACTGGCGCAATTGATATAACTGATAAACTTTGAAAAACATAATTTAGTTTGTCTCTTTTTAATATCTCTAATTGCATTTCTTGAGTAATATTATTTATATTTTTTAAATATAACGATGCACCATCAACTTTCCTATCTCCAAATTCTTTTGTTAAATAAGAGACTCCCGCAAATTCTTTTAAAAATGTATTTGGTGCTATATCATAATATTTTTCTAGTTCTGTTTCAGGATCATCAGATATTAAAATTTCATAAATTTTATCTCCCTGTCTTGAAACATCCATTTCATCATCTTGTGATATCTGATATATTGCTTCTTCTACCATATTAAATTCATGATAGGCATGTCTTATTTCTGCAAAAAAATCTATTTGTTCTTTTAATAATGTATTATCCTTTTTGTCAACTGAACCATCTGTTAATGTATCTATCATAAATATTTCAAATATTAATAGGATAAACATTAATAATATATTACTATTTGTAATTATAATTGTAATTACAATTACAGGAATTACTATCACAAGTGTTTTAGTTAATATCTTTGCAGCATCTTTTCTAGTATTATATTCATCATCTATATTAATAATTTCTAGCCTTCGTCTTATTTTTAAAATATATCTTTTTAAAAATGGTATCCTAATATAAGTCATATATAACTTCTGAAATAATATTTCTGAAGAAAAATTTTTAGCTTTTGTTCCTTGTTGTAATTTTTGTATTTGTTTATATTCTGATTTTTGCATTTTTTTAGAAAGTACATAATAAATTAATATAATAACAACGAATACTCCTCCAGAAATTCCCATTATTAAAAATAATAAATCATTAGACACCTGTTTAGCACCTCCTTTTATTTATTATTCCTCTTTCTTTTTTCTGCCTCTTCTTTTTTCTTGTTGTATTTCTTCGCCATTTCCTACTCCTACTGCTGTTTTTATTTTTCCTGACCAATGCCTTTCAATAAATTTGTCAAATTTTTCTACATCTGTTTCATCCATATTATTTCGCATTTCTTTTATATTTTCTGCTGTTATAGGATTTGTTACAACATATTCTCCATCTACATATTCTAATATATTTCTATATATGTATAATTGTCTATCTGTTATTTTAGTAAAATAATTAGTTGCATTATCAAAGAATTTTTCAAACTTTCCTTCTAACGTTTTTTCTTTTCTATGATCAAACGTATATTCATTTTTTTCCTCTATCGGAATACATTCCGTAATTCTTTCTACATATCTTTTTCCTCTAAAGTCTTTAGTTAAATGAATATCAAAATTTAATACTTGCACAACTTGTTCCTCTGCTGTTTTTTCATTTTTGAATACTCCAGTTCTAAGCATTGAGTTTCTTAGAGCTGTTACTAAGTTAGGGAATGTCTTAGCATGGTGAGTAAATAATGTGAATTTTGAAGCAACCTGTGCTGCCTGAATCATCCAAGATGCTACGGGGTCTGTTGCAACCTCTCCTATGATATTTACAGAACCATCTGTTTTCTTTTGAACATCCAAACCTTCTTGTCCTGAAATTGTATCTGTTTCACGAAATGTAAGTATATTTCTTGTTGGATATATTCTTCTTAAGTGAAGCTCGAAAGCAGTTTCCTGAACACGGATATTCATTGTTTCATAAATATTTTCTATCATTCCCATAAGCATTGTTGTTTTACCACAACCTTGCTCACCAGTAATTGATATAATTCTAGCTCCTTTTACAAGATATTTTAATAATTCTATTGATTCTTCACATCCTGGTTCACCCTTAAACCATTGCTCTAATGTTGAACGTTTTACATCAAATTTTCTTACGAAAAATGCCCATGTTTCTGAGAAACTTGGTCTTACAACAACGACACGTGAACCGTCCTTCATCTCATTAATTTTATAACCATTTGTGTCTGACAACTGTCCTGGATTATTATATTTATAAATATTCTGACATACTCTTTTTAATTCTGCTTCTGTTCCAAATGATAAAAATGCTAAACGTATAGATTTACCTTGGAAAAATATCCATATACTATCACATGCCCTTGGAACTTTATGTTCAGAAACTTGCTCTAAATAATCTCCATCGGTCTGTGCAACTTGGCTCAAAAAGCTCTCAGGTAAACCAGAAACACCTCCTGATATACCATCTATATTCATATCTCTTACTTCATCAATACTACTATAACCTTTATAATGTTGATATATTCTTTGCACTACTATAGATAGTTTATCGCTAAATGATAATATTATTGATTCTTTTTCATATATATCTTCTATTTCTTGTTCTGTTATAACATATGATGGTTTAGTTTCTCCTTCCACATATTTTAATACGGCTAAATTATACTTCTTTATTAGTTCTGTCAATGCTTCATAGCCAAATTCTTTCTTATATGTATATATTAAAATATCAAATTTATCTTGTGCTGTTAAAAGTGAAGGAATATCAAATGGAATTGCTTTTGATATATTTGTTTCATCTACTCCATATTCTTGCGCTAATAAATCATATATTAATTCCTTAACATATTTTTTATCATTAACGTCTCCATATGTACAACCTTTTAAAGCCTTTTTTAATTCATATTTTTTATTCTTTCTTCTTTTTAATTCTTCTTCTGAAAGACCTATATCATATAAATTAACTTTTGTAATTTCATCTAATCTTCTTTTTACAAATTCTCTCATTTTATCTAATGTATACGTTTTATCGTCTACATTAATTAATTCTTCTACATTTTCTGATTTTTTCTTTTTAATATAATAATATACTACGAATATTGCTATTCCTATAACAACAAGCATTAATATTATATTTGTTATAGACATTTGAAAGTTCTCCTTTCTATTACATTCTCATTTGTAAGTCCTGTAATCTATATACTATACTTTCAGTAGCTCTTTTTACTTCGCTTAGAAAAAATGCATTTCTATCTTCTGGATCTATTGATTTTTTAAATCTTAAAAATAAATCTGGTACTCCTGATTCTTCTGCTGCCTCAAAAAATAGCGTATTATATGGTACTGTTAATACTTGATTTTTTTCTCCTAAATATCTTGTCAAGTTCTTTATATTGTATTTAGCACATCTATCATATCTACTTACCATCAATATTGCTCTTTTTGATTGTAATAGATTATTTTCTTGTCTTTTTTCATTTAGAATATCTATACTTGATATTCTTTGACTTGTATTTATAACTATTATATCTGAACTGTTTATAATTTTGTTTTGTATTTCTTCATCAACATTATAATCCAAATCCACCAATATAATATCATAATATTGGTTTGCCATTGATATTATTTCTGGATAAGAATCTTCTATTTTTCCTTCAGTATAATCATCTTCTTTAGCTGTTTCATTACTTCCTAACAAAATTTCTAATCTATCTTTGAAAACTACTTTCGTATAATTAGTGATTATATCTGGAGAAATTTTATTGCTTCTTATAATTCTTGCTAAACCTTCTACTCCATTTTCTACTTCTAAGCTTGCATTTGGTCCGAAAATTCCTAAATTTTTCTTTATCTTACTTTCTTCCCAAAAACATCTTTTTAATATATCTTCTTTATTTGTAGTAGAAACTACTAATATTTTATAATTATGTTCTATTGCCATATATGTGGCAATTGCAGCTACTGACATTGTTTTCCCATTTTGCTCATCTCTACTATCCCAAAAAGTTACAATTGACATTTTATACTCCTTTTTCTATGCTTTTTATAGCTTTTCTTATTTGTGATGCACTAGCATCTTTAAATATGTCTTCCACTATATATTCTAAAGAATCTTTATACTGCACACTTAATTTTTTGAATTTTATTTTTGCTACTCTTTGATTTTCTGCTAACACACTTAAATCTCCATTTTCTATAGGAAAATATATTCTATATTCATTCCATATAATTTTATATCCTAATGATAAATAATTTAAATAATCGTCTTCTTCTTTTACCATATCTTTTGAAAATAGTATTTTAGTTAACTCCATTGGTTTTCTTAACCTGCTTAATATTTCTAACCCTTTTTTTAATGAGTACAAGTCAAATGCAGTTACAAAATAATTCTTTTCTGCATCATATAAACCAAATCTTTCTAGCCTTTCTTCCGAATCTGCGTCTATCAAAGCTATATCATATGGTAATTCTTCATCAGTTTCTCCTGTATACTCTTTTATTTCTTCAATTGTATTAAATCCAACTGCTACATCTATATCTTCAAAATCTGTCACATAAGATGTAGTAGGATTTATAACAGGTACAATATATTTTGCTTTTTGATTAATTGTTGAATCTATAACAATAACTTTCTTTTTCATTACAGTTAAAATTTTTGCTATATTTATTATCATGTCAGTTTTGTCATAAACTCCTATAAATCCTACCTTTTTCATCATTACTTCCTTTCCTTTCTACTATTCAACTGTTGTTCCTAAAGAATCTAAATACGTTTTTCTTGTTGTTTTTGTATTAGTAATACTTTCTTCCATTTTTGTCTCTACATTTGAATCTGCTGTTTCTCCTTCATCAGCTATTGTTTGATTTATTACATCATTTCTTTGGTTAACTTGTGTCCTATTTCCACTTGTATCTGTTGCATTGTATCTTGCCCATAAAGCATTTCTAGCCTCTTCTACTATATTTGGGTTTCCATTTATTAATGATAATACTTCTGCATTTACAGGATATGTTGGTGTAGCAGCTTCTTGCATTCCTGGTTCTACATATTTTGTAATATATAGTTTAGAACCTGGTTTCTTATATGCCTCTACTATAGCATTATTCATTGCTAATGTTTCATCTTCAGTTAAGTTCATCCATACAGTATCTGTTGAATCTATTCCTCCAACTACTGGTATTTCTACTTTTTTCTTAGAAATTACTATATAATCTTGGCCTGATGGTAATGCCCATCTAACATCTACATAATCACCTGTTGTTAAATCTATTGGAAGAACAATCATATTATATTCTTGTTTTCTGATGTCCTTTCCAAATGTATCTTCTTCTGTATATATCATCTCTTTTGATAAAACAGTTCCAGGTGTTAAATTAATTTTAGCTATATTTTTTTCTCCTAAGTCTGAAGGTGTTAAATAATCTGTTGGGGCATTTTTGCTTGAAACTTGTGCTGTTTGTAAATCTATATCTGCTTTTAGTTCGTCACCTGATTTAATTGCATTTTTTAATACATATACTGTTGTCATTAATTTTGCTTCTTCTTGTTCAGCTTTTTTTATTTGCATTAATTGCATTACTAAAAACGCTATTGCAGCCCCTGTTACTATTAATGTTAATAACATTCCTAATAAAAATGAATTTCTTGCTTTTCTTTGCATTGGGTTTGAAGCCATAACAATTTCCTCCCTTATTTTTATATTTTTATGCATTATTCTACAAAATAACCATTTATTTTATTTTAACTCAACTATTGTGTAAAATCAATATTATTTATATTTGTAATTTAAATTTCATTTTGTTGTAATATTTTTGTAACATTTATTCCAGATTTTTCATATATTTTTTAATTGCCTTTGCTACTCCTTCTTCATTATTTCCACATGTTATGTAATCTGCCACTTGTGTTATATTGGGAGTTGAACCTGACATTGCTATTCCTATTCCTGCATTTTCTATCATTTTTTTATCATTTATATTATCTCCAATAGCAATAACTTCATCTTTCTTTATATTCATTTCATTCATTAAAAATTCAATTGCATTCCATTTGTCAACATTTGATGATGAAATTTCAGCATAGTGATATTGTATAGTTATTTCTTCAGTTCCTTGTTTTATAGTTTTTTTTGACATATGTAAAACATCTAATACTTCTATTTCTTTTATTTTTTTTATTTTTTTTATTATTGAATTAAAAATTATTTTGTTTTCTTCACAAATTGTAATTTTCAAAAATTTTTCTTCTTTCATACTTTTAACATAATCATACATGTTTTTGACAATACTAATACTAGTTTTTTCATTTTCTTGTTTTTTTAAATTTTCTTTATGATAATATAAAACATTGTATTTTAAAGCTTTAGTCAAAATCGTTTTGTCTGTGTATACATTATATATTATACTATTTTCTTCACATAGTTTGATAATTTCTAAAACTTTTGCTTTTGACATATATTTTTCATATATTGCTTTGTCTTTTTGAATATCGTAAACTACAGCTCCATTTCCTGCAATAAAATATTTCTTACTTTTTATCTCTTGCGCAATAGTTTTTATTGAATCTATTGGTCTTCCTGAGGCAATAACAATATCTATTCCTCGATTCATCGCTTCTTCTAAAACTTTTTTAGTTTCATTTGTTACAATTCCGCAGCTGTTTAATAAAGTTCCATCTAAATCAATTGCGACAATTTTATACATATTTTTACACCTCTATTTGTATTATAGCCATTGTAAACCGTACTGTCAATATATTTTATTTAATTTTGTTTGGAAAAAATTGCTTGTTTATTTTTATTTCTTTTTGTCAATCATAGTATTAGAAAAAGCATAAGTTTTTTCTTAGATGTAATATTACAGGAGGTGAAAAAACATGGCAAACAATTCAAATAAGAAATTAGTTCCAGAAGCTATGAGTGCTTTAGATAAATTCAAATATGAAGTAGCTTCAGAAGTTGGAGTTACTTTAAAAGATGGATACAATGGTGATCTTTCTTCTAGAGATGCTGGTAGAATAGGTGGTAACATGGTTAGAAAAATGATTCAACAAGTTGAAAGCCAAATGAAATAGTTTTTCTAGTATAGTTTTTATTCTATAGTTATTGCAGGAAGTTAAATTTTGTTTTTATTTATTTTAATTTTAAAATACATAAAGGCAGGATTTGATTTCCTGCCTTTTATGTAATTAAATTGTATTTTTTATTTTTCTGGTTCTATTAAACCATAATTTTTTCCATCTTTTAATTTATGTATAACATTTACTTTGCCTGTATCTACATTAATAAATGTTAGAAAATTATGTGTAGGTACTTCTTGCAATTTAAGTACAGCATCTTCTGGAGTAATTGGTTTTATTTCATAATATGATGTTTTTAAAATCTCATTTACTATTTCTGTTTGATTTGGATTATTTACTTCCATACTTTTTAAAGATGCATCTTTCATCATCTTTTCTTTTTTAGTTTTTGATTTTCTAATTTGTCCTTCTAAAATATCTATATCTTTATCAATAGATGCATACAAATCTTTATCTTCTGTTACAGCTCTATATTTTTCTCCGTTTGCAAATACGTATATTTCAGCTATTTGTGCGTTCTTTTCTGTTCTTAATGTTACATCTGCTTCTGCATTTTCAAAGTATTTATCTACTCTATCTAACTTTTTTTCAACATATTCGCTGATTGCTTCTGTTACCTTTAGTTCCTTTCCATTTATTTTTATTTTCATAAAAATCGCTCCTTTCCTCTTTATTGTTTTTTATGACACGTTCTCATTATATACATTATTCAAATTTTTTTCAACTATTTTCTACATTTAAGTCTCGGTATTTTTATAACTTTGGCACTTCTTGCTTTTTATTCTACAATACTACAGCATATAGTATATATATTAGTTGATAAATCAATGCTTGATTGAAATGAAAAATAGAAATTCTTATTTACAAAATTGAGGGAGGTTCACGGAAAAAGGATTATTAATATATATACTATATGCTGCAGTATTGTAGAATAAAAAGCAAGAAGTGCCAAAGTTCAAAAATATCGAAACTTAAATTTTTTACATTATTAAAAAATATCCTCTATTTTATATTCTTTTTCTAATTTTTCATTAAAATACAATTTTGTAATTAACTTAAATTCTTCTAATGCTTCATCTTTTAAGTTAAACATAAAAATTTTTTTAGGTTGTGCAATCACTGTGTACTTAATTGCATTCATTGTGCTTTCACACATATATATACTAGACTTATCTATTTTTCCACATTGTTCACATTTAAATCCATTGTCTTTAATACTAAAATAATTTATTCTTTCTCTCTCATTACAATTTACACATTTATTTATATTAGGTGTAAAACCTAATAAACACAACAATCTTAATTTAAAAATACCTATTACTAATTCTAAGTTTTTATCAGTTTCAGATATAGTATATAAAGTATTTAACATTAATTGTAAAATTCGATAACAATTTTGATTTTCTGTTGTAACGTCTTGAATAATTTTATTTATATGTACAGCATATTTCAGCTTTTCTAAATCTGTCCTAATATTATAAAATACCTCTATAGTTTCTATAGAATTAATATGGTAAGTATTAGTTCCTTTATACATCATATATTCCCCAAAGCAAAACATTTGTGTTCCTGCTAAAAGAGCACTTTTAGGTCTTCGTGCTCCTTTAGCTACACAAGAAATTTTACCTATTCCAGGAGTTAATATCGTAAGCATTTTGTCAAAATCTCCTAAATTGCTTTCTGATAATACTATTCCATTCATTTTTACGTTTGACATTTTAATATCCTCTATTTCTATTGCTAGTTATTATATCCATTTTTATTTTTTAAATCTGTTTGTTCTTGTAAACTCATATTTGTTATTTCTTGAATCTGCTTTATATCTTTTTCAATATTTTCTATTTCTTTGAATTCTAAAAAAGCATTTATATCTCCTGTATTTTTAAAGGCCTCCCATGCTATTTTCTTTATCATAAGCTCACTTCCTATCTTTGATAAATGAATTATTATTTTATATTTCATTTACATTTTTAAAGTTTTACCTTTAATGTTATCATTTGCATTTTTTTATTAGTTTATACACTTTTACTTTGGTAACTTAAATCTATTTACAATTACATCATTGTCAATCCAATCTTCTTTTACTTTTACCCATGTTTTTAAATTTATTTTTACTCCAAAATTTTTTTCCATATCTATTCTTGCTAATTTTCCTATTTGTTTTAGCATTTCTCCATTTTTTCCTATAATTATTCCTTTATGAGATTCTTTTAAGCAATATATTGTTGCTTCAATATCATAAATATTTTGTTTATTTTTATCTTTTCTTTGCTTCATTTTTTCTACTTCAACTAAAATTCCATGCGGTACTTCATCTCTTAGTAATTTTAGTGCTTTTTCTCTAATAATCTCTTCTGCTAATTGTCTCATTGTCTGATCAGTATATTCCTCTATATCGTAATATGCAGGTCCTTCTTTTAGATTTTTTTCTATTTCATTTAAAACTTCTTCTTTGTATTTTTCTTTTATTGCAGATATTGGAATTATTGCTTCAAATTCATATTCTTTTCTATATAATTCTATTAAGGCTAATAATTTTTCTTTTTGAACTAAATCTATTTTATTTATAATTAGTATTGTTTTTTTATTAGCCTCCTTTATCTTGTCTAGAATAATTTTATCTCCTTTGCCTATTTCTTTACTATCTGCCTCAATTAGAAACAATATTATATCTGCATCTGGTATACTCAAAAAAGATGTTTCTACCATTGTTTTATTTAATTTTGTTTTTGGTTTGTGTATCCCTGGAGTGTCTGTAAAAATAATCTGAGAATTTTCTCTATTAACAATTCCTTTAATTGCGTTTCTAGTTGTTTGTACTTTGTTTGCAATAGCAGCTACTTTTTCTCCTACTAATAAATTTAATAATGTAGATTTTCCTACATTTGTTCTTCCTATTATTGTTACAAATCCTGATTTAAAATTTGCCATTTTTATTTTTCCTTTCTTTGTGCTTTTTATATTATACACTATTTCTTTGCTAAATTTGTAGAATTTAATAAATTTTTTTAATTTTTTATTTTATAAAAATTATATAAAAAAAGATTGCACATAATGCAATCTTCTTTTTAAGCATAAGCTTGACGTTTCTTAAAGTTAAGCAAGTTCGTAATTTCATTTTCTGCATTTCTATTTTTCTTCGCTTTTCTAGCTTTTTCTTGTTCAATTTCTCTTTTTTGTTTTTCAGCCATAGATTGGCAAATTGCTTTTTGATAAGTAAAATGCGTATCTTGTGCTATCTTACTCCAATTATATTCATTTCTAACTTTATTTTTAGCTCTTTTGGTAATTTCAGAACATAACTTATAATCATATAATAATTCTAGTATAGAGTCAGCTATTGAATTTGGGTTTCCCGCATAACTTTTCATTCCATTTTCTCTATGTTGTACTATTTCATTTAATCCTCCAATGTCTGATACTACTATTGGATTTTCAGATAACATTGCTTCTAATGCTACTATTCCAAAAGGTTCATATGTACTTGGAAATACTGCTATATCTGCACATTTGTACATTCTTTGTACATCTTTACCATTTAAATATCCTGCAAAATATACTTTATTTGAAATTCCCATTGCATCTACTTGTGCTCTTAATTCGTCTATCATTCCACCTTTTCCACAAATAACCAACTTAGAATCATGATATCCATTTAATATTTTAGGCATTGCTGCTATTAAATGTTGTATTCCTTTTTCATATACTAGTCTTCCCATGAATAGTATTATTTTCTCATTATCCATTGCAAATCTTCTTCTAAAGCTATAATCTCTTTCTATTCCATTAAATAAATTTAAATTAACCCCATTTGGTACTACATTTATTTTTTCATATGGTAAGCCAAATAGTCTTTGAAGCTCACCTTTCATATAATTGCTATTTACAACTACTTCTGATGCTTCATATGTTAACATCCACTCTGTATCATTGATGTATCTTTGTTGTTCATCATGTATTCCACTATTTCTTCCTGCTTCTGTAGCATGAATTGTAGCTACTATTGGTATATTATATGAATTTTTTAAAGTTTTTGCTGCATATGCAACTAACCAATCATGTGCATGTATTACATCAAATTTTCCTTCTTCTGCTATTATTTCACTTGCTTTTGCTACTAAATTAAAGTTTAACTGCATTATCCAATCTATAAAATTATTAGGATTTATCATATAATTGTCTACACGATAAACTTTTACACCCTTATCATCCTCAAAATATGGTACATCACCATCTCTATATGTTACTACTGTAACATCATGCCCATCTTTTATTAGTGTTCTAGATAAATCATATACTACCCTTGCTATTCCTCCTACTACTCTTGGTGGATATTCCCATGTTAACATCAATATTTTCATTGATATACTTCCTTTCTTTCTTGTTTTCTTTCGTTTTACATTTCTTAGCACAATTCATCTTTGTATATTTTATACAATTTTTTTACAAATGTAAACATTTTTTTTGTATTTTTTTATATTTTTTATTTTTTAATTTTTATTAGTCAACAATTCTATACACATAATTTCAGAAAATGCCTATATATTAATATTTAGCAGTCAAGACCATGATTGTTATGCCCTAGTTATGTTTTGACAAAAAATATTAATATATAGGCATCTTCAATAATTCATATGAATTATTATTCATAATTTATATATAGTAAAAAAAGATTTTAATATTTCCAAAATGGATATATTAAAATCTTTTTTATGATTTATTTAGACTCTACTGGATAAACACTTACTTGTTTTTTATCTCTGCCTTTTCTTTCAAATTTTACATTTCCATCTATTAATGCAAATAGAGTATCATCGCTACCTTTGCCAACATTAACTCCTGGATGTACCTTTGTTCCTCTTTGTCTTACTAAAATGTTTCCAGCTAAAACAAACTGACCATCTGCTCTTTTTACACCAAGACGTTTAGATTCACTCTCTCTGCCGTTATGGCTACTACCTTGACCTTTTTTATGAGCCATTTTTTTCACTCCTTTCGGTTTCTTGTTTTTTATATCTCTTAATTTCTAAAAACTATGCTTTTACAGTTTCTTTTTTTGCAGTACCATTTTTTGATACTGATTCTTTAGCTGTTGTTTCAGCTTTTTTTGTTGCTGTTTTTATTGATGTAATTTCTACTTTAGTATATGGTTGTCTATGTCCTTGTTTTCTCCTATAGTTTTTCTTAGCTTTCATCTTGAAAACAATGATTTTCTTTGCTTTACCATGAGAAACTACTTTTCCTTCAACTTTAACTCCATTTACATAAGGATTTCCTATTTGTACTTTTCCTTCTTCTGAAACTAATACTACATTTTCAAAAGTAACGCTTTTACCTTCTTCTGCATTTAGTTTTTCAAAAAATACAACATCTCCTTCTGCTACTTTATATTGCTTTCCACAGCTTTCAATTATTGCGTACATTTAAAATGCACCTCCCTTATATGTATACTCGCTAATCCTTAATAAAAGGTAACTAAATTTGATTAGTATTTTCTAACCTTGACTAAGCGGATTACAGTTTGATATTTTATCATATATATGGTTGTTTTGTCAAGAAATTTTAAAACTTTTTATGTCATTTATCAATAATTTTTTAATATTGTCTGGCAATAATACTAAGTTTTCTAAATTTTTTAATTCTATTATCTCTGGAATGTATTTTCCACTGTCTGCATAATTAGGATTACCTGTAAATTCTGGTCCATCTCCTGTTCCAAAATCACCGTCAATATATTCACATAAAAAAAAGTATTCTTTTTGATTAAATTTCTCTGATTCCATTTCATACATTTTTTCTTTTACTTTTACATTTATTCCTAATTCTTCCTTTATTTCTCTAATAACACCTTCTTGTAATGTTTCGCCTTTTTCTAAGCCTCCTCCTGGAAATGTATAATATTCTTGATAATCTTGTCTTTTTTTTACTCCTATCCTATGCATTAATGCTATACCTCCATTAATTGGTATAATACCTGCAACACGAATTCTTTCCATAAATATCATCTCCTATTTTTCTTATTCTACTATATATTTTCCTGTATTTCAAGCTTAATGTAAATTTAAATATCAATCATTTCTCTATTAGTAACAAAAACTTTTATAAATTTATCTTTTTCACTTGAATTTATTTTCTATTTAGTATAATATATTATATAAATAAACAGAGATTACATAGGAGGATTTACAATGCCAAGAAAAACTAAAGAACAAAAAGAATTGGAAAATAATAAAAATACTAGACAAACTACTTCTAAAAAATCATCTACCTCAAAAAAAACTACTTCTAAAAAAGATGATTCTCAAAAGAAAAGTTTATTTCAAAAAATATCTACCGCTTCGAATTCCAAAAAAGCTGTAACAAAAAAAACAGAATCAAATAAAAAATTATTAGATAATAAAAAAAGTTCCATAAAAAAGACTTCAACTACAAAATCTAAAGCAACACAATCTACCACAAAGAAAATTGTAAATACAAAAAGGTCATCTATTAAATCTATAAAAAATAACAATAACGTAAAAGCTACTGTTGTAGAATATTATGATTTACCATATCGCTATAATCAGACTGTTGTAAAAGTTTTGGCACAGACTCCTACAAATTTATTTATCTATTGGGATATCTCAGATGAGGACAGAGAAAATTACAAAAGACAATATGGAGAAAATTTTTTTAATGAGACAAAGCCTGTTTTAATAATTCATAATAACACTTTCAATTATAGTTTTGAAATAGAAATTAATGATTTCGCAAATAGTTGGTATTTACATGTAAATGATGCTAAATGTGATTACATAATAGAATTAGGAAGAAGACCTATTGTACATAATGAAAAAATTAATTCAGATTATATTTATGTTTCTACTTCTAATGCCATAGAAGTACCAAATAACAGAGTCTTATTTAATAAAGATCAAAAAATGGTTTATTTTAGAAATGTAAAAACTGGTGAACAAATTTCAAAATCAATTAATTCACTTTCATTTATACGTAATATGGGAAAAATTTATCATATATACGATTTATACAAAGAAATTTATCAAGAAGAAGATATTAATAACTTCTTTAATATTTCTAACCCTTCTTCAGGTAATCCTTCCTCTGGTACTTTTTCATCTAAGTTTAAATAAATGTGATACTTTAAGAGGCAGATATAAATGTCTCATTAATTTATAATTTGATTATCGACAAATTATAACAAAATATGAGACACTTAATATCTGTTTTATGTTTTAAATATTATAAAGGAGAAATACAATGCAACAAAAAAAAGGATATGTAAGCTTCGTTCTTCATGCACATCTTCCTTTTATTCATCATCCAGAAAGTGACGACTATTTAGAGGAATCTTGGCTATATGAAGCAATTTCAGAAACATATATACCATTACTTATAAATTTTCAAAAATTAGTGGATGAAGGAGTAAATTTTAGAATAACAATGTCTATGACCCCTCCTCTACTTTCTATGTTAGATAACAAATTATTGCAAAAAAAATATATAAACTACTTAAAAAAATTAATAGAACTATCTGAGAAAGAAGTCATCAGAACTGCTGGTGATGAAAGATTAAACAAACTTTCTCATTATTATTTAGATAGATATTCAAATGATTTACATTTATTTAAAGAGGTATATCATTGTAATTTAATTGAAGCATTTAAACATTTTCAAGATATAGGTGTTTTAGAGATCATCACTTGTGGTGCAACTCATGGATACTTCCCTATATTATATGTCAATGAAAAAACTGTTAAAGCCCAAATTGCTGTTGGTGTGCAAACTTATGAAAAATATTTTGGAAGAAAGCCTCGTGGTATATGGCTTCCTGAATGTGGCTATGTTCCAGAAGCTGATAAATATTTAAAAGAATTTGGCATAGATTATATTATTACAGAATCACATGGAATATTATATGCTGATCCTACTCCAATATATGGAACATTTGCCCCAATTGTTTCACCTAGTGGTGTTGTTGCATTTGGTCGTGATATTGAATCCTCTAGACAAGTGTGGAGTTCTATAAATGGTTACCCTGGTGATTTTAACTATAGAGAATTTTATCGTGACATTGGATATGATGCAGATTATGATTATATCAAACCTTATATAGCCCATGATGGTGTAAGAGTTCACACAGGAATAAAATATTATAGAATTACTGGCAATACAGAATTTAAAGATTACTATAATCCTAGATGGGCAATGGATTCTGCTGAAAAACAAGCAGGTCATTTCTTAGATTGCAGAACTAGTCAAATAAATCATTTATGTGAATATATGGATACGCCTCCTATAATATTATGTCCATATGATGCAGAACTTTATGGACATTGGTGGTACGAAGGTCCTTATTGGTTATATATTTTATTTAAAAAAGTTTATTATGATGATTGTAATTTTCAATTAATTACACCTTCAGAATTTATAGATAGACATCCACAAATGCAAGTTTCAACTCCTTGTCGTTCAAGTTGGGGGGCTAACGGTTATAGCGAAGTATGGCTTAATCCTTCAAATGACTATGTACATAGACATTTGCATGTTGCTGGTGATAGAATGTGTGAATTAGCTTATTTATATCCAAATAGTGAAGGACTTATGAAAGATGCACTAAATCAATGTGCTAGAGAATTATTATTGGCTCAAAGTAGTGACTGGCTGTTTATTATTACAAATGGCACAATGGTAGATTATGCCAAAAAAAGAATTAAAGACCATATTGGTCGATTTACAAAACTTTATTACCAAATAAAAGATAATAATATTGATAAAGAATTTTTAAAAGATATTTCTGAAAAAGATTGTATCTTCCCCGATATTGATTATATGATATACAGCTAATTGCCAATGGGGACGTTCTTTTTTGGCAAACAAGTTGCCAAAAAAGAACGTCCCCATTGGCAATTTTTTTTCAAAAGCATATGATAATGTATAACTTTTTTATATTTAGCAGATAATATTTTTATCAAAGAAAGGGGTTTTTTTACTGATGAAATCTTTATGCATTAAAACTAATGATTCCAATTTACTTGAATATCTGTTAAATGAATTAAAGCATATTGAATTAGAAAATGTTTTATATTCATCTAAGCAATTTAAGCATTATAATAATATCATTATTCATTATAAAGGTGATAATATTAATGAATTTTACTCAGAAATTAGTTCTATATTATCATTTTTAGTTTTAGACAATTTAGAAGAAAAGTTTCTAAGTAAAATTATTAGCCATGATTATTTTTATTTTGATAATATAGAGCAAATTAAAATTTTAGAAAATTGCTTTGAACTAAACTCTAGAGATTTTTTTGAACTATTTGATAAAAAATTTTCTCAATTACATCAAGCATTTTTAGATTTTATATCTAACAATAAAAGTTTAGTTTTAAGTGGTTTTATTAATTTTAGATTGAAACAATATATGAATATTTTGGATTCTGTTGTTAATGAAGCTGTTAATGAATTTTTAATAGAAAAGGAATATGTTGAATTTATTTCTTTATTAAAATTATATATAAATTCTCAACCTATAAATAGCAATTGTGTTCATATAATCTACTCACCTATCGAATCTATTTTATTAGATGAAAATAAAATTGTTGTTGATATTACCTCTGATATTTTTAAATCTAAATATTTAAGTGATATTAGTTTTTCATCTAATGATTATATCCTTAATTCATTATTAACACTTCTTCCTAAGAAAATTTTTATTCATATCATTAATGGACAGATTGATGAATTCATTAATACTCTTCAATTAGTTTTTGAAAATAGAGTTGAAATATGTTATAATTGCTCAATTTGTAATATATATAGAAATTCTAAAAATTCTTTAAAAGAAAAAGTAACTAAATCTATAGAATAATTACTATAAATAAAAAATAAACCAATTTATGAAATATTTATTTTTATTTATCATAAATTGATTTATTTTTACCTTATAAATTATTACATATGCTTTTAATTGCTTATACTTTATTTCTTATAATGATTGATTTATTCCACTTGCTACTATTTGTGACATATTTTCAATTAAATCATCTATTTCTTTTGGTGTTACTATTAGGTTATAATCTTTTGGTACTAATGCTTCTTTTATTTCTTCGTAATTATCTTCTTCCTTTAATTTGTTTAAATAGTCATTTGATTTTGCTTCTTGCTGTAATTTTTCTATAAATAAATCTAAGCAGTCATTTACTAAAACTGCTGTTTCCACAACAGTAGGTATACCAAGTGCAACTACTGGTACTCCTAAAGTATTTACACTTATTTCACTTCTTGTGTTTCCAACTCCTGCACCTGGGACTATTCCAGTATCTGATAGTTGAACTGTACTACTTATTCTTTCTATACTTCGAGAAGCTAAAGCATCTATTACTATAACAAGCTTAGGATGTATATTATCTACTATTCCTTTTATTATTTCTACTGTTTCAATACCTGTTGTTCCCAAAACTCCTGGTGATATTGCACTTATCATCCTTGTTCCTTCTTTTACATATTGCGGTAAGTATTTTATTACATGTCTTGTTACTTCTATTTCATTAATAACTTTTG
Organism: uncultured Clostridia bacterium; assembly: GCA_947589015.1. Lineage (GTDB taxonomy): Bacteria > Bacillota > Clostridia > TANB77 > CAG-508 > CAG-269. Next base: position 33,529 of record CANPZF010000010.1, read on the forward strand.
GTCCCAAACTATCTGGCGTTACATAACTATTTCCTAAGCCTACCACTAATACTTCTCCTTGTTTATCTATATGTGCATCTATTATTTTTCTTAGTTCATTTGCTAGTGCATTTGCTGAAGCTTCTATATCTTCATCTTGTGCTATTCTTAATTTTTTTATGTCCAATGTTATATAACTTCCTTTTGGCTTACCTATTGCTTTTTCTCCATTTTCATCTAATATTTTTACTCTTTCTATTCTTATGTTTTCATTTATTTCTTCTTGCTCACTTTCAATTCCTTCTACTTCGTTTTCTAATTTATTAGCTTTTCTATAAATGTCTCTTCTTTCTGAAGCTAAATCTGTTCTAAAATTGTACATATCATCATCTCCTATTTTTAGTATTCTTATTTTTCAATGATTTATACAATTAAAAAAAATAATGTTACTATTCAAACTAAAATATTTAAATTTGAATAGTAACATCTATAAAATTATTCCCAATGTAACATTGTAACTATTTTAGCTTGCTCTATAAAATACATAAATGAACCAACTAATGCACCAAATATAACAACATAGAATGAAATATATCCTATTTTTAAAGAAAATCCTGTTATATAACAAAACCATTTTATAAAAATCATATGTATAGATTCCATTCCTTTTTCATAACTGTTTGATTTAGCTACAATAAATGTTTCACTTGGTATCATATATATTTCAGATAGTTTATATATAGTGTCTAAATCTGGATATTCTAAACCTATTTCCCATTTTTTTATTTTCTTTTCATCAACTGTTATCCCTACTTCTTGTAATTTTTCTATCAAATGAAATATTGTCCAATTTTTTTCAGTTCTCAATTGCACTAGCAATTCTTCCATTGTTCTTGTTTCTTTTTCTATTTTTTCTTCAATAGGTTGATTTTCTTCCTCATAGCTCATTTTTTCTCTCTTAGTGTCATTTAACTCGTTATTTTCTTTTTTAGATATATTTTCTTCTTTAATTATATCTTTATCTTCCATAGTTATCCCCTTTTAATTATAAATATTTTTGCAAAAATTTTCCAGTATAGCTTCTTTCATTTTTACATATTTGTTCTGGTGTTCCAACTGCAATTATTTCTCCTCCGTTATCTCCGCCTTCTGGACCTAAATCAATAATATAATCACTTGTTTTTATTAAATCTAAATTATGTTCAATTACAATTATTGTATTCCCTGTGTCAACTAGCCTTTGTAATATATCAACTAATTTATGAACATCTGCAATATGTAATCCTGTTGTAGGCTCATCTAAAATATATAGTGTTTTTCCTGTTGCTCTCTTTGATAGCTCTGTTGCTAATTTTACTCTTTGTGCTTCTCCTCCTGATAGTGTTGTTGATGGTTGTCCTAGTTTTATATAACTTAATCCAACATCATATAAAGTTTGTATTTTTTGTTTTATTTTTGGTATTTTATCAAAGAATTGTAAAGCTTCTTCTACTGTCATATCTAATACATCTGCAATACTTTTTCCTTTATATTTTATTTCTAAAGTTTCTCTGTTATATCTTTTTCCTTTACATACCTCACATGGTACATATATATCTGGTAAAAAGTGCATTTCTATTTTATGTACTCCATCTCCATTACAGCTTTCACATCTTCCTCCTTGAACATTAAAGCTGAATCTACCTTTTTCATACCCTCTAATTTTAGCATCTTCTGTTGATGCAAAAATATCTCTTATTAGGTCAAATACTCCTGTATATGTTGCTGGATTTGAACGTGGCGTTCTTCCTATTGGAGATTGGTCTATATTTATAATTTTATCTATATTATTTAAACCTTTAACTCCTTTACATTTTCCTGGCTTTTCACTTGAACCATTTAATTGTTTAGCTATTGTTTTATACAATACTTCATTTACTAACGTAGATTTTCCTGACCCTGAAACTCCTGTAACACAAGTAAACACCCCTAATGGAAATTTTACACTTATATTTTTTAAGTTGTTCTCAGTTGCTCCTTGAACCTCTATCACTCTAGATTTTATGTTTTTTCTCCTTTTTTTTGGTACTTCTATTTTCTTTCTTCCACTTAAATATTGTCCAGTAATAGAATCTTCTACTTGTTTTACTTCTTCAGCTGTTCCGTTGTGCCATTATTCTTCCACCATGTGTACCTGCTCCTGGTCCTATATCTATAATCTGATCTGCTGCATACATTGTATCTTCGTCATGTTCTACAACTAAAAGTGTATTTCCTAAATCTCTTAATTTTTTTAATGTTGCTAACAATTTATCATTGTCTCTTTGATGCAATCCTATACTTGGTTCATCTAGTATATATAAAACTCCTGTTAATCCAGAACCTATTTGTGTTGCCAAACGGATTCTTTGTGCTTCTCCTCCTGATAAAGTTCCTGCACTTCTAGATAAAGTCAAATATTCTAATCCTACATCCATTAAAAATTGTAGTCTTTGGTTGATTTCTTTTAATATTAATTCTGAAATCATCGCTTGTGTTTTTGTTAATTCTAATTTATTTAAATATTCTTTAATTCTATTTATTGGCATTTCTGTCAATTCATTTATATTTTTATCTCCTATTTTAATAGATAAAATTTCTGGTTTCAATCTTGCTCCATGACATGAATAACATGGTAAATTACTCATATACATTTCATAAAAATCTCTCATGCCCTGTGATTTTGTTTCATTATGTCTTCTATCTAATGTTGGTAATACACCTTCAAATGGAGCTGTGAATTTTCTTGTTCCAGCATATGATTCATATTCAAAGTCTATTTTTTCATCTCCTGTACCATATAAGATTTTTTCCATAAAACTTCTTGGCAAATCTTTTATTTTTTTATTTTTTATATCTACTCCATAATGCCTACCTATACTTTCAAAATACATCTTTGCCATTGTGTCTCCCTTTTTCATTGTGCTTGAACCAAATGCTTTTACTCCATCATATAATGTTTTATTTTTGTCTGGAATAATTAAATCTTCGTCCATTTTCATTAAATATCCAATGCCTGTGCACGTTGGACATGCTCCAAATGGATTGTTAAATGAAAACATTCTAGGGGTTAATTCTGGAAAGCTAAAGCCACAATCTGGACATGCATAATTACAACTATATAGTTTTAACTTATCTCCTACTATATCGACTAAAACTAAATTATCTGCATGTTTTAGAGCTACTTCAACAGATTCTGTAAGTCTACTTATTATATCTGGTTTTACAACTAATCTATCTACTATTAATTCAATTTCATGCTTTTTCTTTCTATCTATTTCTATATCATCTGAAAGCTCATATATTTCGCCATCTATTCTTACTCTTACAAATCCTTCTTTTTGATATTCTTCTAGTTGTTTTGTGTATTCTCCTTTTCTTCCTCTTACTACTGGTGCTAATATTTGTATTTTTGTTCCTTCTGGTAATTCCATAATGTTGTCTATTATTTGATCTATTGTTTGCTTCTCTATCTTTTTGCCACAGTTTGGGCAATATGGTACTCCTATTCTTGCATATAATAAACGTATATAATCATAGATTTCTGTTACTGTTCCTACTGTTGAACGTGGATTTTTTGAAGTAGTTTTCTGGTCTATTGATATTGCTGGAGATAATCCATCTATTCTTTCTACATCTGGTTTTTCCATTAGCCCCAAAAATTGTCTTGCATATGATGATAGGCTTTCTACATATCTTCTTTGCCCTTCTGCATATAATGTGTCAAATGCAAGTGAAGATTTTCCTGAACCTGATAGGCCTGTTATTACTACTAATTTATCTCTTGGTATTTCTAAATTTATGTTTTTTAAATTGTGTTCTTTTGCTCCTTTTATTGTTATTTTGTCATTCATTTTAATTCCATTCCTTTCATAAGAAACAATCTTAATGTCATTATACTATATATACTTTTCAAAAACAAGAGTTTGTTTATCATAAAATAATAAAAACACATCTATAAATCTTCGACGTGTTTCACATATATTTTTTATTAATTAATATTAAAACCCCGCCTTAGCCGTCAAGCTGCTTGAATTTTTAAGGACCTGCTCCTAAAAACAGGTGGGTGCCTACCTAAATACTCATGGGCTTCTCACAATCCAAACGGTGAGCATGCACGCCATATTTAGAGATTTAGCCCCTCTTATCGTGTGTTGGTTCTAAAAATTCTGCCTATACGCACTACGCAGGGAAAATTAATATCTATTTAATTATTTTTGACTTTTCTTTTTTAGTTATTCTTATTTTAGCATATATTAATATTGTTTACAAATTTATATTGTGTCTTAAAAAACATGTTTTCTTAATTTATATTATTATCTCTTACTTTCTTATATATTATTCTCATTTAATCACACTTTTTTAAGATTTGTTTTTCATCAAAAAATGTGCTATAATGAATTAAGTATTGTGGGAAAGAAGCTTGTACAAAGCTTCTTTTTTATTATGTAGTAGAAAGTCATACTGACATTTTCTATTATATAAAAGCATAAGCATAGAAATCTCTATTACATAACATATAGTAATATACAAAAAAATTGTAATAAGCTTCCTAATAAAATAAATAAATGAAATATAGAATGAGAAAATTTATGTTTTTTAGCTATTCCATAAATAACAGCTCCTATTGTATAAGATATGCCTCCTAATAAAAGAAGTGAAAATCCACCCGTTCCCAATAATGTTGGTAATAAATTAGCTTTTATAATAATGCACCAACCCATAATTATATAACACATCATTGAAAATTTTTTATATTTCTTTATATCTATAGAATTTAATATTATTCCTAATATAGCAACTCCCCAGATTACACCAAATATAGTCCAACCTACCGCTGTATTATTTTCTCTTAAAGTACATAATGCAAATGGAGTATATGAACCAGCTATTAATAAAAATATTGAGCAATGATCTAAAACTTGAAATACTTTTTTTGCCATTTTATCAGGTTTTAATCCATGGTAAATACTAGACATTGTATATAATAAAATCATAGTAACCCCATATATTGCTCCACTTATAACTCCATAAACATTGCCATTTACAGATGCAAAAACCACACACAATACAGTTGCTACCACACCTAAAACAGCTCCTACAATATGTGATGTCATATTAAAAATCTCTTCACCTCTAGTATATTTAGGTAATATTCTATCTTGTAACTTTACTCTATTCATAAATCAACCTCTTTATTTTATAATTTCCTTACATTATACTAAGATATTTCTTGTATTATATCATTATAATTAGTAATAACTTTAGCACCTTGTTTTATTAAATCATTTGTACCTACAGAATTTTCTGAATCAATATTTCCGTGGTACTACAAAAACGTCCCTTCCTTGTTCTAAGGCAAAATCTACAGTTATTAAAGAACCACTTTTTTCCTTTGCTTCTACAACAATCACTGCTTTACTTAATCCACTTATTATCCTATTTCTTGCTGGAAAATTCTTTTTCTGTGGTTTTGTTCCAAAATCATATTCTGATATTATACATCCATTATTTTTTATTATATATTCTTCTAATCCTTTATTTTCTTTAGGATATATTACGTCTAACCCATTTCCAAGTACTGCAATTGTTTTTCCTTTTGCATTTAATGCTCCAATATGTGAGTAGCTGTCAATTCCTTTTGCCAGTCCACTTACTATAGTATATCCATTTTTTGCCAAATAAAATCCTAAATATTTAGCCACTTTTTTTCCATATTCTGTTGGTTCTCTTGAGCCAACAATTGCTATGCATGTTGTATTTAATAAATTTTCATTTCCATTTATATATAATTTTTTTGGAGAGTCATAAATTTTTTTTAACATTTGTGGATATGTTTTATTATTTTGATTAATTATTGTTGGTTTTGTTTTCTATCTCCTTCCTAATTAAATATTAGCTTGCAATTTTGTTGCTTTTATAACATTATTCATAAGCATTGCAACTGTCATTGGTCCTACGCCTCCAGGTACTGGTGTTATGTAGCTTGCTACTTTTTCAACTTCTTCATAATCAACATCACCAGATATTTTTCCATCTTCATTTCTATTTATTCCTACATCTATTACAACAGCACCTTTTTTTACCATTTCTTTTGTTACAAATTTTGACTTTCCAATGGCAACTATTAGTATATCGGCTTTCTTAGTATATTCTTCTATATCAACTGTTTTAGAATGACAAACTGTGACTGTGGCATTTTTATTTAAACAACACTGTATTAATGGTTTTCCTACAATATTACTTCTTCCTAAAATTACTACATTTTTTCCTTCTAAATCAATATTATATTCTTCTAACATTTTGATTACACCAAATGGCGTACAAGATACAAAAGTTTCTTGTTCTAATACTAATTTTCCAACATTTATTGGATTAAATCCATCAACATCTTTTTTGTAATTTATGGTTCTAAATGCTTCATTTATGTCTAAATGCACTGGTATTGGACTTTGTAATAATATTCCATTTATATCTTCTTTATTATTTAATTTTTCTATTAGTTCTATCAATTCTTCTTGTTTAATTTTTTCATCTAATAGATATTCTTCATATTCTATTCCTATTTCTTGACATGCTTTGTTTTTATTTTTCACATATATTTTTGATGCTGGATTATCTCCTACCATTATAACTGCTAATTTAGGTGTAATTCCTTTTTGTTTTAGTTCTATACATTTTTCTTTTAGTTTTTCCCTTATTTTTTTTGCTAATAAATTTCCCTGTATTACTATTGCCATTTTTACAATTATTCCTCTTTTCTCTATCTAAAACTTGATTTATATTCTACATTAAATTGCATCAAAAATCAATATGCATTTTATTTTAGTTTCGATATTTTTTGTAACTTTGGCATTTCTTACTTTTTATTCTACAACACGGTGGTATATAGTATATATTTAGTTGATAAACCAATGCTTGATTGGAATGAAAAATAGAAATTCTTATATACAAAATTGAGGGATGTTCACGGAAAAATGATTATTAATATATTCTTTTTCTTTACACGCCTCGGCTTGATACATGACTTAGAAATTCTTGATAAAATCAATCAGCGCCCTCGTGAGGCGAGATTCCCTAATTGATTTTATTTAGAATTTCTACAGTCATTCCACGGCACATTCGTCGTTTCATTCAAAAGAATATATTAATAATCATTTTGGTCTGAGTGAAAGAGGTTCAATTTTGTATATTAGAATTTCTTTTTGAATGAAATGAACAAATTGATTTATCAACTAAATATATACTATATACCACCGTGTTGTAGAATAAAAAGTAAGAAATGCCAAAGTTACAAAAAATGCAAAACTTAAAGCACTTTATTTAAATTTCAGATGTTCCAATTTTATATTCAATGTCCTCCATAAATGGAAACATTTCTTTTACTCTTTTTAAAGTTAACATTAGCATTCTTGGTTGAGGATTTTTCTTATGCTCAGTTAACAATTTTTGAGTATAACAATTCTCTGCTGTTTTAAATAGTAAATATCTATTTCCAACATATGTGTAATATATTTGATATCCATTTTTCAAATCTTCCCACATTTTTTCAAAAGTATAATCTTCCATTGGCTTCTCTCCTATCTTATTTTATCATTTTTTCAAATTCACTTTCTGTTATTATTGTTACACCTAAACTTTGAGCCTTTGTCAATTTGCTACCAGCTTCTTCTCCTGCTAATACATAATCTGTTTTTTTAGATACTGTTCCAGATGTTTTTCCTCCAAATTTTTCAATTATATTACTTGCTTCTCCTCGTGTATAATTTTCTAGAGTTCCTGTTAATACAAAAGTTTTTCCTTCAAATCGTTGATCTTCGCTTTCTTCTTCTAAGCTTTGCATATTTATCCCTGCTTTTTTTAACTTTTGTATTAAATCTATAGTCTGATCTTGTAAAAAGAATTCTCTAATACTATTTGCTACTATTGGTCCTATATCATTTAATAGACTTAATCCTTCAAATGTAGCATTTTGTAAGTTTTCCATTGTTTTATATTTTCTAGCTAATACTTTTGATGCTTTTGTTCCTACATGTCTAATTCCTAAAGATGTGATTAATCTACTTAAGTCATTTTCTTTACTTTTGTTTATGCTATCTATTAAATTCTGAGCAAATTTTTTTCCATTTTTCTTTAGTGATGCTATATCTTCAAATTTTAAATCATATATATCTGCTATATTGCTTATTAATTTTCTATCTAGTAATTGTGCAATTATGCTTTCTCCTAATCCATCTATGTTCATTGCTTCTCTTGAAACAAAATGTACTAAATTTCTATATAATTTTGCTGGACATTCTATTCCTGTACAGCGAATTACCGCTTCACCTTCTTCTCTTATGGCTGGTGCTCCACATACAGGACAATTTTTTGGCATTTCAAAATCTTTTTCTTCTCCTGTCCTTTTCTTCTTTTTTACTTCTACAATTTCTGGAATTACATCTCCTGCTTTCTGTATAACAACTGTATCTCCTATTTTTAAGTCTCTTTCTTTTATAAAGTCTTCATTATGAAGCGTAGTTTTTGAAATAGTTGAACCTGCCACTTTTACTGGTTCTAATATTGCCATTGGAGTTATTGCTCCTGTTCTTCCTACTTGACATATTATATCTTTTAGAATCGTTTCTTTTTTCTCTGGCGGATATTTATATGCTACTGCCCATCTTGGTGTTTTGGCTGTTGTTCCTAAAATTTCTCTAAATTTTAAGTCATCTACTTTTACTACTGCTCCATCTATTCCAAATGTTAACTTTTCTCTATCTTCTCCTATTTTTTCTATTGCCTTTTTTACTTCTTCTTTTGTCTTGCAAAAAATTCTAACAGGGTTTACATTAAACCCTTGTTCTGCTAAATATTCTAGTTCTTCAAAGTGAGAATTAAATTTCTTTCCTTCTATTTTTTGTACATTAAAAATGTATATATCCAATGGTCTTGTAGCTGTTATTTTACTATCTAATTGTCTTAATGAGCCTGCCGCCGCATTTCTTGCATTTGCAAATAGTTCTTCTTCATTATCCATTCTTTCTTGGTTCATTTTTTCAAAATCATCTTTTGCTATAAATACTTCTCCTCTTACTGTAATATCTATTTTATCTTTTATTTCCATTGGGATTGTTTTTATTGTTTTTAAATTTTGCGTTACGTCTTCTCCTACTAGTCCATTTCCTCTGGTTGCACCTCTTACAAATTTACCATTTTTATATTCTAGGCTTGCTGATAATCCATCTATTTTGGTTTCTACTACATATCTTAATTCTTCTATTTTATTCTCTCTTGATTTTTCTTCTATTCTATTTTCAAATTCCTCTACTTCTTCTATACTAAATACGTCTTGCAAACTCTGCATTGGAACTTCATGTGTTACTTTTTCAAATCCTTCTTTTACATGTCCTCCTACTTTTTGGGTTAGTGATTCTTTTGATTGATATTCTGGATATTGGCTTTCTAAGTTTCTTAGTTCTACCATTAACATGTCATATTCAAAGTCTGATATTTCTGGTTTGTCCTCGTCATAATATTTTTTTGCATGATGTTCTATTTGTTTTCTTAATTGTTCTATTCTTTCTTTTGCTTGCTTTTTTTCCATTTTCTATTTTTTCCTTTCTCAGCTTCACTAAAAATCATTATTAGAATTAAAAATTTATTCTTTGTTTTCTACACATTTTCTTCTATTATTATATACAAATAACTAAAAAAAATAAAGGAATTTAACAAAATTCCTTTATAAATCTACATTAGCTTAATCTTTTGTACCATTGCTGCTTCGCAGCAATTTACTTGAATACATTATATTTCTAATTCATATGGGTTATTACTCGTTCCATCTCCCCCACTTTTTATCTTGACTTTATATGATAGAAGGAAAACAGGGCGAAAACCCTTCGAATAACTATTGCTAGACGCGCGGTCGTCTTCGTTCACATAGCACAAATCGTAGACGTAGGTGGCATTACCATGGAAAACGTCCACATAGCGCACCATGAAGTGCGTACTATCCCATTGAGCTTTTGCAAAGCGAGAGGCCAGCCAAGTATATGAAGTTGCATTTAAACCTAATTTTCTTAATTGACCAGTGGTACTATCTGCATCTTCTTCATAATTAGTATCAGTATTTTTTAATTTACCCTTCAGATTATAAGTTGTAAAATATTCATATGTTGTATCTCCTTCAGAAGGATACATAGGTGCTACATCATCTAATTGAAATTTTCCATCTTTTAATGTTGCTATACTTCCTAAACTTCTTGCATCTATTGCTATTTTATTTCCATCTGTTCCATCCATTTTGTCTGTTTCTGACATATGTTTTCTTGCTTCTTCATTTAATGTACCTACTGCTTTATTATATGATGCTGCTGCCTTTTTGAAATTATCATTTACATTAGCAGAACCTTCATAAGCAAAATCTGATGCTTGAACATTAGGATCTTCAGATCCTAATGTTACTTTTCCTACATTATCTGCTGATATTATTTGTAATCCGTGTTTTTCATCATTATAAAATACTCTACATAGTATTCCATTATATTTTACATATGGACTTTTTTTATAATATTCATCAGCTTCTGGATCTATTTGTAATACTTCTTTTGCTAAATTTTCTTCTGTTGGTGGTGTTGGTGTATCTCCCTGTTTATTTGTTGGTCCTTTTATTTCTCCTGTTTTCCCATCTACTGTATATACATTTCCACTTGGGAATGTTACTTCTATTGGATTAGAACTTTCTTTTACTTGTACTTTTGGATTTTGTTTCTTTAACTCATCTTCTAAGTCCTTTGCTGTTATTTCTCCTGTATAATCTCCTTTTTCATATTTTTTTGATTTTGCTGCATTAAATGATAATTTTAATTCTTCTTTTTCTGTTTCCTCTGTTGTTCTTTCTCCTGCTTTTGTTGCTTGGTTTAATATTCCATTCTCTCCAGTTAATGTTGCTATACTTACTGCTGCTAAGATTAGCAAAACAATTATTGTTATAACTAATGCTATTAATGTTATGCCCTTATTTTCTTTTCTTTCTTTCATTCTCAATTTCATTTTTTTCTTTTCTTTCATCTTCAAAATTCCTCCTTTTATTCTTATGTTTTTTTATACAAACTTTTATTTAAGTTTTACATTTTCTTTAGTTTACCCCCTTTTTAATATTTTTATTTCAATTATTCCATAAGATGTTCTTTATTTACATTTATAAAACAATTTTTTAAACTACATTTCATAAAATTTTTTAATTCTTTTACATATTTTCTGATTTTTAGCAATTTTATACTATCATAACCGCAATTATTTTGCAACTATTTTTCGGTGCATATTTATTTTTTTTTATATTATAAAATAATTGCAGGAGGACAATTATATGAACAAATTAAAAATTCCAGAAAACCATAGTGGAATAAGTAAAACTTTACGTTTGCCTGAAAATATTGTTGATGAAATTCAAAACTTAGCTGACTTAAAAAACTTATCTTTTAATAAAACCATTATTTCATTATTAGAATTTAGTTTAGCTAATTTAGATGAACAAGATAGATTAAAATTAGATAAACTAAATGTTTAATAGTAACACATATTACTTAATTATTTTTTCAAATCTTTGCATCACTTAATTTTTATATACAAATACTTATAAAAATAAACCTCTAAATATTAAATTTTTACTTAATATTTAGAGGTTTATTTTACTCATCTAACCATTTAAAATATTCACTTTTTATTTTATCTGCTACTTCTTTTGGTGTATAATTAGTTGTATCTATAACTAAATCATAATTAGATTCATCTTCTTTTCTAACTCCATACAAATTAAAATATCTTTCGTTTTCAAGTTTATATCTCTTTTCCATATCTTGTTTTTGTTCTTCAATTGTTTCAAAATTCTCTGAACTTTTTCTGTCCAAATCATAAAATGCCCTTTTAGCTGCAACATCTATATCTACTTTTAAATATACCTTAAAGGATTCTGGTACCGCATACCAACCCAAACGTGCATCAATAATAAAATTATCGTGCTTCTTGGCATATTCAGTTGCACTATATTCTATTTTTTTATCTATTTCTGGATGTTCTTTAACATATATATTAAAGGTTGTAACATCCATTCCCATTTCTTTAGCTAATTTTCTGAAATAGTCACCATTTTTATATATTCCAAATTTTAATTCTTCCATTAATATTTTTGAAACAGTTCCTTTTCCACTGGCCAGTTCTCCACCCATTGAAATAATATGTTTTTTCATAAAAACTCCTTTTAGTTTTGCTCATTTTTTTGTATAACTACTTTCCCCTCTGCTATTTCGTTTGCAGCTAAAGTTACTGGAGACTCTTCTTTAACACTTGTTTTTGCTTTGTCTCCACTAGCAATTTGTCTTGCTCTTCTTGCAGTTGCTATTACTAATTCATATCTATTGTCTGCTTTCTTCAATAATTCACCAACAGTTGGTTTTACCATCATTTTAAATCACTCCTTACTTTTAGTAACTTCTGGTATTTGTTTATTTAAATCTTCTTGAGATATTGTTTTATCAATTCTTCCACCAACAGTTTCTGGTTGAACTGCTGATAATATAATATGACCTGAATCCATTATTAAAACAGCTCTTGTCCTTCTTCCATATGTTGCATCTACAGCTGTTTTGTTATCTTTAGCTTCTTGTACCATTCTTTTAATAGGAGCCGATTCTGGGCTTACTATAGCTACAATTCTTTCGGCTGAAACAATATTTCCGAATCCTATGTTTACTAATTGCATATAACCAATCCTTTCTACTCGATATTTTGTATTTGTTCTCTTATGTTTTCTAATTGTGTTTTTATGTCAATTACACCATTTGTAATTTCTAAATTGTTAGCTTTAGATCCTATTGTATTAGTCTCTCTATTCATCTCTTGAAGCATAAAGTCTATTTTTTTTCCTATTGCCCCTTCTGAATTCAATAGTTGTTTAAATTGCAAGATGTGACTTTCTAATCTTGTTACTTCTTCTTCTATAGAACATTTATCAGCATATATTACAACTTCTTGAGCCAATCTTGCTTCATCTATTTCCTGATCTTGTAATAATAATTTTATTCTCCCTTTTAATTTTACTACATATTCTTCAATAAGTCCAGTAGAAATTGCAGATATTTTTCTAACTTTTGTCCCTATTTCTTCAATTCTTTGTATTAAATCTTCTACAATTTTATTTCCTTCTATTTCTCTCATACTTGCCAATTCCTGTGAAGCAACTGATACTGCCTGTATCAATTCATTTTTTAAGCTTTCATTTTCTTGTTGATTTTCTATTTTTAATACTTCTGGTAACTTTGAAATTTCAGTAACTTGTATATCAGAAAGTAACCCCTCCTCACTTGCTAGCTCCTTCAATTCTTTAATATAAATTTTCGCCAATTCTTTATTTAAAATAATCTGTTTACCTTCTGTACTGCTGTCATTAAAAGTAATAAACACTTCTATTTTTCCTCTTTTTATATATTGTGAAATTTCCCTTTTTACTTCTTCTTCTAAATAACTTAATGTCCTTGGCATCTTCACTGAAATATCTAGATATCTATGATTTACACTTTTTATTTCAACTTGATATTGTCTAGTTTCATTAGTTATATTTGATTTTCCATATCCTGTCATACTTTTAATCATTTTATTACCTCTTTTTATTTTGTTTTTTATTATTTGAATTTTTCTTTTTATTTAATACTTTCTCTTTTTCTTGTATATCTATTTTCTCATTTTGCTTAGAATTATTTTGCTTTTCTTTATTCTCTCCATTTTTCTTTGTAGCTTCTTTTTTTATTGGTTCATCTTTTTTTACAATTTCTGATATATCACTAAATTGCCTTAAATAATCTCTTCTACCTTTAGTATAAATAATTATACATTTAAGTACAAAATATATTCCTATTATATATGAAGACGTTAGTAAATATAACATAAAGTTATAATTAAACATAGTTATTACATGCATAATTGAGAGTGTGTGGAATGACATAAATATGGATTCAATTGCTGGTATAGCTAATTTTCCACTGTCCTTTTTATATGCCTTTTCTAGAATTACTATTCCTATTACTAAAAATGTGCCTGAAAATACTTTTAAATCTTCTATTAATCTTTCTTGTTTCATTTTATAATTTGCAAGATTTAAAATAGCAAAATATGTCATTACAAATATAGCTATTAAAAGATTTTTAAAAATTTGCTTCAATATATCTTGCGACACTTCTTTGGGAATTTTTTTAGAATTACTAGTATCTATTTCATCTTTTGATTGTTTTACATTATTTTTCATATTTATTTTGTTTCCTCCTAAACACAAATAGTCTCAAGTTTAACATTATTGCCATTCATACATAATATTGCTCAATATATTTAAAGCTACTGTTTCTGTTCTTAAAATTCTCTTTCCTAGAGTTACTATTTTTGCACCAGCCTGCTTTAACATTTCTACTTCTTGCTCCTCTAATCCACCTTCTGGTCCTATTACAATTCCTATTCTTATAGCTTTATCTAAATTTTGTTCCTTTAATTTTATTAACTCTTGTTTTAATGTATTTTTTTGTTCTTTTTCATAAGCTACTAATACTATATCATAAACTTCACATATATTACAAATATTTTTTATATTACTTATTTCATTTATTTTTGGAATAACTCCTCTTTCACATTGTTTTGCAGCCACTTCAGATATTTTTTGCCATCTTTCAATTTTTTTATTTTTATCTTTTTCCGTTAACTTTACAACACATCTTTTCATTTCTACAGGTGTTATATCAAATACTCCCAGTTCAACAGATTTTTGTATTATTAATTCCATTTTGTCTGATTTTGGAAGTCCTTGAAATATTGTAACATTTATATTAGATTCTGTTTCATTTTCTGATATTTTTTGTATATTACATATTATTTTTTCTTGTTCTAATCTCTCTATTTTACAAGTATATTCTTTCATTTGATTTTTATTGCATACTTGTATTTCTTCTCCAATTTTTGCTCTTAATACATTTTTTATATGATTTACATCTTCTCCTATAATTTCAATTTTATTTTCTGTTATTTGATTGTCTGCAACAAAAAATCTAGGCATAAAACTCTCCTTTCTAAGTTTCTATCCATACTGATACTGATTTTTCTTTTACTTTAAACATTCCTTCACCTTGACTATCTATTTCCACTATTTCTTCACAGTTATTTAATGCATCTATAAATCTTTTCCCTGCAAATTTTTCTCCTATATACATTTTCTTTTCATCATCTTTTTTATTAGAAATAATAACAGCTAAGCCAGACTTAATATATTCATCTGTTCCTTCTCTAGTCCAACCTACACAATTAGGATTATCAAAATAATCTATTTGATTTCCATATGCTTTTTCTTTTCTCAGTTTCATCAATATTTCCAAGTCCTTAGTTGGTTCAATACCACTATATGGTATTCCATAAAAATCACCATAAAATACACATGGATACCCCTGATTTCTTAATAAAATTAATGCATATGCACTTTGCTTAAACCAAGGTTTCACAAAACTTTCTAAACTTTGACTTGGTTGTGTATCATGATTATCTACAAAAGTAACTGCTTTTTGTGGATTATCTTTTACTAGAGTTCTTTCAAATATTTTAGTCAAATCATAATTTTCATCTTTTGATGCTATGCTTAAATTGTAATGAAGTGGAACATCAAATAAGCAAATTTGTCCTTCTGTTTCTGTGATATATCGATGTAATTTTGATACATCTCCACTCCAATATTCGCCAACTGTATATAATTCCTTTTTTGTTTCTTCTCTTAATTTTTTAATCCAATCTTTATAAAAATGCATATTTATATGTTTTACTGCATCTAAACGAAAACCATCAACTTTAGTTTCTTCTAAATACCATTTTGCCCACTTATAACATTCTTCTATTACCTCTTTGTTTGTAAAATCTATATCTGCTCCCATTAAATAGTCATAATTTCCATATTCTTCATCTACCGTATCATCCCAACTTTTGTCTTTAAATTTAAATATTGAATGTTCCTTAGTTGCATCATTATAATCTATACCATCAAAATGTGTCCAATTCCATTCAAAATCTGAATATTTTTTCTTTCTATTTGGAAATGTAAATTTAGTTGCTACTTTTACCGTTTCTTGTTCAGAAGTTTGTATATTATGATTAGCCCAATCTACTCTTGTTGCTGGAATTGTTTGTAACATGTCTGCTCCCATTTTGTGATTTAACACTATATCAGCATATGAAAATATCCCTTCTTGTTTTAATGTTGCTATACAATTTATATATTCATCTTTTGAACCATATTTAGTTTTTATACTACCTTTTTGGTCAAACTCTCCTAAATCATATAAATCATACACTCCATATCCAACTTCATCCTTTCCTCCAATGCCTTTATATGCTGGTGGCAACCACAATGCAGTTACTCCTATATTAGATAATTTTTTTGCATTTTGTGCAATTATATTCCATAGATTTTGCTTGCAGTCCAAATACCATTCAAAATATTGCATCATTATTCCATTTATTTCTTTCACTTTTAATATCTTCCTTTTTTATTAAAATTCCTAGCCAAAGGAGGCGAACTTGCCAAAGGGGACGCTCTTAAATGGCAACTTAAAAGTTGCCATTTAAGAGCGTCCCCTTTGGCAAGTTCGCCTCCTTTGGCAAGAGTGTCCCCATTAGCAATTTCTCTTTATTTAGAAAAATACCTCTTTAATAGTCCATCAAAGCCTTTTCCATGTCTTGCTTCATCTTTACACATTTCATGAACTGTATCATGTATTGCATCATATCCTAATTCTTTAGCTCTAGTAGCCAACTCTTTTTTACCTTTACATGCTCCACATTCTGCTTCTGCTCTTAATCTTACATTTTTTTCTGTATCTGGATATACAATCTCGCCTAATAATTCAGCAAATTTTGCTGCATGCTCTGCTTCTTCCCAGGCATATCTTTTAAATGCTTCTGCTATTTCTGGATATCCATCTCTATCTGCTTGTCTGCTCATTGCAATATACATTCCTACCTCTGTACATTCGCCCATAAAGTTGTCTTTTAATCCTTTTACAACTTCTTCATCTAATCCTTTTGCAACTCCTATTACATGTTCATCTACATATTGTTTTTCTGCAGATTCAACTCTTTCTTCAAACATTTCTTTTCCTACTCCACATTGTGGACATCTTTCTGGAGCTTCTTCTCCAAAGTGAATATATCCACATACTTTACATACATATGTTTTCATTTATTTTACCTCCCTTTTGTTTTTATCATTTTACTACACCTTAAATAAAAAATCAACCACCATTTTTTATCTAAATTTAGTTATTTTTTACAAAAACCCTTTTTCTTTTTCATTTTTTGTGATACAATACAATAAATTTTAAAAAAATTATCAAAAGAAGAATTATAGGAGGAAAATAAAATGAATTTTAATAAATGTAGCAGATGTGGAAACTTTTATGTATCAGAAGGAAATGTATGTCCAAAATGTAGTCCAAAAGATAATAGAGAATTATCTACTTTTAAAGAATATATAGATGCAAATGGACTTAACAATTCATTAGATACTATTTCAGGAGAAACTGGAATTTCTGTAAAAAATTTAAATAGATTTTTAAATTATGAAGGATTTGAACAATATAAGCAAAATATTGATTTAAACTCTACTATTGGTAATCAAGGTATAATTTTTAATTAATAATAAATATATTTAGATTTAGACGGATATTCTCCGTCTAAAGTTGTATTAGAAAGGATGATATTTTAATGAGAAATGTTTTTGATATTTTAGAAGAAAGAGGATATATAGAACAATTAACTCATCCAGAAGAAATCAAAGAACTTTTTGGAAAACAATCTGTACCATTTTATATAGGTATTGATCCAACTGCTGACAGTTTACATGTAGGTCATTTTGTTTCTTTAATGGTTGCAAGTCATATGCAAAAATGTGGTCATAAGCCTATAATTCTAATTGGTGGTGGTACTGCTACTATTGGTGATCCTTCTGGAAAAACAGATATGAGAAAAATGCTATCCAGAGAAGATATTGATAAAAATGTTGAAGGAATAAAAAAGCAAATTGAAAAATTTGTTAGTTTTGAAGGAGATAATGCTGCTATTATAGTCAACAATGCTGATTGGCTACTAAACCTAAATTTTATTAATTTCATGAGAGAAATTGGTAGTCTTTTTTCTGTCAATAAAATGCTCGCTGCTGAATGCTATAAGCAAAGAATGGAAAAAGGATTAACCTTCTTTGAATTAGGATATATGTTAATGCAATCATATGATTTTCTATATTTATATAACAATTATGGTTGCAAATTACAAATGGGTGGAAATGATCAATGGTCTAATATCATTGGTGGAGTTGAATTGATTAGAAAAATCGGAAAAGATGACTCTTACGGTCTAACCTTCAAACTTCTTACTACAAAAGAAGGTAAAAAAATGGGTAAAACTGAAAAAGGTGCTTTATGGTTAGATGCTAATAAAACTTCTCCATATGAATTTTATCAATATTGGAGAAATATTGAAGATAGTAGTGTAAGCACAGTTTTAAAAATGCTTACTTTCTTACCAATGGAAAAAATTAATGAGCTTTCTTCTTTAAAAGATGAAAAAATTAATGAAGCTAAAAAAATCGCTGCTTTTGAAATTACTAAATTAATTCATGGTGAAACAGAAGCTAAAAAAGCTGAAGAAGCTTCTAATGCATTGTTTAATGGTCAAGGTAGTTTAGAAAATATGCCTACAATAAAATTACAATCTCCTGATACCTCTTTAGTTGATGCAATAATTTTAACTGGCATTGCTAGTTCTAAAGGTCAAGCTAGAACTTTAATTACACAAGGTGGTATCTCTTTAAATGATGAAAAAATTACTGATATTAATTATATTCTTTCAAGTAAAGATTTTTCAAATAATTATTCTATCTTAAAAAAAGGAAAAAAAGTTTTTTATAAACTAGAAATTTAAAGAATTGCCAAAAATTTGCCAAAGATTGCCAAGGGTTGCCAAAAGGGACGTTCTTAAATGGCAACTAAAAGTTGCCATTTAAGAACGTCCCTTTTGGCAACCCTTTGGCAACCCTTGGCAACTTTTGGCAATCTAATTCATCTACTTTTTTCTACTATTTCCACAATATCAGCAATATATTCTCCAAGAACAGGAATATTTAAAGTAACTATTTTTTGCAACAAAATCACTATAATTGCCGTTATTATAGTAACTCCTATACCAATCCCAACCCCTCTAAAAATTCCTGCTATTAAGTTTCTCTTTATTATTTCTTTTTTACTACCCAAAATATAATTCCATTCCATAATATTAGATTCTTGTAATGTTTTATTAAGTTTTTCTATACCCATATTTAACAATTCAATTTTTTTCTTCTTTAACCATATAAACATAAAAAATCCACCTTTTTATTATAGTGGATTTTTTATAGACTTTTTATTCTAAAATTTAATTTTGTGTATTTGTTATATTTTCTATTACATCATTATAACTATGTATATTATTATTAGTAGTATTAGTATTTACATTTACGTTTTCATTCTTATTTTCTATAGTTTCATTATTATTTTTCTCTTGATCCTTTAACTCTGCATTCTTCTTATCTTCTTCTTCCTTCAATATTTCCAAAGATTGTATTAATTCTTGAAGTTTTTTAATATCTTGACCCATTAATTCCCAATCATTATTTTCATTAGACTCTATTAAGTTCTTATTTGCTTTAATTATAGCTTCTATTAATCCTTCTATATCGTCTGTATCTTCTACTTCTATATCTACAGCATATTGTGAAAGTAAATTTTCTAAAGCTGCCACTAACGTATCTCCTATTGCCACCTTATTTCCTGATGCTACAACTATCTTCTTTAATATTGGTATTTCTGACTCATTTAACATTGTTTGATAAATTGGTTCTACATATAATAATGTATTATCTATTGGAACTACTATCATATTTTTACTTATTTTAGTTCCTGTTGTATTTAATGCTTCTAATTCTGCTGATATTATTTCATCTTCTTCAATTTGCTTATCTAACTGCATTAGTCCAACAATATTACTATCTGCTGAAAATTTATATAATTGCAACTTATTTTCTGTTCCCTCTGTGCTTCCTACTAAATATGAAATTATATTTTGCTTTTCATTAGGTGTATATATTTGTATTAGTCCTAATTTTTCTCCATCTAAAGTTTTAACCATTGTATAATATGGTTCCATATAATTTCCTGATGCTCTTGTTGATCTAACACTATTGTATTTTGCAATGTCCCATAAGTCATCTCCTCTATACAATACATCAGTTTTTACATTATGATATGCTTTTAAGATTTCTTGTTGAACTTTATACAAATATTGTGGATATACTAAATGTTCTTGAATGTCTTGAGGTATTTCCTCATCTAAATCCATAAATAGTTCTGGATAAATATTTCTATAAGCCATTGCTATTGGATCGGTTCTATCAGTTATATAAAAATCTATTGTTCCATCATAGCTATCTACTAATACCTTTACTGAATTTCTTATATAATTTATATTCTCTCTTACTCCATTATGCTCTATTGTAGTATATTGTGAATATGGATAATTTCCTGAAACTGTATACGCATCTATTACCCATACAATGTTACCATCATCAGTTACTACTGTATATGGACTTTCATCATATATTAAATATGGTAACAATTTTTTAGCTCTATCTACTACATTTCTGTTTAATAAAACTTTACTTTCATTAGTAAATTCACTTGAAAATGCTAAGTTTATATTGCCACTTGTCAATCCTAAAATTATTCTATCTAAAAATCCTACTTTTAGTCCTGCTTTTCCTGTATATGTAGATGTTTTTTCATTTCCACTTTCATCTGTATAATCATACTCTTTTATACTTTTCGTATTCGTGGCAATAATTTCATTGGTTTCTAATCCAAAATAAATTTCAGATTTTGAAATTTTAATTTGTTCATCTTTGCCTGATACATCTTTTTGAATGTATTCTATATTTCCTGCTTGTGTTGATGTTGTGGCAGACGCTATTATTTCTCCCATTCCATGTGTATATTCATAAGTTTTGTTATTATACGTTCTTCCTGAATTTTTAATTTCTCTTGGTGCTAAATATACTACTCTTTCTTCCTCACCAATTTTATATTTTGCTATATTAGCATTTCTATATGAATAATGTCCTGTACCAGTTTGAGTATCTTGCAATGTTTTTAAAACTACATCTTTTGTAATTATTGGTACATTATCTATAATATGTTGATACTTGTCAACTTCCTCTTCTGTTATTGTACCAGAATTTGTTAAATTCGTTTCTTCAATATTTAATTGATATGCATTTTTGGTGTTTTTTATATTTTCTGCTATATTATTTCTTTCTTTGTCTAATTCATTTGTATTTACATATATAGTATCAAATAATACCATTATAATAAACATAAATACTAGATAACTTGGTATAACTACTAAATTTTTTAATACTTTATTTGTTTTTCCATTTTTAAAATTCTTTAAAGCTCTATAAGCAAATATTATAATAACAAATGCAAATATTATATATCCAAATAATTTTACTGTTCTTTCTGTCATTCCTGCTCCAACTAAATCAATTTCATTATTTATAGATAGTATCTTTCCAAATTCTATATTTTGTATATTAAAAACAGTAAGTACTGCTATTCCTAATACTATTAGTATTAGATTTCTGTAAATTTTTTTCATAAAAATACTTTGTTTTAGCATTTTGCCATCTATTCCATCAAAATATCTATTGAATACTATTACATAATATAATGCAATGTATAATGTTAGTCCTATCATGAAAGTTGTGAAGTAAAATACTAACATTTCTATAACTGGCTTTTGGAACATAAAATATGATATATCAAGTCCAAAAATTGTATCTTGAATTCCAAAAGATGTTGCATTAATTGCTAACATTAATTTTTGCATTGTTACTGCTGATACCACTACACTTAAAATCATTGATATCACTAATGCCAATGATTTATTTAATAATTTAGGCATTTCTTTTTGTTCTTTTTTAAAAAATGGCTTTAATCCTTTTTTTATTCCTCTATTCGTAAAATATATAATAATATAAACTACTATAAAATTTATTGCCATTATTGTATATCTATAAGTTAAATTTGTATTAAATATGTTAATATATTTCTCTCCTATTTCCTCATATTGTAAATATGAGCCTCTTAATTGTACATAACTTACAGTAGCAAATATTAATACGAAAAAAAATACTATTATTATTCTTAATTTGCTTACATTACTTTTTTTATTTTTTACTTGCTCATTACTTGATTTTTGCTGCACTGTATTTTGACTTTTTATTTTGTCGTCTTCCATGGTTATACCTCCTTATACAATAGCTTTAACAAAGTCTTGACTATTAAATATTTCCATGTCATCAATTTGTTCTCCAATTCCAATAAATTTGACTGGTATATTGTTTTCTTCAACTATACCAATAACTACTCCTCCTTTAGCTGTTCCATCTAATTTAGTTAATATTAGTCCTGTTATATCTGCTTCTTCTTTAAATGCTTTTACTTGTGATATTGCATTTTGACCTGTTGTTCCATCTATTACTAATAAAACCTCTTTATCAGCTTCTTCCATTTCCCTATTTATTACTTTTTGTATTTTATTTAATTCATCCATTAAATATTTTTTGTTATGTAATCTCCCTGCTGTATCAACAATAAGTATATCTGCATTTTTCTCTTTTGTTATTTTGATTGCATCATATACTACTGATGCTGGATCCACTCCTTCTTCTCTTTTCACAATATCTGCTCCTGCTCTTTTAGCCCAAATTTCTAATTGTTCTACTGCTGCTGCTCTGAATGTATCTGCTGCTGCTACTACTACTTTTTTTCCATCTTTGGCTAATCTATTGGCAATTTTTCCTATTGATGTTGTTTTTCCTACTCCATTTACACCTACTACTAAAATTACAGATGGTTTTGTATTTAATTTTAGTTGAATATCATTAGAATCTAATATTTTTTGCATTTCTTCTCTTAATGCTTTTTTTACGTCTTCTTCATCTTGTATTTTTTCTTTCTTTATTTTTTCTCTTAAATTTTCTATTATTTTGGTTGATGTATCTATTCCTATATCTGACATAATTAATATTTCTTCTAGTTCTTCTAGTAATTCTTCATCTACTTTTCTAAAACTTTTAAATACATTATTTAGTTTTTCATCAAATGATTGCTTAGTTTTGTTCATTCCTTGTTTTAATTTCTCAAAAAATCCCATTTGCTTTATCTCTCCTTTTGCTTTATATTTGTATTACCTACAAACTCAGTTTGTATTATATCATAAGGCCATATAAATATCAATTAATTTTTGTTATAGTTTAATGGTTTTGTTACAGGATAATGGTTATAAACTTAAAATATGCGAAAATGCTTATATATTAATATTTGCAGTCAAGACCCGGATTGTTACACCCCAGATATGTTTTGACAAAATATATTAATATATAAGCATTTTCATAGCTAATTTTTAAAACATTATCCTGTAACATGATTTTAAAAAAATGATATATTAATATATCATTTTTTTTAAATTATATAATTTTTTTATATCTGCATTTTCCAATTGAAGTAATTTCTTTTTTACTTCTATTCCTCCTGCATATCCTATTAGGTCTCCATTTGTTCCAATAACTCTATGACAAGGAATAATAATTGATATTGGATTATGTCCAACTGCACCTCCAACAGCTTGTGCAGACATTGTTTTTCTTTTTTGTAATTTGGCTATTTTTTTGGCTATTTCACCATATGTAGTTACTTTACCATATGGTATTTCACAAAGTATTTTCCACACTAATTTTCTAAATTCACTACCTTTTGGTTTTAATTTTAACTCTCGTATTAGTGGTTTTTCTCCTTTAAAATATCTATCTAACCATTTTTTTGTTTCTAGTAAAATAGGTATATTCTTCTTTTCTACTTTTTCATTACATATTGTACTACCAAAATATTTTTGTTCTTTTATCCAAAGACCTATAATATTTTTTTCATCACTTGCAATGGTTAATTCTCCTACTGGAGATGGATATACAAAATAATAAAACATTTCTTTTGCTTTCCTTTTTATATCATTGGTTTTCTATTAACGTATATTCTTCTATATTTGGAATTCTTATATCCTCATCTGTTACAGTATCAAAACTATATTGTATTTTTCTATACGTTCCATTTGCAAATTCTATATATACTGGTAATCCTGTTTCTTTTTCTATCCATTCTTTTGAACTACCTTCTTCTAAATATCCTAATATATAGCAACGTTTATTTTCATATTTACCATTTGAAATCGTACAGAATGGATTTATTGCAAACATTAAGTTTATACCTAATCTATTTTCTGAAGATACATTATATCCTGTTAATGGTAAGTTTTCTACCATCATCCCATTATTTCCAATATATTTACTATAAGTTTTATTTTCTGTTTCATTAAACATATAGTATTCATTTGTATCTGCATTTTTCCAAAATGTTATGTTTCCCTCTCCTTTTACATTTTTCACGTTTACTTTATGTATATTGTCTTTTTTCCAATAAGTCATAACTGTATTCTCAGTTTCTGAATAATAGTAATAATTATTTTTTGCATTCATTTCATCATATCTTTTATCTAGATTCATATAAATATTAAACCTAATTAGTACAATAAAAATTAATATAAAAATAATTATACCAATTGTAATCCAAATCTTCTTTTTCATATAAAAATCTCTCCTTTTTTAATTATTAGACCTTTTTTAGCTATCATAATCTTTCGTTTATTTGATCTTTTAATTCCACTTTAATTATATTATTATTTTGATTTATATTCAATACTTTTATAGCTATGAAATATTATTATATATTTCTTTTCTATTAAATTTGTGTATAGTTAAATATAAGAATATAGACAAATGTATCAAACAAACAACAATAGAACTATATAAAGAAATACCTGAGGTATCTGAAACTTGTCCAAATAAGTATTTACTAAAATCCCAATTGTTAGTAACAAAATATCTTGCTACAACATTCAAACTTTCTACTTTTGACCATTCTGGAAGTATCCTATATCCTATTAAAAATATTATTAATGTTAGAATCATTGACATAGAAGTGTGATTATTTAATGTTCCAATTAACATACAAAATGCTATAATTATAATATACATTGGTAACTTTGATAATCCAACTATTATCACATATTCAAACAAGTTCATATGTATTAGCTCTCCTGTATTATAATTACAACCTATATATTCTAGCTTATAACTATCAAATCCAAATATCACACCACCAACAATATATTGAACAATAATAACAAATACCATTGAAACAAGTATTGTTATTATACAAGCTATTAGCTTTGACATTATAATAGTGCTTCTTTTATGTGGTTTTGTTAGTAAATTTTTAATTGTTTTTTTATTAACTTCTTCTGTTATAATTGTAGTTGATAAATATATTGCTATAATAACAATTATTAAATCAAAATGCTCAAATGTCCTTATAAAAGAGGTTCTAGCATTAATTTCATTGTTGCTAATTATGTATAGTTCATTAGAAATATCTGTATTTAAATTATTTTCTATAGCATATTTGCATAAATTCATTCTTGCTCTATCTTCGTTCAAATTTTTATTGATAAATGTTTGAGAAAAACCACTATATGGAAAATTTTCATTTGTCTGAACATCATAATAATGTTCTTTATATCTATCTAAATATTCATTTTGAATATTATTGTCAAAATTTATATTATATTTTAATCTCATTTCATATATTTCTATGTCAATATTTATTCTTCCAATGTCTATATTCGTTATATCATTAGTATTTTTTATTTCTTTTAGATCTTTTATTTTCAAATTTAGAAAATCTTTCCAATTATCTGTGTTTAATGCTTCAATATATTTATTATATTCTATTTTTGAGTTTTCATATTCTTCTTTTGTAATTTCTGTATTTGGATTTAACTCATAATCGTTAATATTATTTAATAATCTTTCAATATTATGATTAAACTTTATTTCAATTCCCTCTCTTACATAAGTACCTCTTTCTTCATTTAACGCCCATCTTTGCCAAGAATTTTCTTGATAACTATTGTATAGTTTAAGGGAATCTAAGTTTACTTTATAATCAATATATTCTTGACCTGTCTTTTGTTTTAACTTTTCTTCCATATCCTTTATTAGTATTATATCCTGTGTATTACGAAGTGGATCAATAGGATTTTGATCAGGATTTATGTTATTATATACAATAATTGCTATTATTGAAAGAAATAACAAAAAATAAATACTTCTTCTTTTAAATATTTTTATTAGTTCATTTTGTACCAGTTTAATCAATTTTATTTTCACCTACCTTTTTTATAAAGGCTTCTTCTGATGTGAACTGTTCTTCCTGTACTAAATAAACTTGATAATTATTTGTTAGAAATTTTTTTGTTAATTCAGACACTTTTTCTTTAGAAATATATATTCTGATTTTATTTTTATCTATTATTTCAAATTTATAATTTTGAAGTATTTTATCTACATTTTCTACATTATTTAATTCAAAAATATAACTACTTTCATTAGATATTTGTTTAAATTCATCAATTGTTTCGTCTGTAACCATCTTTCCGCTTTTTATTGCTATTATTCTATTACATAAATTATCTATTTCTGTTAAATTATGACTTGATATTAGTATTGCTATTCCCTGATTAGATAAGCTTTTTATTAAATTTCGCATTTCAATAGTTCCTTCAATATCTAATCCATTTGTAGGCTCATCTAGTATTAAAAGTTCTGGACTATTTATAATTGCTTCTGCAATTCCTAATCTTTGCCTCATTCCCAACGAATATGTTGAAACTTTGTCTTTTATTCGATTATCCAATCCGACGATTCTTGCCACTTCTAAAATTCTATCTTTTGAAATATTTTTATAATTATTGGCTGTTATTTTTAAATTGTCATATCCTGATAAATACATATACAAATCAGGAGATTCTACTATTGCCCCTACTTTATCTATTGCTTTTACAAAATCTTTTTCTATATTATATCCATTAATTAAAACTCTTCCTTCACTTATTTTTATCAAACCTAATATTAACTTTATAATAGTAGTTTTTCCAGCTCCATTTGGTCCTAATAAGCCTACTACATCTCCTTTGTTCACAGAAAATGAAATATCCTGAACAATTATTTTATTTTTTACTTGTTTTTTTAAATTATTACACTCTAAAACTTTCATATTTGATTTTCTCCTTTTTTATTCATTAGATATATCTTTCTTTTTAAAAATTATAATTAATAGTATAAAAATCACTAAAAAGCTAATAACACATATAGAAATAGATTGAGCAATATTTATTATATTATTTGTAGTTAAATCCCAATTAAAAATAAATAAATATTTTGTTATATTATTAATTAAAAATTCCATTGTGGAAATAAAATATAATCCTAAAGAAATTAATATATTTAGTGCTATATTATTAGTTATTATTCCAAATAACATACTTACTAAACTTAATAATAGATACATAGGTTCTTTTTTTAGAAGGGTTGTAATTGTATTTTGCATTAAGTCCATAGTTTCAATATTATTTGTTAATGAATTGTATTTTATTGATTCTAATTCATAACTGTCAAATCCGAATATTATTCCTCCCAATAAATATTGGAATACTACCATAAGTATTGAAATTATTATTGTTAAAAATATTGCTGTTACTATTTTTGATAATAATATTTTTGTTCTTTTATGTGGCTTTACTAATAAATTCTTTATTGTTCCACTATTATATTCTTCAGAAATTATTGTGCTAGATAAATAAATAACTATAAAAATCATTAGAATATCAAAATTATTAAACATTTTAATTAATAAATATCTAGCGTCTTTTGGTAAAGTTACATTGTTATTTTCAGAATTTATTATTATATTGTACTTAATATTATTTTGTATAGCATATTCTTCTAATTTTATTCTTTCTACAATATTTTCATATGAATCTTTTGTTTCCAATTTATCAAAGTTTTCTAAAAGCATTTTATCATTTTCATATAGTCTTTTGTATTGTTTCTGCATATCTACAGGCTGTGTTTTTATCCCTTCAAATATATTTAATACTAACATTATTAATATACCAATTATTAATAAAATATAAATATTTTTTCTTTTAAATATTTTTATTAATTCATTTTTTATTAGCTTTATCATTTATATACCATTCTTCTTTCTCTTACAAATGTTTTTTTACCAATTACTTGTATCTAACCTTTAACTTTTTTTCTACTTGTTGCTATCATTATTCTAATATTAAGCAATTCAAAAGTCAATTTATTAGTTGGATTTATTAAAAAATTTGATATTGGCACATAAAATAATTTAATAAAAATTTTTCAAAAAGAAACTAATATCTTGCTAAATGCATAAAAACTAAAAGATTAAGAAATCCTTTAGTTTTTATTTACACATATTTACAATACATCTTGTTTAAATTAAAACGTCTTAGAATTGCTTATCTATCAACATTTCCAAGGTATTTTATTCTGACTTTTCTTTTATATTTTTTTATTTCTTCATAAATTTCATCCCAATTATTCACTCTTACTATTTCTTTATCATTAATATCAGCATTCATTTTTGTTGTCATTAAAATTGATTTAATTCCATTATCAGTTAATTCTCTGCAAGTTTCATAACTATCTTCTATACATAAATCAATTCGATTTTCTTTGAAAAATTTTAACTTATCACTAATATGTAAATTTAAGCTATCATAAGGAATACCAAAATCTTTTAAACTATTTTTAGTAATTTCTTCAGTAGCACAATTTTTAATATTCATTAACCTTGCTGTTACAAAATATATTGTATCTCCTTCTTCTTTTAATTTCTTTATTGTTTTATCTGCATTTGGAAGCATTGTACATTCTTCTAACACATTTTTATAATATTTATCAAAAAAATCAAATTTAGTTTTATCATCCCAACCATACAAAGCCTTTAAATAATATCTATTTTTTATTAGTCCAAAACTGTTTCTATTAGTTGGTATTCCAGATATTTCTTCTTCATAAATATCTGCATATTTTAACATTGATTTTACTGTTAAAAATGTTGTGTCATCAATATCTATTCCTATTCTCATTTTTAATTTCATTCCTTTCTAAGGCACAAATTTCTGGTTATAAAAGAATTAAATTTTGGCTAGGAAATTGAATTATATAAGTCCATCCTGGTTGCCAATTTTTTGTTTTTCTCCAATCTTGCTCAATAGCTTGTTCCCATGTTATATTTTTTGTAATTACATCTAAGGCCAACTGAGGTGCCTTGTGTGCAACTAAAGCTACTGTTTTTCCATTATAGTTTTCTAATAAATAATTACAAAAATCTCTTAATCTTTTTTCAACATCTTTTAAAGATTCTCCATTAGGAAATTTCTCATTAATATGTTCCTCATATTTTACTAAAGAAGTATCTTCTCCATTTAAATCTCCATAATTGCATTCTCTAATTCTTTTATCGTGTATTATTTCTTTTACTTCCTTAAAAGTATATTCTGCTGAATCAATTGCTCTTTTTAAGTCAGAACTTATAACTAAATCTATTTCATCTAAATTTATTTGATTTTTCAAATCAGTGCTTTGTTTTATTCCTTTTTCACTTAATTCACCCAAATTCCAACCTGTAGCTTTATGCTCTATATTATCTGTTGTTGTTCCATGTACGAAATAAATAATTTTAACTGCCATATTTAATCCTTTCATTTATTTTATTTTCATTTTTTATATCATAAAATTGCTATAAATTCAATTATTTTCAAAATTTTGTTGAGTTTGTTTACAAAAAAAAGCCTAGTAAAAACTACTAGGTCTTTTTTGATAATACTACAAATTTTACATTTACAGCAAACCCGCCGTATAAAGTAATATATATTGTTCGTATTATCACTAGATGGCTGGGCTGGCTAGATTCGAACTAGCGCATGCATGAGTCAAAGTCTTATCTTTCATCTAACTTTTAACATTTTTTGTTAGTAAGTATTATCTCTTGAAGTGGCTATTTTTC
>CANPZF010000011.1 GCA_947589015.1 uncultured Clostridia bacterium
ATTGGCAATTTAAGAACGTCCCCTTTGGCAATTTAAGAACGTCCCCTTTGGCAATTTAAGAACGTCCCCTTTGGCAATTTAAGAACGTCCCCTTTGGCAATTTAAGAACGTCCCCTTTGGTAAGCCTCATTGGCAAGTCCCCGCTGGCAAGTTAAACTATCTTACAACTTCTACTTCAATTTTTAAATTTTCTCCATTTATATTCATATCTTTGTAATTTACTCCCGCTTTATTATAAATTACATCTAAAGCTAAAGTGTCATGTTTTATAACATCCTCAAATTTTTTGATAATTTTTTGTAATTCTTCATTTCCTGTAACATATAGATTAATATTATCTAGAACTTCAAATTCTTTTTCTTTTCTCATATTTTGTATTTTAGATAAGATTTCTCTTACATATCCTTCTTCCTTCAATTCAGGCGTAATTGTAGTATCTAATACTACTCCTATTTCCCCTTCTCCACTAAATGCATATCCTTCTTTACCTTGCATTGTAACTAATAGATTTTCTGAATTTAAACCTATTTGAACTTCACCTATTTCAATATATTCTACTCCTCCATTTTTTACAGTATTAGCTAAATTCATCTGATTTTTCTTTGCAATTTCTTCTTTTATTTTTGGTATTAGTTTTCCATATTCCTTTCCAAGTACTGGTAAATTTGGTTTTATTTCAAAGTTTACATATTCAGACATCTCTGCACCTAGTTCAATTTGTTTCACATTTAATTCTTCTTTTACAATGTCTGAATAATATTCTGGTAATGTATCTATTGATATTAGCATTTTTGAAAGTGGTTGTCTATTTTTTATATTAACAGAGTTTCTACTACTACGTCCTAATTTTACAATCTTATATGCTAAGTCCATCTCTTTTTCTAATTTTTTATCTATTTCATTTTCATGCACTTCTGGCCATAAACATAAATGTACACTTTCAGGAGCTGTATTATCCAAATTAACAACCAGATTTTGATAAATTTCATCTGTCATAAATGGTACAAATGGTGCAGCTACTTTGCATAAATTAACTAATACTTTATATAATGTTACATATGCTCCAATTTTATCATCTGTTAACTCTTGTGCCCAAAATCTCTCTCTATTTCTACGAACATACCAATTTGAAAGTTCATCTGTAAAATTTTCTATTTCAAGAGCTGCTGATGTTATATCATATTTTTCTAATTTTTCATCAACTTCTTTTATTAATGAATACATCTTTGAAAGAATCCATTTATCCATTACATTTGTTGTTTTATAATCTGAAATATATTTTAATGGATTAAATTTATCTATTTCTGCATATAAAACATAGAATGAATATACATTCCATAATGTGCTCAAAAATCCTCTTTGTGTTTCTTGTACATTATTTAGTCCTAACCTAGTTGGAAGCCATGGGGCACTTACTGTGTAAAAATGCCATCTTGTTGCATCTGCTCCTACTGTATCTAATAAAGTCATTGGATCTACTCCATTTCCTTTTGATTTAGACATTTTTTGACCTTTTTCATCTAATACATGCCCTAACACTATGCAGTTTTCAAATGGACTTCTTTTAAATAATGCTGTACCTACTGCTGTTAATGTATAGAACCAGCCTCTTGTTTGGTCTATTGCTTCTGATATAAATTCTGCTGGAAAATTGTTATCAAACATTTCTTTATTTTCAAATGGATAATGCCATTGTGCAAAAGGCATTGAACCTGAATCAAACCAACAATCTATTACTTCTTTTGCCCTTTTCATTTTCTTTCCACATTTTGGACATTTTAAATATACATCATCTATATATGGTTTATGTAATTCTATATCTTCTGGTACATCTATTCCTTTTTCTTTTAATTCTTCTATAGAACCTATACATTCTTGATGTCCACATTTTTCGTCTTCACATGTCCATATTGGAAGTGGTGTTCCCCAATATCTATCTCTTGAAATTCCCCAATCTATTACATTTTCAAGGAATTTTCCAAATCTTCCCGTTCTAATTGTATCTGGATACCAATTTACTTTGTTGTTATTATCTACCAATTCATCTCTAAGTTTGCTCATTGCAACAAACCAACTTTCTTTTGGATAATATAAAAGTGGTGTATCACATCTCCAACAATGTGGATATGAATGTAAATGTTTTTCTTTACTAAATAATTTGTTTTCTTGTGCTAACCATTTACAAATATCTTCACTGCAATCTCTTACAAATTTTCCTGCCCATGGTTCTACTTCTTTAACAAATTTTCCTGATTTATCTACTAAATTGATAAATGCAATTCCATTTTGTTTTGAAACTAAATTGTCATCTTCTCCATATGCTGGTGCTATATGTACTATTCCTGTACCATCTTCTAAGTTTACATAGTCACCATGAATAACCTCAAATGCTTTTCCTTCCACTTTAGCAAATGGCATTAATTGTTCATATTTTGTTCCTAATAATTCTTCACCTTTCATTGTTTTTACAATGTTATAAGGTGTTTCTTTTAATACTGTTTCTATTAAATCTTTTGCTAAAATATAATTTTCATATTTAGGTTCATCATCAGTTCCTATATTAGCTTTTACTTCAGCATATTCATATGTTTTATTTAGACAAAGAGCTAAATTAGATGGCAAAGTCCATGGTGTTGTTGTCCATGCCAAAATATATTTATTTTCTCCTACTACCTTAAATTTAGCTATACATGTCATATCTTTTACATCTTTATATCCTTGTGCTACCTCATGTGATGATAATGCTGTCCCACATCTTGGACAATATGGCATAACTTTATGCCCTTCATATAGAAGACCTTTTTCCCACATTTGTTTTAAAGCCCACCATACAGATTCTATATATTCATTATCATATGTTACATATGGATTTTCCATATCAACCCAGTATCCTACTTTATTTGTCATTTCTTCCCACATGTGTACATATGTAAAAACACTTTCTTTACATTGTTTTACAAATTTTTCTACACCATATTCTTCTATTTGTTCTTTACCTGAAATGCCTAATTTTTTTTCTATTTCAAGCTCTACTGGTAAACCATGTGTATCCCAGCCAGCTTTACGAATAACTTTATACCCCTTCATTACCTTATATCTTGGTATTATGTCTTTCATTACCCTTGTTTCAATATGGCCAACATGTGGCTTTCCATTTGCTGTTGGTGGACCATCATAAAATGTGAAATATCTTTTACCTTCATTCATTGCAAAATTCTTTTTAATTATGTCTTTTTCCTTCCACACTTTAGCAATATCCTTCTCCATTCCTACAAATCCATCTTTAAGTTCTACTTTCTTATACATTATAATTCCTCCTTTTATTTTATATATGCCTTTTTATTTCCTATATATATATACATTTTTTGATTTTCAGTATCAGTATATATTTTCTGTTTTTTTTCATCTATATATATTTTTTGGCCTTCTTCATTAATATAAAAATATTTATTTTCAAAAAAATCAAATTGAATTTCTATTGGTGGTTTTATTTGTTTTTCCAAATTTACTTCTAAGATTTTTATAATATTACCATTTATATTAAATATTACTGCATATGCTAGATATTTCTCCCATAAATAAATTTCTAAAATATCTCTTTCTTTTATTAAAGAACTTTCATCTAAATACTTTTCTAATTCTTGTAATGTTTCTTTTTCTTGCTTTGCCTTTTCTGTGTACATATCAATTTGTTGGGATTTTTGATATGAAATTATATCTAATAAGCAATTCTTAAAATTTGTAAAATTTTTCTCTTTTTCTTCTAACTTTTCTTTATCTATATACCCATCTTCTATTGCTTCTTGTACAATGTAGTCTTTTATTTTTTCTTTATTCTTGTAAAATATTTTATTATTTTTTTGTGTAATTTCATTTAATTCTAACTCATTATCTTCTTCTACATCTATCTTCTTTAAACATTGTAATATAAAGTCTTCTGATTTTTTTAATTTCTTATTAGATTTTACTATTTTTAAAATTATTTTACCTTTTCCATTTTTACCAAATTCAATATGATTTTTTGTGTGCAAAATTAAAATTGTACTTATTATTATTCTATTCATAATTTCTTTATCTAAAATTGTTTTATAGTATATTAATGCTACTTCCCCCATAGATATTTGTACATTTAATTTATCTTTATAATAATCTTTTTGCATATTTGTATCCTTTCTATTTTTTTACCTCATCAAAAAAAACTATTTCATTCCTATATTACTAGGACGAAATAGTTTTATTAATTCCGTGGTACCACCTAATTTAGTAAAACATATAGTTTTACTCTCTTAATTACTCTTTAACGCAGACTTACGACTAAATTTACTTTTTTTCAATTTAGTAACAACATTGGTGATAATAAATAATTTTTACTTACCAAATTTTCAGCTACCTTTGGCTCTCTTTTTAAGCTATTACATTATTTATATTGTCCATGTTTTTGTTTTTTATTTTTAATTTATAACATTATATCACATTTTTTTATAAATTCAATAGTTTGTTCTTATTTTAATTATATTTTAGTTACAATATAATGGTTACAAACTTAGAATATGTGAAAATGCTTATACATTAATATTTGCAGTAAATACCCAGATTGTTACACACCAGATATGTTTTGACAAAATATATTAATATATAAGCATTTTCATAGATAATTTTTAAAACATTATCTTGTAACATATTTTATAAATTTTAGGTTACACTAAAAATAAGGTTTTATATGAGGAGTTACTTTATGAATCAAATATTAAATATAGATTTTAAAAAAAATATAGATGCAAATCCATCAACAGATAATTGTATTCAACCTTCTAGTACTATTGTACAAAAAAATTTTATCAGAAAGTCTTTTAATATACAATTCATAATATCTATTATTGCTATTATCATTTTTTCATCCTGTTATATAATCTATAAATATAACCTTTCTAAAGTAGAACATCTATCTGACAAATTAATATCTAACTATAATTTGTCTAAACTCTATTCAAATTATACATCTTCAAATGAATCAACTAGTAACTATCAAAATCCAATTATAGGTATTATTGAAATTCCAATAATAAATATATATTATCCAATTTTTAATGATTTAAATGACAATTTATTAAAAGTCTCTCCCTGTAAATTTTATGGAGAAATGCCTTTAGATTTAAATAGCACTGGGAATTTATGTATAGCTGCACATAATTATGATAATCAATATTTTTTTAGTAATATTTCAAAATTATCTCCAAATGATAAAATATTTATTTATAATAATAATGGTATTAAATTTTGCTATTACGTTTTTCAAAATTATGAGGTTGAATATAATGACATTTCACCAATTTATCCGACATCTTCAGATTCATTAGAATTGACATTAATTACTTGCAATAATTTTAATAATAATAGAATTATTGTAAAAGCAAAAGCAGAAGGTAGTTAATGCCTTCTGCCAATTTTATAAATATTAGAAATTTTGATAGTCTTGAACTTTTTTATATGCATATATTGCTGATATTCCAAATATTACAACTAATAATATTGTTGGAGCTGTATCTCCTACACCAGTTTTAGGTAAATTATTTGTGTTATTATTAGATGATTTAATAGCATTTGTATTTAATGTAGGTGCATTAGTATTAGTATTACTATTATTAGTATTTGCACTATTTGTATTTGATCTATTAGTATTTGCACTATTTGTATTACTTC
This sequence comes from uncultured Clostridia bacterium, assembly GCA_947589015.1. Taxonomy (GTDB): domain Bacteria; phylum Bacillota; class Clostridia; order TANB77; family CAG-508; genus CAG-269. The sequence continues at coordinate 5,701 of CANPZF010000011.1, forward strand.
CATTAGTATTTGCACCATTCGTATTTGAGCTATTAGTATTACTACTGTTATTACCTACTAATAAATCTTGAAATTCATTTTCTTGACTATCTGCCGCATATACAAAGCTGTATGTAAATACAACACATATTAGAGTTAATATTAAAATTAAAAGTTCTTTAATTGAATTTGATTTCTTCATATTTTTTATCTCTCCCTTATAAAAATCATATACTTATTATTATTATTATTATACAACTAATATTTATTATACTATATTTAATAAAAAAATGCAAGTATTATAAATATACTATTAAATATTTTATGTACTTACATTATAATAATATACTTTCTTTTTTTATAAGTCAATACTTTTATATATATTTTTTTATTAATTTTATACATTGAATTTAAACAATACAATATCTCCATCTTGCATAATGTATTCTTTTCCTTCTGAGCGTACCAATCCTTTTTCTCTCGCAGCTACCATAGAACCTTCTTTGATTAAGTCTGCATAAGAAACTACTTCTGCTTTTATAAATCCTCTTTCTATATCTGAGTGGATTTTTCCAGCAGCTTGAGGTGCTTTTGTTCCTTTCTTTATAGTCCATGCTCTTACTTCTGGTTCTCCTGCTGTTAAAAATGACATTAATCCTAATAAGTCATAGCTTTTTTTGATTACTTTATCCAATCCAGATTCGTTTAATCCAAGTGCTTCTAACATTTCTTTTTTGTCCTTATCATTTAACCCTGATAATTCTTCTTCTATTTTTACACATAATGGAATTACTTCAGCATTTTCTTTTTTAGCATATTCTTTTACCTTTAAAACATTTGCATCATTTTCTGCATTTTCAAGTTGTTCTTCTGAAACATTTGCTATGTATAAAATTGGTTTTATTGTTAATAAAAACATATCTTTTACAATTTCTTGTTCATCTTCATTTAATTCTATTGCTCTTGCAGAAATTCCATTTTCTAAATTTTCTTTTATTTTTTCTAATAAATCTATTTCTTCTTGATATTTTTTATCTGCTTTTAAATTTTTCTTTGCTTTATCTAATCTTTTATTTACAGTTTCTATATCTGCAAATATTAATTCTAAATTTATCGTTTCTATATCTCTAATTGGATCAATACTTCCATCAACATGGACTACATTAGAGTCTTCAAAACATCTTACTACTTCACATATTGCATCTGTTTCACGTATATGTGATAAAAATTTATTTCCTAATCCTTCTCCTTGACTAGCACCCTTTACTAACCCTGCTATATCTACAAATTCTATCACCGCATGTGTGGTTTTTTGTGGATTGTACATTTGTGTTAGTTTATCCAATCTTTCATCTGGTACAGTTACTACTCCTACATTTGGTTCTATTGTACAAAAAGGATAATTAGCACATTCTGCTCCTGCTTTTGTAATACTATTAAACAATGTACTTTTTCCAACATTTGGAAGTCCAACAATTCCTAATTTCATATTTCCTCCTAATATTTTTATTCCTTATTTTCTATTTGATTTTGAATTTTTTCAATAAATTCATCTAAATTCATATCTCCAAGGTCTCCATTTATTCTTGATCTAACTGTTATTTTATCATTTTCCTTTTCTTTATCCCCTATTACCATCATATATGGTACTTTTTGAAGTTGTGCTTCACGTATTTTATATCCTATTTTTTCATTTCTTTCATCTAGTTCTACCCTTATTCCTACTTGTTTTAGTTCTTTTACTATTCCTTCACAATATTCCAATTGCTTTTCACTTATTGGTAATACTTTTACTTGAACTGGTGATAACCAAATTGGAAATGCTCCTGCATAATGTTCTATTAATATTCCTATAAATCTTTCAATACTTCCAAATATAACTCTATGTAGCATTACTGGTCTATGTTTTTCTCCATCTTCTCCAATGTAGTTTAAATCAAATCTTTCTGGCATTTGAAAATCTAATTGTACTGTTCCACATTGCCAACTTCTTCCTAAGCAATCCTTTATATGAAAGTCTATCTTAGGTCCATAGAAAGCACCATCGCCTTCATTTAGTTCATATTCAATATTTAAGTTGGCTAATACTTTTTTCAAAGCATCTTCTGCCATATTCCATAATTCGTCACTTCCCATTGAATCGTCTGGTCTTGTTGATAATTCTACTTTATATTCAAATCCAAATATACTATATACCTCATCAACTAATTTAATAACACCTGCTACCTCTTGTTCTATTTGACTTGGTAAACAGAAAATATGAGCATCATCTTGAGTAAAGCAACGTACTCTAAATAAACCATTTAGCTCTCCTGATTTTTCGTGTCTATGTACTAACCCTAATTCTCCTGCTCTAATTGGCAATTCACGATATGAATGCATTCCATTTTTATATACTAACATTCCACCTGGGCAGTTCATTGGCTTTATTCCATAATCTGTATTGTCAATTTTTGTTGTATACATATTTTCTTTATAATGATCCCAATGTCCTGAACGATGCCATAATTCTTCATTTAAAATTACTGGTGTTTTTATTTCTTGATATCCATTTTCTATATGTATTTTTCTCCAAAAATCTTCTAATACATTTCTTAATGCCATTCCTTTTGGTAAGAAAAATGGAAATCCTGGTCCTTCTGGTGCTATCATAAATAATTCTAGTTCTTTTCCTAATTTTTTATGGTCTCTCTTTTTAGCTTCTTCTAATAAATCTAGATATTCTTGTAGTTCACTTGCTTTGGGGAATGATATTGCATAAATTCTTTGTAGCATTTTATTATGTTCATCGCCTCTCCAATATGCACCTGAAGATGTTAATATTTTTACTGATTTTACTTTTCCCGTACTTGTCAAATGTGGTCCTGCACATAAATCTGTAAAATCTCCTTGTTTATAAAAGCTAATTTCTTCTCCTTCTGGTAATTCTTCTATTAGTTCTTGCTTATATGGTTGTCCTTCCATTAGCTCTAATGCTTCTTGTTTAGGTAATGAAAATCTTTCAATTTCAATATCTTCTTTTATTATTTTTTTCATTTCTTCTTCTATTTTTGCTTTATCTTCATCTGTAAATGGTTTCTCTACATCAAAATCATAGTAAAATCCATCATTTATCGCTGGACCTATTGCAAATTTTACGTTTGGAAATATTCTCTTTACAGCCTGTGCCATAATATGTGATGTTGTGTGCCAATATGCTTTCTTTCCCTCTAAATCCTCACTATTAAATGTGTGAATTACTAATTCACAATCATCGTTTATTTGATGTCTTAAATCTTTTATTTTTCCATTTACTTCTCCACATGTTGCATTTCTTGCTAATCCTTCACTAATTTTTTTGGCAATTTCTAAAATAGATAATCCTTTTTCTACTTCTATTTTAGAACCATCTTTTAATGTTACTTTTACCATATAAAAACCTCCCTATTTTCATTAGAGTTGCATTAAATAAAAATACACACCTAATGAATATTTGATATTCATAGGAGTGTATTTTTTATATACACGGTTCCATCCTATTTTTTACTTAATTATAAGATTGTAACGTATCTTACACGTTTGGCTTGTTCACCAAAACTCTGAAGAGGTAGTTTTTCAAATACATTTTCTTGAGCTAGTTTCCAGCCTTTGACTAACTCTCTCTTTTAGTAACCTGTATTTTACTTTTCTCTTACTAGCTTTTCTTATGTAAGTAATTTTAATACTTTTTTGAAAAAAAGTCAATACAAATTCTTTTTAAGTTTCGGTATTTTTATAACTTTGGCAAATCTCACTTTTTATTTTACAATAGGGCATTTTGTAGTAAATATATTAGTTGATAAGTCAATGCTTGATTGGAATGAAAAATAGAAATTCTTATATACAAAATTGAGGGATGTTCACGGAAAAATGATTATTAATATATTCTTTTTCTTTACACGACTCGGCTTGATACATGACTTAGAAATTCTTGATAAAATCAATCAGCGCCCTCGTGAGGCGAGATTCCCTAATTGATTTTATTTAGAATTTCTACAGTCATTCCACGGCACATTCGTCGTTTCATTCAAAAGAATATATTAATAATCCTTTTAGCCTGAGTGAAAGAGGCTCAATTTTGTATATTAGAATTTCTTTTTGAATGTAATGAACAAGTTGATTTATCAACTAATATATTTACTACAAAATGCCCTATTGTAAAATAAAAAGTGAGATTTGCCAAAGTTATAAAAAATACAAAAACTTAAAAAATTCTTTACTTTTCACTATCATTATGCTAGAATAATTTTGTCGATGTGCTTCCATAGCTCAGTCGGTAGAGTGCTACCTTGGTAAGGTAGAGGTCACGGGTTCGATTCCCGTTGGAAGCTCCATTAAGTAAAATCGTCGCATTTTTAACGAAATTTTTTATAAAATAATTAAAATCTATTTGACTTTTACAAAAAACTCAAGTATAATAAATATAGGAAATGACAATTCCACAAACGTGGTTTTGCCGAATAGAGTTAACTCACATCTACTCGTCAAAGTACAGATGTGAGCTTTTTTATTTATGTAGTTGCTTATCAACCCAGTTCTTATACAGAACTGTAGCCAAGGCAACGTTTAATGTTAAAGATAGCATAAATGCTATTATAAAAAATAGTATTACTTTAACCATAAACATCACCACCTCTCCTACGATAATTCGTATAGTTGGTGGCAAAACCACATCTGCTTTTTATCATTTCCTATGTTTACCAATATATAACATTTTCAGGTAAAAAACAAGCGAATAGAACAAATTTTTGTAAAAATATTATATTTATACTATTGCAATTTATATAAATTTTGTTATATTTTCAATATTTTTAAAGAAATCAATATAGTGTTTTAATTGCTTGGCTTCTTCTATTTCTTTAATCCTTGTATATAATCGCATAGACTTCTGTAAAAGCATTTGTATATCTACCTGTCATAATCATCGTCTTTTCTACTCCTTTTCATATTTTGAACCGAGTTATTTGCTTCAACACATAAATTAGTATCTGCATCGTATGAAGCTTCTACTATATCTCTGCTAGTAACTTCAAAATTTCCATTACTACTTAATTTTTTATAATAATCATTCATCATAGAAGTAACTTGTGAATAAAAATCCTCAAAAGATGATGAACTATTTTTTAATTCAAATATTCTATTACAAACTATACTGCTAAATGATTCTTTTCCATTATCGATGTATGGAGCTACAGAAATACCTTTGCTATATGGAAATGCTAATAAGTGCTGTTGACTTTCATTTAATGTAATATTACCATTTTCAAGTATAGAATTAATTACATTAATATAGTCATTAAAATTTTCATCTGATGCATACACAACAACATTATCTGATCTACTAATATTAGGATTATTATTTATTTTAAAATCATAATCAATATTTTTTCCTACACATTTCCCTAATAATCTTAATGCAAAGTATTCTAAGGAATCATTTGCGATAGGTAGATATATTTTATATGAAAAATTTGGACTTGTTGTTGAAGTTTTATTTTCTAATCTATCTTTTTGAAAAGATTTCCAGTCAAATGATTCAATTACTTTTCCTCTGTTAGACAATGCTCTAGAAATTAAATCATAATAGTTATCATCTTTAATTAGTTCACTAAAACTATAATATAACTTATATTTATTTAACCATTCACAAAAATCTTTAAAATCCAACCCTTTTTCAATGTTAAATGGTAATTCACTTTTGGTTAACGCTTGTAAATCATTCTCTTTATAATATAAATATAAACATAAGTTATTTAGGTCTTCGCTAAAATTTGATTTGATATTTTTCCCTTCACTTTCGCTAATAATCATATTATATATATAATCGGCATCCAAATCTTTAGCTTGGTATATTTCCAATAATTTACTTTTTAATCTTTCAAAATATTTTTCCATTCTTAATTTCATTCCTTTCTAGGGCACAGATCTTGGTTGGAAAAGAATTACTTCCATTCTTTTTTCCGTGATATTTTTTATTTTATTATAGCACATGTCAAAAATATTTAAAATATCTATTGAAAATTTTGTAATTATTTTTTGATAATGTCATATTGTTCATATTTCCTAATATATTAATATTAAAAAGAAAGGATTAAACTATGATATTAAAACCAAATTTTTATGTTGTAAAATTAAAACGAAATTTTCTGTTACTAATATTTTTAAGTTTTACCATATGTCTTCTAGTATTTTCTAAAGCAAATCTTCCCGCTGTAAAATCTGGTCTAAGCCTTTGGGCAAATTCAGTTATTCCATCTTTGTTTCCGTTTTTTGTAGCAACAGAATTATTAACACATACAAATTTTGTAACTATACTTGGAAATATATTTAATGGATTTATGAAACCTCTTTTTAACATTAGGGGCGAAGGAAGTTTTGCTTTTATAATGGGAATTATTAGTGGATACCCTATTGGAGCTAAAATAGCCTGTAATTTCAGAAAAAATAATATTTGTAGTAAAGAGGAATGCGAAAGACTTTTAAGTTTTACCAATAATTCCGGTCCTCTATTCATTGTTGGAACAGTTGGAATTTCAATGTTTAAAAATTCTACTATTGGATTTCTCTTATTTATAACACATCTTTTGGCTAGCATTACTGTTGGAATTATATTTAGAAATTGGAAAAATGGAAAAAATAGTTTTTCTTACTCTTCTGACTCTTCAAGTCAACTCTCAAAAAATACTAATTACGCTTCATTTTCTAATTTAGGTGAAATTATTTCTGAAAGTATTACAAATAGCATTTCTACTATACTTTTAATTGGTGGCTTTGTTGTTATTTTTTCTAGCATTATTTCAATTCTAAAGTCTAGTGGAATTTTATATTTTTTAGAAATATTTTGTACTCCTTTTTTTAAAGCCGTAAACATTGACGTTAGCTTTATTCAACCAATTATTACAGGTTTTCTTGAAATTACTAACGGAATCAATTTAATTTCTAACATTGCATGTAAAAAAATATCTTTAAATATAATTTTATCCGCATTTTTATTAGGTTTTGGTGGTATTTCTATATTTTTACAAGTATTTAGTATTACATCAAAAACAGATTTATCAATTAAACCATATTTATATGGTAAACTTTTACATGGATTATTTGCTGCTTTATATACTTACATTTTTATCATAGTTTTTCCTTTTTTTAATTTTGATTTATGAAGTTGCCAAAAAAGAACGTCCCTAATGGCAAGTTAGGAGGTATTATGGATAGAGATTTTAATGGGTATATTCCTTACATGGATTTTGGAATGGCTCCCCCCTCTAATAGTCCTGATATAAATGAAATGTATAAAGATCCTATGCTTAATCCTATGCTTCAATATGAACAGGCTTGTAGCTATTATCGTTATTTATGTATGCAAATGGATTATAAAATTAAATGTAAAGAATATGAAAAAATGTGTGCTTCTAATGCAAATACCAATGAAAGATCTAATAGAAAAATAGAATAAAATTGATTTGGATTGCAACTCCAAATCAATTTTATTTTATTTTGTTTTGTATTCTTCTATCTTATTAACCCAAAATATGCTAATACTAAAATTCCTAAAATAATTCTATAATATCCAAACACTTTAAAATTATGTTTCTTAATATAATTCATTAAGAATTTTATTACAAATAAAGATATTAAGAATGAAACTATCATTCCCACTAATAAAATTATTAGTTCTATTCCTGTAAATCCTAAACCAAACTTTACTAATTTTAATAAACTAGCTCCTAGCATTGTTGGTATTGCTAAATAAAAAGTAAATTCTGCTGCATTTGGTCTTGATAATCCTATTAATAGTCCGCCTAATATAGTTGCACCTGAGCGCGATGTTCCTGGAAATATTGCTGCCAATAGCTGAAATATTCCTATTATTACTGCATCTTTGTATGTAATTTGAGAATTTTTTTCTTTTTTGCTTTTATTTTCCTTAGTCTTATTCAAATTTTCTATAATTATAAACGCTATACCAAATACAATTAATGCAATGGATATACAAACTGGATTATAAAATAATTCTTCAAATACTTCATCAAATAATATCCCTATTATAGCTGCTGGTACACATGCTACTATAATTTTCATCCATAAATTTATTATATCTTTATTTAAATACGATAATATTCCTGTTTGTGACATTGCTTTACTTTTATTTTTAGTAAATGGCCAGATATTTTTCCAGTATAATATTACTACAGCTAAAATTGCTCCAAATTGTATCACCACTTGAAACATTGACCAAAATTCTGGTGATACCTGTGTAAATTTTATAAATTGTTCTACTAATATTAAATGCCCTGTACTACTAATGGGTAACCATTCTGTTATTCCTTCAATTATTCCAAATAAAACTGACTTTAGAATTTCAAATATAAACTCCATACTAATACTTTTCCTCCTTTTATTACATCAAACTTAATTAAAAAATATTATAAACAACTGTATATAGCATCTTTTATTATTTCTGCTGTTGTAACCGGTGCTACTTTTCCTGGTAATGCTAAAGCCCAAATTAATTTTAATTGCTTATTTTTTGCTTCTTCTCTGTCTATTCCTCCTGGATTTGAAGCCAAATCTAATAATAATGTATCTTTTCTTACATATTGTAACTTTTCTTTATTTAAAATCATATTAGGTATTGTGTTTATTATAATATCATATTGTGATAAATTTTGCTCTATCTCATTTGTATTTATATAGTTGTATCCATATGCTCTTATCCATGATAGGTCTTCGCTTTTTCTTGCAGTGCAAGTTACTTTAGCTGATAATCCTTCAAGTTTTTTAGCTAACACCTTAGTAATTCTTCCAAATCCTAATATTAATATCTTACTTCCATGTATAATTGTATCAGTATTTTGGATCATAACCTGTATTGCCCCTTCTGCTGTTGAAATAGCATTTAGAATTGCCACTTCTTCTTTCTTCATAATATCAACAACTCTACAATTTTTATATTGCATTATTTCACATATATGTGGTGCAATAGCACCGGCAATTAACATCTTTTTCTCTAACTTTTGTGTTAATTCTCCTACAGTTATTTGATTATTTGAAAATGGTGCATTTATTTCTCTTCCATCACTTGAAAATGGAATTGGTCCAACTATAATCTGCGCTTTTTGCATTGCTTCATCTAATTTACTGCAAAATATAATATTTTCTTTTTTCTTTAGTTCATCTGCCTTTTCTAATCCATAAGTATATACTATATTATTGTCTTTTGCAAACATATTTGCCAATTTTATTATTCTTAAATCTCCGTCCAATAATTGCAAATTTACTATTCATTTTTTTCTCTCCTTTCAAAATTTGCCAATGGGTTGCCAATGGGGACGCTCTTTTTTGTCAACCTTATTGCCAATGGGGACGTTCTTTTTTGGCAACGACATTATATTATATTATTATTATTAAACTTGCCAAAAAAGAACGTCCCCATTGGCAATAAGGTTGACAAAAAAGAGCGTCCCCATTGGCAACCCATTGGCAATCAGCAAAAAAAGTAAAGTCAATGCATAACTTTACTTTTTTAATATTCTCTATTTTTACTATTTTCATCTTTTTCATCTTCATATGTTCGTTCGTCTTTATTAATTTCTCTGTTTTTTCTTAATAAATCAATATCATTGTAACTTAAATTTCTTGTTATTTCTCCCATTTCTTCTAAATGTTCTTTTGCTTGTATCTCTTTTGGCTTCATTTTAGTTTCTTTTTCTTCTAAATTAAATGGTACTGATATTCTGGCCATAATTGGAATAAAAATAGGATCTTTTTTTACCTTTTCCACAATTTTCTTAGAAGCTATATCTATTGCTGTATTTATATAGTTTAAAGCTGTATCATTTTCTCCCTTTATTAAAGAAATTTTTGCAAGCTCATAATATGCATCTGCAGCTAGTTCATCTTCTTCAACCACTTGTAGAAATCTTTTTTCTGCTTCTTCCAAGTCTTTGTATATTAATGCGATTTCTGCAAGTGAATATTTAGCATTGTATAATAAACTGTTAATTTCTGCTGCCTTTTCATAACATGCTTTAGCATTTTGAAAGTCATTTAACATTGTATAAACTATCCCTAAATTGTAGTGAATTTCATAACTAACTGGATTATACTTTAATGCTTCTTGATATATATTAGCAGCTTCTTTATACATCTGTTTCTCAATTAAAATATCTCCTAAAGCTATAGTTGCTTCATACATATCTGGCTTCTTTTCTAATAAGCTAAATAGCATTTGAGAAGCTTCATCTTTTTTTCCAAGCCCATTTAATAAATTTGCCACATTATAATATGATTGGTAATCTTTTTTATTTAAATCAATTGCTTGTACATATTCATCAATGGCTCTTCTCATCCCTCCTTCTGTCTGATATAATTCTGCAAGCATTTTATGTCCTTTATAACTATTTGGAACTTTGTCAACTAAATTTAATAGAATTTTTTTCGCTATTCTATTATTTCCTATACTAAAGAAAAACTTTGCTGTAAATAAATTACTAATTTCTATAAATGATATTTTTCTTATTTCTAAAATTATAATGATTAACGGTATTACAATTCCTAGTATATATTTTAAAATTGAAAAAAACATATTTAGTTCAATTGTTAATAATACCTCTATAAAATTTAATGTTATTCCTAATGCTTCTAATATTAATACCACAACATAACTAGTATCTATTTTTTTCATCATGTTAAAAAATATGTAAACGAACAAAGCCAATGAAACTACTGTAAAAATTAATTGTTCTATCAACATTATGTTTTTTCTCCTATCTGATAATTATAGATTTTTTATTGCATTTCTTGCTAATTCATCGCAACGATTGTTATATTGATTATCACTATGCCCTTTTACTTTTATAAAATTAACTTTATGTATTTTTGTTAAATCATATAGTTCTTTCCATATTTCTTTATTTTTTACGGGTTTTTTATCCGAAGTTTTCCAATCATTTTTTATCCAATTGTATATCCAGCCTTGTTTAAATCCATTTATTACATAAGCACTGTCACTATATAAATCTACCTCACAAGGGTATTTTAGTAGTTTTAATCCTTCTATTACTGCTGTAAGCTCCATTATATTATTAGTAGTATCTTTCTTTCCTCCAAAAATTTCTTTTTGTATATTCTGATACATTAATATTGAACCCCAACCACCTGGTCCTGGATTTCCTGAACAAGCACCATCTGTATAAATAGTTACCTTCTCCATAATAGCTCCTTTGGTTTGTATTTTTATTATTTTTATGATAATATTATAACAGTATTTTTTAAAATATACAAGATATATTTTACTATAAAGGAGTTTTATATGGGGAAAGTTTTAGGTATTGTAGCAGAATATAATCCTTTTCATAATGGTCATTTATACCATTTGGAAAAATCTAAAGCAGAAACAAAATGTACTTATACTATTTCTGTTATTGGTGGAAATTTCACTCAAAGAGGTAATACGTCTTTAGTTGATAAGTGGTGTAAAGCTCAAATGGCTCTTGAAAATGGTATTGATTTAGTTATAGAACTACCTGTGCTTTATTGTATTTCTAGTGCAGAAAATTTTGCTGAAGGTAGTATAAAAATTTTGAATTCACTAAATGTTGTTGATTATATTTCTTTTGGTGCTGAAACGTCTAATTTAGATATTTTAAATAAATTTGCTTCTGTATTATATGAAGAACCTGAAGAATATAAAAGTCTTTTAACTCATGAGCTTTCAAAAGGAATTTCATATCCTAAAGCTCGAGAAAATGCTTTAATGTTATATCTAAATGATGTTGGAAGATTCGAAAATATTGTATCTTCTCCTAATAATATTTTGGCAATTGAATATTTAAAATGCCTTAAAAAATATAATAGTAATATAACACCTATAAGTATTACCAGATATAAATCTGATTATAATAGTATAAATTCTAGTAATAATATAGCAAGTGCTACTGCAATTCGTAATATTATCAAAAATAATGATTTTGATACTTTACGTAATTTAGTTCCTGAAAGTAGTTATTCTATATTAATGGATAATATTAAAACTGGTCATGTGTTACCTGATTTATCTGTATTTGAAAAAATTATTATATATAAATTACGAAAAATGTCTATTCAAGAAATTGCTAATTTACCAGATGTAAATGAAGGTCTTGAATATGCAATAAAAAATACTGCCAATTCTTGTAACAGTATTATTGAATTTTTAAATATCATAAAAACAAAAAGATACACTAACACTCGAATTCAAAGAATTTTACTATATACCTTACTTGGTATTACAAAAAAAGATATACTAATGTCTAAACAAAATATTCCATATCTTAGAGTTCTTGGTTTTAATGAACATGGTAAACATATTATTTCACAAATTTCTAAATTAAATCCTCAGTTGCCTATTATTGTTTCAGTAAAAAAGTTTCAAGAAACTAATACTAATAAAAATCTTTCTTTAATGCTTGATTTTGATATTAATGCAACTAATATTTATACTGTAGGATATGATTATGATTCTTGTAGTAATTTGGATTTTACTCATAAACCTATCATCATATGACTTTAAATTAAAATAAGTATATATTAATATTTATTGGTCTCATAATGCTTCACCTTTTAAAATATTAATATATACTATTTTTAATTTCATTTATTTCCCTGTTATCCATTTAACTAAGTTTAAATTTGCAGGTTCTAATAGCATTTCATGTTTTGGCATTACTCTGAAAGTGTATCCATAATTACCTCCTGTAGTTAACTGTATACTAGTAACATAAGAATATATTTTTGTTTCATCATTATAACTTTCAAATTTCATTGGAATAATGTTGACATTCTCTACTATCCCATTGTCTAATATTTTTCCATAATATGCCTCAACATTAACATTATTAGGTTCTATATTTGGAAGTTCTACTTCACATCTAACTTCAATTTTATTTCCAGCATCTACTGTAATATTGTCTAAATTATTTGCTTGCATTATTTTTATATTCTTCCAATCTCTATATAAATCTTTTTTCCAAGAATTATATGTTGCTACATTTTCTATGTCCTCATAATATTTTTTAGTTAAATTACATAATGGTATATATAGTTGCTTTGTATAATCTACCAACATTCTAGCTGTACTATACCTTCCAGCTGTAGTCATAATAGAATTTTTCATCATTTCTATCCAATGTTTAGACAATCCATTTTTGTCTTTATTATAATATATAGGTATTATTTTTTCTTCTAGAGTTCTATACATACTTTGACTATCTGCTACGTCTTGTGCTTCATATGAATCATATTCAGCATTTGAACCTATTGTCCATCCATTGTCTTGAGTATATCCTTCAGCCCACCAACCATCTAATACACTAAAGTTTATAACTCCATTTACAGATGCTTTTTGTCCACTTGTACCTGAAGCTTCCATTGGTCTTCTTGGGTTATTAAGCCATACATCAACACCACTTACTAAATATCTTGACATTGCTATATTATAGTTTTCAAGTAAAAATATTTTTCCTTTAAATTGTGGCATCATTGAAATTTCATGAATATATTTTATTAAATCTTGTCCTTCTTTATCTGCTGGATGTGCTTTTCCTGCAAAAATTAATTGCACAGGTCTATTTTTATCATTTAAAATTTGAGTTATTCTTTCTAGATCTTTAAATATTAAAGTTGCTCTTTTATATGTTGCAAATCTTCTTGCAAAACCTATTGTTAATGCATCTGGATTTATTTTTGATACTATTTCATTTATTTCTTCATAGCTATATCCTGAACGTCTTAATCTTTCTGTTGTACTATCTTTTACTAATTTTAATAATTTTTGTTTTCTTTCATTGTGTACATTCCATAATTTTTCATCTGGTATATTTTTTATCTTTTCCCATACATAATCTTGATGAATATTATCTTGCCAATAAGGAATTAAATATTTATTAAATAATTCTTTCATTTTTGGAGATAACCATGAACATGTGTGTATTCCATTTGTTACATACCCTATTGGAGACTCATTTGCAGCTATATCTGGCCATACATCTCCAAATAGTTCTCTTGATACTGCGCCATGAAGTTTACTAACTCCATTTTTCTTTCCTGCTATTTTTAGTGCTAGTATTCCCATATTGAATCCTGGTTCTAAATCTACTCCTGGCTTCATTCCTAATCTTAAGAAATCTTCTCTTGATAACCCTAATCTTGGCCAAAAATCTTTAAAATATTTTTCTACTAATGAAATTGGAAAAATATCATTTCCTGCTGGTACAGGTGTGTGTGTTGTAAATACTGTTTTTGAACTTGCAATATCTTTTGCAATATCAAATGATACTTGTTTTTCTTTTATAATATTTTTTATAATTTCTAAGTTTAAAAATGCTGAATGTCCTTCATTCATATGATATACAGTTGGATTTAAATTTAAATGTCTTGTTAATAAATTAACTCCTGCCATTCCTAGAACTATTTCTTGTCTAATTCTCATTTCTTGGTCTCCACCGTATAGCCTTAAAGTAACATCTCTATCTTCTACATTATTTTTATCAATATCAGAATCTAATAAATATAGTTTTACTCTTCCTACATTTATTTGCCATACTTTTAAATATAATCTTCTTTTTGGGAATTTAACATATACTGTTAAATCATCACCTTTTTCGTCTTTTACAGGAAGAATTGGTAAATCATATAAATCTATATTATTATATTCTGTTTCTTGTTGCCCATATCCATTTATTTTTTGATTGAAATATCCATTTTTGTATAATAGACCTACAGCTACTAGTGGTATTCCTAAATCACTTGCAGATTTTAAATGATCTCCTGATAAAATTCCTAATCCTCCAGAATAAATTGGAATTGTTTCATCTAATCCATATTCTGCTGAGAAATATGCAATTAAATCATTTTTATTCTCTGGATATTTATTTGCAAACCATGTATTTTTACTATTCATATAGTCTTCAAAATTGTTCACTATTTTGTCATATTCTTTTAGAAATGCTATATCTTTAGAAACTTTTTCTAGTCTTTCTTGTGATACTTGTTTTAAAAATTTTACTGGATTTTTACTACATTGTTCCCATAAATCTCTATCAATTTTTTGAAATAGTCGTAAAAATTCTGTGTTCCATGACCACCATAAATTATTAGCAACTTCCGCTAATCTATTAATTCTTGCTGGTAATTGTGGATTGACTGTAACTCTATTAAATACGTACATATATAAATTTCCTCCTTCGTTATTCTCCCTATTTTATCCTATTGTATTTTGATATATATATTATCTATTAAATATAATTATTTGTCAAATGTTTTTTGCATTTTCTTATTAAATTTATAAAACCATCTATAATTTTAATGTTTATCTGCAAAAAAAATCTCTTATATAATATTTATTGTAACATTATGTTACATAATCATATATTATACAAGAGTTTTTCTCTTTTTTCAATATTTTCTTAAATTTTCGTTCCATTGCTGCTTCGTAGCAATTTACTTGATATTTTAGGATTTTTCAACTAATTTAACAGCTTCATATTCACTGTCTTCTAAAGCCACATTAAGGTGCTAAGTACCGACCAACACTACACGGAAGCCATCAGTAAAAGAACTAGCCCCAACAGAATTAGCGAAAAAAAACATTCCAGCATAAATTTCATCACTCCATAAACCTCCTCGAGTCGAGAACACGTTACCTATATTCACAAAAACCGACCTATCAGTATACCATGACCCCATATCTTTGCTCTTTTTAGAAGTCTCTCCTATTGCATTTCCAAATATTTCTTTATTTGCTGCATAATCTAGTTCATTTGTATCATCTTTTCCTTGTACATACACCATTGTATATTTCGTTCTTTTAGCTGTATTATTACTACCTGTTAAGCTTGCTCCATATTTACTTAAATTTTCATTTTTATTGTCTATATATGATGCTGTTTTTTCCAATACTCCTCCACTTAAATCATATATTCCATATATTGTTCCTGTTGAACTAGCTTTTGTTCCTGTTTTCTGTTCCCATGTATATATTCCCTCGTCTATTGTTGGTGTATCTCCTGTTACTTTATTTATTTTATTTACTATTTCTTTTGTTCCACTTATTACTTTTTCTTTCTCATCTATATCATTAGTTGTTACTCCTGTCATTGCATATACACTTTCTACTCCTGTTTGTCCTTTTTCCGATGTTCTTGTTTTTCCTCCTCCATTCAAACTTATATTATTTATTGCTATATTTGTTCCGTCTAGTCCATATTTACTTTGACTTAAATATGCTACTGCTCCCCATTCACTATCTTTCATTAAATGACTATCTGCTGAAGATGACAAACCATATGGATTTCCTGCCGCTGATATTTCCTTTGCTAATAAAAATGCATCATTATTATTTATATAATTCATTGAATATGTTGTTCCCATAAATACTGGATATTTTATTGTTGTTTTTGTTTCTCCATATACTCCATCTAACCAGTTTCTGGCTGTATCATCTCCATTTCCAGCTGTTCCGTCTTTCTGCTTCTCCTACCCACACTTCTTTTGGGCTATACGTTAAATTAGTTGCTCTTACTGTTGCTGTATTATTTCCTTGTGCATATCCTGCTTCAAATTTTGCTACCCATATTCCTCTTAATTCTCTATCCCATCCTCCATTTTTATATGGTGTTGTTAGTCCTGATTCATTTGTAAATGCTGGATGAACATAAAAATCTTTACTCGTATCTGCTCCTTCTTCTGTTACTCTTCTTGCTGTTTGTTCTTCTCCATTTTCATCAAAATATTTATCTGTGGTTCCTATTAAGAATTTTACTTCTATTGTTCCTCCTTCCGTTGTCATATTGTCTCCATTATAATTAGGTTGTTTTGTTATTTTATATGCAAATCTTGGTATCCACACCCACATACTTCCATCTTCTGTTTCTACATTTGCCCACTTTTTGTCGTCATAATTATACCAATTATCTTCTGAAAATCCTTCTTCTCCACTTCTTAATGTTGCTCCTTTTTCAGTTTCTGTTGGTTCTGTAAACATTATCTTTTTCATTCCTGTTAATAGTCTTGGTGAATTTACATATTTTACTTTTTGTTCTTTAGTCAGTCCTTCTAGACTTCCTCCTTCATAATCATCTAGTGTACTCAAAATTTCCTCTATATCATCTTGTTCCTTTCTTGATGCTGCTTCTGTTTTTTCTTTTGCTTCTGACGCTTTAGTTAATATACCATTGTCCCCTGTTAATGTTGCTATACTCACTCCTGCTAATATTAACAACACGATTATCGTTATAACTAATGCTATCAATGTTATTCCTTTTTCTTTTTTTAATAGCCAAAATTTCATTCTTTCTCCTTCCTTTACTTTCATTTTTTCTTGCTCTCCTTTCTCTTCCTTTTATTTATTTTTTAATGTTAATAACTTTTTTATCTTTCTAAAACACAAAAAGATAGTAACATAAATCATGTATTTCTACATGACTTATATCACTATCTTTTTTATTTATTTTATTTTTTACAACTCTAATTAAACTATTCTTTATTTTACTAAAGTATAGCTCTCTCTCTCTCTCTCTCTCTCTCTTACAGCCACAACGTTTTTACATTTTTTCATTTTTTATTCTCTTTTCCTTTTATTTGATTATGCTACAATATACATTCCTTTGCAGTTCTTTTCAACACATTTATAATAATAATTTTTATATCATTATTGGTTCTGCCTGTACACATATTTTTCTCCACTATCATTTCCATTTTTTTGTGTTTTATTCTCAATATTATTTATTTCTCGCATATTTATTCAAATGTTACAAATTCATTACATTTGTATTAGTTTTTATTTACATTCATGTTTATTAAAGAATTATGTTTAAATATATATATAAAAATACCCAAGTTAATATATAACTAACTAGGATACTATTCTCTAACTATTCTAAGCAATAGCTCAAATATTCAAAAAATCTTTTTTCTTTTTCTTTATTTTTAGATGAGTCTATAAATTGTATCTCTCCACTTCCTTCATTTAATAAGTTATTTTGTTCTAAAACTTTTTTTAAATGTATAGCCAAACTATGTGCACCATCAAAAAACTTCACTTCACCTAAAACATCTTTTATTTGTTTTTTTATTAGCGGATAATGGGTACAACCTAATACTACATTCTTTATTTTTCCTTTATACTGTTTTAAATTTTCCTCTAAATATGAATTTATATCTTTTATTCTTCCTTGCTCTATAATATCAGCTAATCCTACACACGGTAATAAATAAGTTTTATAATTATTATATTTGTTATATAAATTATTAAATTTTTCGCTTTGTATCGTTCCTTTTGTAGCCATTACTAATGTTGTCTCTTGTGGCACATAATCATGTATCATTTTATAAGCTGGTTCTATTGCTATAAAAGTCATTTGTGGATATTCTTTTCTTAATGTTTCTACTGCTATAGCACTTGCTGTATTACATGCAATTATTATTATTTTGCATTTTTCTTCTATAAAATATTCCACTATGTTTTTACTTATTTGTATTATTTCTTCTCTACTTTTATTACCATATGGATTATTTTTTGAGTCACTATAATATATAAATTCTTCTTTAGGTAATATTTTTAGTATTTCCTTTAATACCGTTGCCCCTCCTATACCAGAGTCAAAAATCCCTATTTTATCACATTTATCCATTATAATTATTTTTCGGCCTTTCACATATTTATTTTTCTATCTTATAAAATTTGTAGAAATAATTTTTTCTCCTTTTGGTTCTTTAATTCCTGCTTTTTTCCCTGCTTCAATACATTTTAATATCCATGCCATATTATTTCCTAAAGTTCTCATTGTTTGCATTCCCTCTTCATCTTGTTTTACTTCTTCTGGAGTATTACCATGTACCATATTCCAATACTGTGATGATACAACTGGCATATTACTAATTGTAAAATATTTATTTACTTCATCTAAGGCAGCTGTTGCTCCTCCTCTTCTACAACTAACAACTGCTGATGCTACTTTATTACTAAATAGATTCCTTCTTCCATAAAAAGCTCTATCCATAAATGATGATAATGCCCCTGAACTTGCTGCAAAATGTACTGGTGTTCCAAATACAAATCCATCTACCAAAGGTACTTTCTCTAGAAATTCGTTTACTTTATCGTCTTGAAAACATTTTCCTGTTTTTATACAATTTCCACATCCTATGCAACCTGCAATCGGTTTAACACCTATCCAGAATATTTCTGTTTCAATCCCATTTTCTTTTAATTGTTTTTCTACTTCTTTTAAAGCTGTATACGTACAACCTTTTTCTTTAGGACTGCCATTTACTAATATTACTTTCATAAAAAATTCATTCCTTTCTTACTTCTCTCGGAAAGCACACATAGAAATGAAAGACTAACTTCTTTCAAACTATCTATCTTCTTTAATAATTATATTTTATAACTTATTTTATATGTTTTCAATAGTTAAATATTTTTTTAGTTTCGGTATTTTTTCGTAGCTTTAGCACTTCTTGCTTTTTATTCTACAATATAGCAGCATATAGTATATATTTAGTTGATAAATCAATGCTTGATTGTAATGAAAAATAGAAATTCTTATATAAAAAATTGAGGAATGTTCACGGAAAAATGATTATTAATATATTCTTTTTCTTTACACGACTCGGCTTGATACATGACTTAGAAATTCTTGATAAAATCAATCAGCGCCCTCGTGAGGCGAGATTCCCTAATTGATTTTATTTAGAATTTCTACAGTCATTCCACGGCACATTCGTCGTTTCATTCAAAAGAATATATTAATAATCATTTTGGCCTGAGTGAAAGAGGCTCAATTTTGTATATTAGAATTTCTTTTTGAATGTAATGAACAAATTGATTTATCAACTAAATATATACTATATGCTGCTATATTGTAGAATAAAAAGCAAGAAGTGCTAAAGCTATAAAAAATACCCAAACTTAAATTAAATATTTTAATCTAATTTAACAATTTTTCCTGGAATTCCTACGACCGTTGCATTTGCTGGTACATCCTTTAATATTACAGCATTTGCTCCAATCTTTACATTATCACCTATTGTAATATTTCCAAGAATTTTTGCTCCTGTTCCTATAAATACATTATTTCCAATTGTTGGATGACGTTTTCCCTTTTGTTTTCCAGTGCCACCAAGTGTTACTCCATGAAACATAGTTACATTATCTCCTATAATTGCTGTTTCTCCAATTACTACACCTGTTCCATGGTCTATAAATAAATTTTTTCCAATTAGAGCACCAGGATGTATTTCTATTCCTGTTTTCCTTTTACCTTTTTCACTTATATATCTTGCAATAACAAAATGCTTATTTTTATAAAAATAGTGTGCTATTTTATAGTATATTATAGCTTTAACACATGGATATAACAATATTTCTATATTACTTGTTATTGCTGGATCTTTCTCTTTTATTAATGTAATTTGCTCTTTAATAAATCCCATAATAAAAACCTCTTTTTCATTCTACTAATGCTGCAACTACTGCATCAGGAACAAAATTTTTATCTTCTACATTAATTGTAATATATACTGATACAGATTCTTCTTTTTCAAGTTCTATATCAATCGGGACTTGAAAATTGGCATTAGTTTTGTGGTCGCAAAAAAATTCACTCGGAGAAATTCCTAATAATGTAGCATTTCCGAAATATATATTAGCTCTAATCTTAGAGATCTTATTATACAATTTATTATAAATAGTCAAAATATATTGTTTCTCATTTACATTAGTTGGTATATAATTTTTATTTTCTTCAATTATAAAATCCTTTATTTCTTGTTCTTCTTCACTTAGTGTTAATGATGCATTTCCATTTGTTATAATTTTTCCTTGTCTTTCTACTTGTACTTGCGTATTTGCATTTATTTTGATGTAATTTTTTACGAAATAATCAGCATATTCTTGTACTGTCATTGAATCATTTACATTTGTTACTTGAAATGTAATATTTACAATCAATCTTCCTCCTCTTTCAATTCTATTATCCCAGATAGAATTATTCATTACCCAAATATTATCTTGTTTTACCGCATCAATCCCAAAAGGAAATGCTATATATCCTGTATCTTCTATTTCTAATTGCCATTCATAACAAGTTAGATTTGATTGATTTTCAATAATAATTTCATAAAAAAATGTATTTTCTAATTGTCCAGTTTTCACAAAGCTGAGTTTTGGTTGCCATTTTTCTTCTTTTATATATGTAGTTCCATTTATATTTAGTTTAGTTTTTAATATTGAATATGCACTAGCCATAAAAACATATAATACTAATAATATAACACAAATTATTAATCCAAGTTTTTTATTTAAAATTTTCTTTATTGTTCTTTGCATTTTATTAAGCCCCTTGTGTTTTGCTTTTATATTATTATATGTATTTATATTGTTATCTGTGCTTTTTTTATATTATTAATAACCTCCCATATTATCAAACTCCTCAACTCCATATACTAGTTGAATTATATAATCTTCTATTATTTCACTATTTGACTCACTATTTATTTTAGATTTTAAATCATTCAATTCATCTTTATTTAAAGTTTTTAAGTACTTATAATTCGGCTCATGATTTGGATTTTCTATTTCTAAATCATCATACACGTCCCCATTTGTATAAATTATTGTTCTCCTACTTCCGAAATGCAAAATAATATGTTGCACTATATAATAATTCTTCATTTGCTATGTTATTATCACTTTTCTTCATATAAATAACTACTACTATGACAATTATTATGATTACTGTAAAAACAATTATTGGTACTAATTTGGTTCTAATTGATTTCTTTTCTTCCATTTCTTATTTTTCCTTTCAATATTAATAATATATTAAGTTCTTTTACTAATTCTTTGGCAATGCAGTTAACTGTATTCATAAAAGCCATTCGTATGAATGACTTTTATAATGTCTTAACTTAATAACACTCCAATTAAATATGCTAATACATTTGATATAAAAGATATTATTAATGACTTTTTCCATTTTATTTCTAAGAGATATTGATAAATATAGCCTTCAACTATAACAACTAATAATTCTAAAATTATTAAAATAATATCTTTATATGCAAAAGAATATATATCCATAATATTATAAATATATACTACTAATGGATTTGTAAGAATATTTACTAATAAAACTGGTATAAATACTTTTTTTCTCATAAAAAACAATTTTATAATTATGTATTCTATTATCAAAGTTAATATTAATGATATTATTAAACTACTTATTATCATTTGACTTTTCTTTCTTCTTTTTTATTATTTTCCTTATAATAATTGCAGCACAAACAACAATTATTAATACTAGTGCTCCTATAAGAATATAATTTACACGACTTGGTTCTGGAATATATGTTTTCGCGGTACCACCTGCCTTCCATTCTCCAGTTTTTGGATCTTTCCATACTACATCTGCAAAGCATAAATTATAATAACTTAAACAAAATAGTCCCATTAATGCTCCAATTCTTTTAATTTTTCTCATTATTAAGTTCCCCTTTCAAATATAATTTATATGCAAAATAAATTGATAACATTGCAAATATAATACTTCCAACAAGTATGAAATTATTATTAATTGTTATATCCATGAAGCAAATTAAAAAACCTATAAATAAAAACATTGTATTTAGTCCTACAGCGCATGCTATTTTTTTAGAAAGTGTATTTTCCAAAATTGTTAATGTAATTGACATTGGAACATTAAATAATAAAATTCCAATATATGCAAACATATGAATATTATAGCCAAGAATTAAGAATATTATTGAACACCCAAGTGAGGTTAAAGCAACTTTAAGCAATCCTAGTTTGTCTGCTAAAAAACCTCCAAATGCTTTTCCAATCACAATTGATATTGTATATATAAATCCTAAAATAAATCCACTTTTCCAATTATATATAATTGCATTCCCTCCAATAGATCTTACTATAATTGATAAGCCAATCAAAATAACTATTAGTGCTATACTAAAATTATCAAATCTTTCATTCTTATTTTTTTCTAGTCCTTTATTTATTTCTCGTTTTTGTACTAAAAATAATAAAAATATTGACAAAATAATTAGAATTATTGGTAAATATGTAGTTATTAATTCATCATGGAATGTTGTTCCTAAAAATATCCCTAAAGCTCCAGGAGCCACAAATAAGCCATTTAAAAAAGCTTTTCTTTCCGATACACTATAAATATTAACTCCACCCTCTAAATGAAATAGTGCATTTCCAATTCCTACAATAGCTGCAATTATAAATACATTATCAAAACTAATTAAATAACAAAGTCCTATAAGACACAGTCCTATTATTGCAATATATTTATAAACTTTAAACTTATCTAGCATATATCCTAGTGGAACTTGAAAAGCAAAAGCAAAAAAATTATATATAATCATTGCAGTAAAAAATTCACTATCTGTATTTGCAATATGTGGTAATTTGCCTAATATAAAAATCGCACATACAAAATCCACTATAAAATGACATAAACTATATATTAATACAAATCCAATTTTGTTTTTCATTATTACTCCTCGTATATTTTATTTTTATGAAGTGTCTTTTTTTTCAAAATATTTAAATTAATTATTTTTTCAAAAAAAACTTACGAAACTCTTAAAAGTTCATAAGCTATCTTAATTTGGAGCCAATAGCCAGAATCGAACTGGCGACCTACAGGTTACGAATCTGTTGCTCTACCAACTGAGCTATATTGGCATTTCTTTCTTGTATTTCAGTATATTTGGCAAACTTTTACTATTACATTTCAGTTGTGCATTTTTTCTTTATTCCCAATAAAATGGTTGTCAAAAATTTATCAAAACATTTATTAAATTACTAAAAAATATGTTACACTATTTTTATATTTTTGTCAATTATCTTTTGTTTTTAATTTCGGTATTTTTTCCATATAATCGTTTTTAACATTAGTTTAATATATTATGTTAATTTTACTCATAAAAAAAGTTGATACATTAGTATTATAAGTCAGATTATATTTTGTAACTCAAATACCAATATATCAACTATTTTAAGGAGAAATATTTATTTAAATCTTTTTCCTTTATGCTTCTTTGCATTTTTTATTTCAGTTATATCATCATAACTATTTTCTTCATATTCTTGTTCTTCTTGTATTTCATTATTAATATCTTCATCTTCCTGCATATCATCTTGATACTCATCATTTTGATACTCATCATCTATTTCATTATCTTCTTGATAATTATCATTTTCTTCTTTATATGTATCTAAATTCATTGAATCATAATCATTATAATCTTCTTCGTCTTCTTCATCATCTTCTAAATAAGGAACATTACTGTCATAACCTTTAAATGCCACATTATTTGTTTTTCTATTTTTTATTATAATAGCTACTATAAGAATTATTACCAATAAAGCTCCTATGATACCTATTAATATTACTTTTTTATTTTTTTCTTGTTGTTCTTTTTCTCTTGCTATTGCTTCTTCATCTACTAAACTCTTATTTACTGTTATTTGATATGTTGCTACATTTTTTCCTTCTGCACTTGAAACTAATATTGTTATTAAATTTTCTCCCTCTTGCAAATCTTTATTTCCAACAATTTCTACAACATAACTTTCATTATTAGCTTTAGCTGATATTTCAAGCTCTGTTGCCTCTCCTATATATTCAACAGTATATTCATAAATATCATTCTTAAAACTTGGGCTTAAAGTTACTCCTTGTATTTTTAATTCTGTCAATCCTTCTTTTTCTTCGTTTTGCTCTACTCCATTATTATCTGTTTCATTATTTTCTGTTGCATTTTCCTCAGCTTTTTTATTTTCTTCATCTTTAGTTTCATTTTTTTCATCTTCACTTTTACTATCTGCTGCTTCTCTCTTTACATTTACTGTATAAGTTTTTTTAGTAGTACCATCTTCTGCTGTGACAGTTACACTTAAAGCATTATTTCCTTCTTTTAAGCTCTTTTTTCCTGTACCTGATACTGTTGCTTTAGAATCTTGTGCATAAGCGTACACTTCAACTGTTTCAACATTATTAGGTACTGTTGTACTATAATTTGTTGTTCCTGATTTAAATCCTTTAAAATCATTAGGTTTTATTCCAAAATCTCTTAAATTTGCATTGTTAGATTTTGCTGTTTCTTTTTTTGAAGGTTGTTCTGGTGTTTCAGGAGCAGGATTAGTCGTTGCTGGTGTCTCTGGTGTTGTTGTTGCCGTTGGATTTACAGTTATCGTTGAAGTGTTTGTTGTTCCATTAACATTAAATGTAACTGTATATTTCGTAGTTATTGTTACATTTGGTACTCTAAATGTATATGTTCCAAGAGTTCGTAATCCATTTCCTAATCCAGCATAAGAAATTGCTCCTGTAGAAGAATTAACTGCTGCACTATCACTACCTGCAGAACATCCCAAATAGGTTAATCCACTATATCCTGTAAGTCTTAATTCATATTCTTGCAACGCATCACTAGATGAAACTGTTATTGATGCAGTTCCTCCTGATGTAGTAGTTGGATCATTACTTGAAAATGCTGCATTTACCTTTTTAGTTAATATCATCAACGTCAAAATAACAAATATCGACATTATTTTAAAAATTTTTTGTTTCATGTTTTACACTCTCCAATTAATTATATGGTTATATCTTCAAGTCCAACAGAACTTTTTAAAACCATTAATGCATCCTTTGAATTTACTTGCCCATCTTTATTTACATCCATTGCTGTTAAATATTCACCATTTTTACCTATTAGTCCTACACTTTGTTGTAAAACTTCCAGAGCATCTGCTGAATTAGCTTTTCCATCTCCATTACTATCTCCATGTTTTACAATAGTATATTTATCTTCAACTTTATATCCTGTTCCAATTATACTTTTCTCATTTTCAAGATATTGACCATTAGCATCTACAATTTTTGCAGAACCACCAAAAGCCTCTAGAATATCTTGTGCTATTACATTTGGTTTTACATCTATTTTATTATTTGGTTCGTCTATTTTAACTCTATTAGCAATAGGTTCTTCACTTGTATTAACATCACTGTTATTATTATTACTATTAGTGTTATTGTTTTCCATAACTGGTACTAGATATAGTTTATAAACAGCTTCTGATTCATATGTTTCTCTTGCTGCATATCCTGTAGTTCCATCAGCCTTTCTTACTTTATCCCAATAAGTTCCATTTACCTTAGATGTAGCTTTTTCTATTCTTGTAACAAATTCATCCTTAGAAAGCCAACCAACTGTAATACTTCCATTAGGTGCATCTCTTAGTCTTAATGTACTATCTACATTTACTTTTACTACATCACTTGTAACTGTTGTTTCTCCATTACTATTTGGTCTTACACAAATGCTACTTGGCATATTTCTATATACCGGAATAATAAATGTGTGAGAAGATGCAACTGCACCTATATCAATATATGTATTTCTTAAAGTTGTTCCTTCATTCTGTGCTGCTAAAATATTTTGCATATATTGATGCCAATACAATCCACTATTTGCAATTTCAACATCAAATTTTTGCAAATATAAGGTATTTTGTCCCTTTTTTATATATTCTTTTGCTAAAAAATTAATTCCACCATTAATTCCAGCTTCTAAAGTATTCCATCCTTGTTTTCTTGCATATTCTATACCATTGTTTATAATTTGTTGTGAAGTATTTCCTGTTGCTCCAATATTAAATGGATTATAATATCCACTTGCTCCTGAAGTTAAAGCTGAACCTGATTTTCCTTGTTCTTGAATTAATCTTGCAATTATATAATATGGATTTATATTATTATTTTGTCCAGCCCTTATTATTGCTCCTGCATTTCCTTGTAAAAAAGTTCCATTAATCATCGAATTAACCGTATTTTCATCACATCCATTATATGTTAATTCTTCAAATTGAAATATGTCTGATACGTTTAAAGAGTTTCTTGGATCCATCATATATTTAATAGCATTTTCAGAAGCACAACGCCAGCTTCCATTATCATATTTTCTGTCCCCACATATTGGGCAAATCCATTCTCCTTGATAAGTATTGTTTTTATATACTAAATTTCTTGGTGAAGCTCCATGTCCTGTATATTCATTTGCAATTACTTCATTCCAATCTAAATCAGTATATAAAATTTTAAAATTCCAATTTGGATATTTAGTTTTTAGTTCTTGTATTTTAGCTTTTACTCCTGGATATTCGGCATCATTTAAATTTTCTATGTTAGTATCTACTATTTGATTAACCGCATAAGAATTAATATTACATAAAATTAGTACATTATATGCAATAATTGTTAGAATTATTATAAAGAAAAAACTTTTTCTTAACTTTTCCATATGTTTCCTCCAAATTCTTTAGTTTATTTATTCCCTTTTTATTTTCGTAATATCATTCAATGGCATTATATCATTCTGTATTTTTTTCGTCAACAAATTTTGTAGTATTTTTTGGTATTTTGTGATATAATGGTTACAATTCGCGGTCATGTCAGTTTTTATATTATTGATGTTTCAATAATATAAAAACTGACATGTCTGTGAACTGTAACTTATAATGCTTATCATTCAAATTTGAGTATTTAAATATTCAGATTAGGAGGTTAATATGATAGAATTATTGTCACCAGTTGGTAATTTTGAATGTCTAAAAGCTGCTGTTCAAAATGGTGCTGACGCAGTTTATTTTGGTGCTGATACATTTAGTGCTAGAGCATTTGCCGAAAATTTTAATTTAGAAGATTTAAAAAAAGCAATTACATATGCAAAAATTAGAGGTGTAAAAACTCATCTAACTTTAAATACACTAATCAAAGATAGTGAATTACCACAAGCTTATGAACTTGCACAAAAAGCATATGAATTCGGCATAGATGCAATCATTGTACAAGATTTAGGTCTGGCTAAGCAATTAATACATGCATTTCCAGATTTACCTATACATGCTAGTACACAAATGACAATTCATAATTTAAATGGTGTTTTACAATTACAAGAACTAGGTTTCAAACGAATTGTTTTATCTAGAGAACTTTCTGCTAATGAAATCGAATATATTTGCAAAAATTCTAATGTTGAAATAGAATGCTTTATACATGGTGCTCTATGTATTTCTTATTCAGGTCAATGCCTTTTTTCAAGCATGTTAGGAGGACGTTCTGGAAACCGTGGTGAATGTGCTGGTCCTTGTAGACTTCCTTATGCTTTATTAGAAAATGATAAAAAAATAAATTCTGGCTATTTGCTTAGTACCAAAGACTTATGTGGACTTGATTATATCCCATTTCTTATAAATGCTGGAGTTTCTTGCTTTAAAATAGAAGGAAGAATGAAATCTCCTGAATATGTAGCAATTGTTACTAGAATATACAGAAAATATATTGATTTGGCTTTGTCAAATGAAGAATATATAATTGATGAAAATGATAAAAAAGAATTGTTACAAGCTTTCAATAGAGGAATGTGTTCTTCTCGGTCATCTTTCTCAAGATGCTAATCGCAATCTAATTTTTAAGAAAAAACCTAATAATATGGGATTATTTTTAGGCATTATAGAAAAATATAATAAAAATAAAGGTTATATTACTTTAAGATTAAAAGAACCTTTATGCATTGGTGATACTATTTCATTAGAAAATGAACCTGGAAGTTACACTGTATCTGAATTAATGGATATTCAACATCAAAATATTACTAAAACAGAAATTGGTCAAACTGTTGTTATTGGAAGAATGAAAGGCAATATTAATTTAGGTAATAAAATTTATAAAATTTCTTCTAAAAATTTGCTTAATTCTGCACGAGAAAGTTATCAAAAAGAACATAAAAAAATACCTTTAAATTGCAAAGTTACAATAAAAAAGAATATGCCTATTTCAATTTTAATAACATCTGATACCAATCGTTATCCTTTATACAAAAATATGAAAATAGAACAGGAACTAAATTTTATACCTTTAGAGGCCCAAAATAAACCTTTAGACAAAGAAACTATAATTAGTCAAATTTCTAAAACTTTTTCTACTCCATTTGAATTTAGAAATATTAGTATAAATTTAGATGAAAATTTATTTTTGCCTAAATTAAGTATTTTAAATGAATTAAGACGAAATGCTTTAGATGAAGTTGAAAAATATGCAATAAAAAATATACAAAGAAATACACGTAACATAAATATTCCAAAAAGTTCTCTAAAAAATAGTTCTAACACAGTAAAAAATAAAAAAGTATCTATTTTATTAAACATTTTAAATTTATCATTTGATTATTCCAAATTAGATGGGTTTGACAATATATATATTCCTTTAAGATATTTTGCAAATAAAAAGTATAATAATATAATATCTATTTTAAGTAAAAAATTTAATACATATATATACATGCCTACAATAATTAAACTTAATTATAAAAATTTATTTATTTCCAATGTTGAAAAAGCTATAAAGACATATAATATTAAAGGTTTTGTTATATCTAATATAGGTAATATGCAATTATTAAATGACATTTTTAATGCCTTAAAGTTAGATTCAAAATTTGAAATTATAAGTAATTATACTTTAAATACTTTTAATAGCCAAACTGCTAATGAATTAGGTTCCCTTGGTATTACTAAATTTACAATATCTCCTGAACTTGATAAAGAAGATATTATAACTTTATGTGCAAATACAAACGTAAAAAAAGAACTTATTGTTTATGGAAAGTTACCTGTTTTAAATATGAATTATTGTTTACTTGGTGAAACTAATATATGTTATCCAAATTGCAAATTAAAATGTTCTAATAATTGTACTTACTATTTAAAAGACCGCCTTAATATGAAATTTAGAATTTTACCTGATAATATTCAAACAGTTTCAACAGTATTTAATTGCAAAATTATTAATATAAATCACAATTCATATCCTGTTGATACTATTAGAATTGATATTTTAGATGAAAGTATTGATGATATTTTAATTGCAATAAAAAATGCCAATGTTCATTAAAATGTTCTAAATAAAAGTTGATATATTAATTTAATATACCAACTTCTATTTTTTTCATATATTTTTAGTTATTAATTTAATGGATTGCTACTCAATTTTATTATTAAATCCATATTGTCATCTTTTGCAGATTTATTTTTCCTAGTCGCTCCACATTTCTGACATTTAAATACAATAACATATCCTTTTTTGTTATCTATTTCTATTCCTATTGGTTTTAAATCTCCATGACATTCCTCTGCTCTATCACCTGGATTTTTATCTACATGTTTAGAATGTAAACAATATGGACAATGATTTCTACATGAATATCCTAATTTTGAGACTGCTTTTCCACAATTCTCACATATAAATTCTTCATCAATTTCTGTAAACTTTCTATCTTTCATAATAAAAAATCTGATATAATCCTTTCTAATATTTAAAGTCTCCTCCGCCTATAAATTCTTTTAGTAGTGAATTTGTAGGTACATCTTTTTGTGGAATTTGTTTAAAATATTTTAACATCTTTATTAACTTTCGTGCTTGCGCATATTCTTCGTCTTGTTCTCCTATCTCTTCTAATAACGGCATTATTATTTCCTTCAATGCTCCTAACTCATAAATTAAAGATGTGTTAAATATACTATCTGCTTCTTCTTGATATGGAAATATATTTTTATATTCTCCTTTATTTACGTTATCCCATGTAGATATAGTTTGCTTTGCACTATATCCTCTAAATTGATAGTCTCTTACTATTCTTCTTACCAATCTAGTATCTGTTGATGAAATCCTATTGAATCTATCCATATTAAGAACTGTTAATGCACTTATATATACTTTGTATTTTTGTTCTTTTGGAATTTCACTTGTTAGTTTATCATTTAAACAATGTATACCTTCTATTACTAATATTTCATCTTTGGCAAGTTTTAATTTTTTGCCTTTGTATCTCTTAGTTCCCTCTACAAAATCAAATTCAGGCATTTCTATTTCTTCACCATTTAATAATTTAGTTAAATGTTCATTAAATAATTTCAAATCTATTGCTTCTATACATTCGAAATCATACTTTCCATTTTCATCTCTTGGTGTTTCACTTCTTTCAACAAAATAATTATCTACAGAAATAGTTACCGGTTTCAATTTATTTAATCTCAATTGAATCCCTAATCTTTGAGCAAATGTAGTTTTTCCTGATGATGATGGTCCTGCAATTAATACCATTTTTACTTCTCTGTTTTGTGCAATATTATCCGCAATATTAGCTATCTTTTTCTCATGTAATGCTTCATCTAACATAATAATATCTTTTATTCTATTTTCTTCTATGGCTTTATTTAATTTATATACTGTATTTACATTTAAAATTTTATGAATATCATCATATTCATTTAATGCCCATTCTAATTTTTTAGATTGGATTAATTTAGGAAGCTCATATGGTGCATTATGATTTGGATATCTTACTAAAAATCCATCATCATATGGTATTACTTCAAATATTCTTATTGCTCCAGTTCTATTGCAAAGAGTTCCATAACAATAATTGTAATATTCTTCGCAATAATACATATATATTTCTTCATTCTGTTGTAAGTCAAATTGTAGTCTTCCTTTTGAAGTATTTGTTCTTTCATAGAATTCTTTTGCTTCTTGCCTTGTCATTATTACTTGTTTAATTGGTAAATCTTGCTCTACAATTTTCTTCATTTCATCATTTAATTGTTTTGCAAGTTCTTCTGTTAATGTAAAATTATCACAATCGCAAAACATTGCATTTGTTAGTTGATAATTTACTGTCATTTTTATTCCTAGACATACTTTTTCAAATGCTTTTCCCATAATATATATTAGAGTTCTAATATATATTTTCATCCCCTCTTTTGTTGATACATCTATTAATTTTACTTCTCCATCTTTTTCTAGGCTATATTCTAAGTTTACATATTCATTATTAAATATTGCTCCTACTACTAAATCTTTGTTATTGTTTATTTGTTCTTTTAATAAATTGCTTATTGTCTGTCCTTTTATCGCTTGTAAATTTTCACCCTTATAAAGTATATTCATATTCTTCCTCCTAAGTTTTAGTCTTTGTATATTTTAGCGTATATTATGTAATAAGTCAAATTTATTTGGATATACTTATATAAAGGAAGTGATTTTTATGAATTTAGATAGAATTCATTCTATTTTAAATAATAAAGAAAAATTTGACGTTTTTTACAATGAAAGACCTGTTTGGATTCAAGGTATTAATAATAATGTTGCTAAAGTTGGATTTATTGACAACTTTGAAGAAAAAGATGTGTTTATTGAGGACTTATATGAAAAAGACTTATATAATTAAATAAATTTAAATAATATACTAAATAAAACCAATAAGTATTAATAATCTTATTGGTCTTTAGTAACTTCATTATTCATATATAATTTTTGCATTTCATAAAAAGATTACACATTTTCATATATTATTTTTATATTTTTGCATAATCTCAATTTTTAATTCCTTTTTTCCACTAAAATTCTTGATTTTTCAGTAGATTTTTTTATTTATCATATTTTTCTAGTCCATTTCTTATGGCTATATTTATAAGTTTTGAAATAGATATTCCGTATTTTTCTTTCATTTCATCTAATTTTTTATACATTGATTCCCTGATTATTATTGATCTAGCAACGTTTATTTCGTTGTCTGTCCTTCTATATATTATTACTTTTTCCTCCATTTCTAAATCATCAATGCATGCATCTATAATTTTGTTTATAGAGGCATCTAGTTCTTTTTCTGATATTTCTTTTAGTCTATCGTATAATCTTCCTTCTATTTCAGCTGACTTTTTTATCCATTTTTCTTTTGTCCAAAACCTACTATACCATTCCATTTTATGCATCTCCTAATTAGCTGACATTCAGCCTTATATATTTTATACATTATCATTATACAACAACTACATGCCAGTTGGAATTACCTTTTATTTCCATTTTGTAAACCCCATGAGGTTGATTTGTTATTTTTTTTATTTTATAATGAATTATATTTTTGAAAGGATTTGGTATTATGAGTAAATTATATGAGAAATATAAATCTCTAAAAGAAAATGATAATTCGAAACTATACCTATTTAAAAGTGGTATATTTTACATCTTCCTAGAAGAAGATGCAAAAAAAATGTCTAATTTTTTTAACTTAAAGCTTAGTAAACTAAATGAAACTGTAGTAAAATGCCGGCTTTCCAGTGCAAAACTTAGATAAATATTTAAATTTATTAAAAAACACTAATTTTCAAATAGAAATATTAAATTCAACAAATAGCACTGCACATTCTGGAAAGGAATTCACATTGAATTTAAATGTAAAAAATTTCTTAATAAAGCTTTCTACTATAAATATAGATTCTTTATCAATAAAGGAAGCTTATTCTATTATTGAGAATATAACTATTGAATCTCAACAATTAATAAAGGAGTTTAATAATGAATAATCCTACTAACGAAAACAGTAAAAATAATTTAATAATTTATCAAAAATATTTAGAACTCGTATATTATTCAAATGATATTGTACGAAAATATCCTAAAAGTGAAAATTTTACTTTAGTTTCTGAAATTAAAAGTACTATATATTCTGGATTACGAAATTTAATGTATGCAATAAAAAGTTTTAATAAGCATGACAAACTAAATTATCTAAATGAATTTGATATTAACCTAAATTTATTAAAAGTTCATATTCGAATATCATATAAATATAAGTACATTAGTATCCAAAATTATCAAACATGGAGTGCTTTAATTACAGATATTTGTAATATGTTAGGAGGTTGGATCAATTCATGCATAAAAAAATAAAAAATATGTTTGATGAAAAGCTCACATTTGAAAAAATGTTACAAGCTCATCACAGAGCTAGACATCACAAAGCATACAAACATGAAGTAATAAACTATGAACTTAATCTAGAAAATAATATTACTAATTTAGTAAATAATCTTAAAAATGGTTCTTATCATTTAGGAAATTATTTCACTTTTAAAGTATTTGAACCCAAAGAAAGAGACATAAAAGCATTACCTTATAAGGATAGAATTGTTCATCAGTGGTATATAGAAGAATTTATAAAGCCTTATATAGTTCCAAAATTTATAAATTCAACATTTGCATGCCTTGATGATAGAGGAACTCATAAAGCAGTTGAGGAAGTTCAAAAACAAATGCGTATATTTAAGAGAAATTATGGCGATTTCTGGGTTTTGAAATGTGATATTAAAAAGTTTTTCTATAGTATAAATCCTTATATTTTATTTGAATTAATGAAAAAATATATTGCAGACCCCAAATTATTAAGTCTTACACATATTTTAATTTTTAATAAATCTGAAGGGCCTAATCAAGTAGGTATTCCTATTGGTAACTATACCAGTCAATTTTTTGCTAATATATATTTAAATGAATTAGACCAATATGTAAAACGTACATTAAAAATAAAGTATTACGCTAGATATATGGATGACTTTATTCTTTTGTTAAAAACTAAAAATGATTGCATCATTATGAAAAAAAATATAGAAATATTTTTGCAAAAATCTTTAAAATTGGAATTAAACAGTAAATCTAGATATTATCCTTATAAAATGGGTGTAAATTTTTGTGGATATCGTATATTTACAACTCATAAATTATTAAGAACTTCTAGCAAGAAAAAAATCAAAAGAAATGTTAAAATTTGGAATAAACATTATTCTAATAATTCTTTAAATTTATTATATGCTCTTCAATGTCTTAATTCATGGATGGGACATTCTTCTCATTGTAATTCATATAAACTTCAACAAAAAGTGCTATCAAATTGCGATTTTCTTTTTACATCACACACTTATCAAAAAATAGAACAAAATTTAATTGATGATATTATAAATTATGCCAAAACTGACAATTAGGTTTATCTTCTAATTGTCAGTTTTTTATATAATTTTGGATTTTCGTTAATCCTACTCAAACAAAATTACTGTTCATGTGTTTATGATGTAAAAACTATGTTTACACCAAAGGAATTAAACTTCTTTGATACAAATCTTGCTGTATAATTTCATTTTTTGTGTAAATACTTTTCTCATTTAACAGTATTCACTCAAACTTAGTCTTCCTCTCGATAATATCCTTAAATATTATCCCTCTGAGACAGATTCCTTTATGAATCTATGTGTATCGAAGTGCTAAGCACCGACCAACACCGCACGGAACCCATTGTTGTAATTGCTATTGCCGTTATTGCGGTTGAAATAGAACAGACCGGCATTGGCGCCGTTGCCCCAATTGCCACCACGAATAGAGAACGGATTGTTCAACCCAACAAAGTAAGAGTAGTACAGTTTAATCCCACTTATATTAAACTCATAACTAATTTCATTAAATTTTCCATTTTTTAATTTCTACCCGTAATTCAGTTCAATACCCATTTAAAATATTGTGCCGAATAAAGGGCGCCAAGGCGCAAAGTCACCTCAAAGTGCTAAGCACCGACCAACACCGCACGGAACCCACTGTTGTAACCGCTAAAGCCGTTAACGCGGCCGAAACAGAACAGACCGGCACCGGCGCCGTGGCCCCAAGCGCCACCACGAATAGAGAACGGACTGTACAACCCAACAAAGTAAGAGTAGTCGCCGTACCAAGAAGTCGAACCAGTGCCTTCTGTAGATGTTTCTCCTATTGCATTTCCTAATACACTTTTATTCTTTTCATAATTTTTTTTGCTTGCATCATCTATCACGGATGTACTTTCTTGTCCATTTTCATATACCATTGTGTATTTTGTTCCTTTTACTGCCTTTTTACTATCTGTTAAGCTTGCTCCATATATGTTTAAATTATCATGATTATTTGCCACATACGCTGCCGTTCGTTCCCATAAGCCTCCGCTTAAGTCATATATTCCATATATTGTTCCTGTTGAGCTTGCTCCTATTCCTTTTTGCTGTTCCCATGTGTATATACTATTATTAGTTGTTGCTATATTTTTACTTACATTATTTATCTGATTTATTGTTTCTTCTATTTTTTCTTTTTCCACTACACTTTGAGTATTATCTGATGAACCAGTTGTTAATCCTGTCATTGCATATACACTTTCTGCCCCTGTTTTTCCTGTTGAAGACGTTCGTTTCTGGCCTCCTCCATTTAAAGTTATATTATTTATATAAATATTATTTTCTTTACCTAAACCATATTTACTTTGGCTCAAATATGCTACTGCACCCCATTCACTATCCTTCATCATATGACTATCTGCTGCTGTTGATAATCCATATGGATTCCCTGATGCTGATATTTCTTTGGCTAGTAAAAATGCATCATTATGATTTATATAATTCATTGAATATGTCGTTCCCATAAATACTGGATATTTTATTTGCATTTTATTTGCTTCTTTATACTCTCCGTCTAACCAGTTTCTTGCTGTTACACTACCATCTGAAGTTCCTCCTTCAGTTTCCTTTGCACCTCCCCACACTGTGCTTTGACTATATGTTAGTTTTGTTGCATGTACTGCTGCATTATTATTTCCTTGTGCATATCCCGCTTCGAATTTTGCTACCCATATTCCTCTTAATTCTTTATCCCAGCCTCCATTTTTGAAATCTACTGCCTTTTCATTCGTAAATGCTGGATGTACATAAAAATCTTTACTTGTATCTGCTCCACTTTCTGTCACTCTTTTGGCTGTTTGCTCGTTTCCACTTTCGTCAAAGTATTTATCTGTTGTTCCTATTAAGAATTTTATTTCTATCTCTCCTCCTTCTGTTTTTGCATCACTTGGCTGTGATACTATTTTATATGCAAATCTTGGTATCCACACCCACATACTTCCATCTTGCGTTTCTGCATTTGCCCACTTCTTGTCATCATAATTATACCAACTATCTTCTTCAAATTCTGCATCTCCACTTTTCAATACTTCTCCTTTTGTATCGTTAGTTGGATCTTTAAACATGATTTTCTTCATTCCTGTTAATAATCTTGGTGAATTTACATATTTTACTTTTTGCTCTTTAGTCAATCCTTCTAGACTTCCTCCTTCATAGTCATCTAGTGTACTTAAAACTTCTTCTATGTCATCCTGCTCCTTTCTAGATGCTGCCTCTGTTTCTTCTTTGGCTCTTGCCGCCTGTGTTAGTATCCCATTATCTCCTGTCAATGTTGCAAGTGATACACCTGCTAAAATCAATAACACTATTATTGTAATAACTAATGCTACCAGTGTTATTCCTTTTTGTTCCTTTCGTTTTTCTTGCTCTTTCTTCATTTGAATCCTCTCCCTTTCTAAAAATCTTTTTTTAACAAAGTAAGTATAGCATAATCATTTTTTTATTTCAAGTTTTTTTCCACAATTTGTCGTTTTTTTATTCATTTAATTTAACCTTCAAATTTGATATCTTTATAAGTATATTTTTAGGATATATTGGCATATTTTTATTTTTTTTTGGAAAACTAGTAACATCTATAAAATTGGAGGTTATCATGAAAAGTGAAATAAATAATAAAAAAATTCTTATTGGAAACATTTTAAAGAATACTCGTAAATCTTTAGGTCTAACACAAGAAAAAGTAGCAGAATATTTAGGTCTTGCTCCTAGATATATTTCTGATATAGAACGTGATAAAACTAAAGGAAGTCTTACTACTTTGGTAAAACTATGTAATCTATATAATGTAACTCCAACTTTTATTTTAAAAGATTATTTAAATACTGTTCATATTGACATAGATGATAAATTAATTGGATTCAATAATTTAACTGAAAATGAAAAATTTATTGTTCAAAAATTAATTCAAATTATGAATCAGTCTAAAAATTTAAATCCATAAATAAGAGGTGTATTTAATATGCCTCTTTATTTTAGACATTGTATAATTATTTTTATAGCAGTTTTAAATCCTATTTTAAATTGATTTTCTGCTTCTATTCCTACTCTCTCATTTATGTACTCCATATATCTTTTTATACAATCCTTATTTTCTCCTTTTAATAATATCTCTTCTAGTTCTATTATTTTTTCGGTTATTTCAACATACTCCTCATCTTTAGGTGCTTCATGTAATGCTTCAAGTTCGTTATAATATATTTTTTTCAATATATCTTCATCAAAATATTCCTCCATACTAACTACTTTGTGTTAGTCCATAACTAACCCCTTTCCTTTCTTTTATATATTTATAATCCATATGAATTTTATTAATTATTTATATTACATTTTTCAACCCTTGAGGGTTGTTTTTTATGAAATTACATTTTTTATATAGCAAACATAACAATTTTATTGTCATAAAAAAAAAGCACCCTTTTGTCAAAAAAAATACAATTTTATATTAAAATTGTATTTTTTCTTCTATCCAATTAGATACTTCATCTATTTTTAATCTTATTTGTTCCATTGTGTCTCTATCTCTTATAGTTACACTATCGTCTTCAAGAGTATCAAAATCTATTGTTATGCAATAAGGTGTTCCTATCTCATCCTCTCTTCTATAACGTTTTCCTATACTTCCTGCTTCATCATAATCACACATAAACTTTTTAGACAACTTTTCATAAACTTCATTTGCCTTATCTGATAATTTCTTTGATAAAGGAAGTACTGCAACTTTATATGGTGCCAATGCTGGATGTAAATGTAAAACTACTCTTGAATCGTCATCTGGTAATTTTTCTTGTTCATAACTGTTACATAAAAATGCTAGCAAAACTCTATCTGCTCCTAATGATGGTTCTATACAATATGGTACATATTTTTCATTTGTTTCTACATCTGTATATGTAAAATCCTCATTTGATTCTTTCATATGACTCTTTAAGTCAAAATCTGTTCTATCGGCAATACCCCATAATTCCCCCCAACCAAATGGGAAATTAAATTCAATATCTGTTGTTGCATTACTATAATGTGATAATTCTTCTTTTGAATGATCTCTTAATCTTATACTTTCTTCTTTCATTCCTAAACTTAATAACCAATCTTTGCAGAATTTTTTCCAATATGAATGCCATTCTAAATCTGTTCCTGGTTTACAGAAAAATTCTAATTCCATTTGTTCAAATTCGCGTGTTCTAAAAATAAAGTTTCCTGGTGTTATTTCATTTCTAAATGATTTTCCTATTTGAGCTATTCCCATTGGTAATTTTCTTCTTGTTGTTCTCATAACATTTTTAAAATTTACAAATATACCTTGTGCTGTTTCTGGTCTTAAATATATTTCTGCTTTTGCGTCCTCTGTTACACCTTGAAATGTTTTAAACATTAAATTAAATTTTCTTATATCTGTAAAATTTGTTTTTCCACAATCTGGGCATGGTATTTGATTTTCTTTTATAAAATCTACTAATTCTTTATCTGACATACCATCAGCTATCATGTCTTTACCCTTTTCATGTGCCCATTCTTCTATTAATTTATCTGCTCTATGTCTTGTTTTACATTCTTTACAATCTATTAATGGGTCTGAAAATCCTCCTACATGACCTGATGCTACCCATGTTTGTGGATTCATTAAAATTGCTGAATCTAATCCTACATTATATTTATTTTCTTGTATAAATTTTTTCATCCATGCTTTTTTCACATTATTTTTTAATTCCATTCCTAGAGGTCCATAATCCCATGTATTAGCTAGGCCTCCATAAATTTCTGAACCTGCATAAATAAATCCTCTATTTTTGCATAATGCTACTAATGTTTCCATTGAATCTATCATAAAATCCCCTCACTACTACTTGTTTGTAATATTTTATTATCTTAATAAAAAAAAGTCAATGTTTTTTTCATAAAATTATTGCTAAAATTTTATTTTTATGCTAATATATTAATTGTATTTATTTTTTAGGGGTATAGTGTTAATGGTAGCACATCGGTCTCCAAAACCGCTTGTGTGGGTTCGAATCCTACTACCCCTGCCACAAAAAGGATTTTCTATATAGAAAATCCTTTTTTAAATAGAAAATTTAATATAACCAAAAATATTAAATTTTTCTCATTAATTTATATTTCTCATAAAGAGGTGATTTTATTTTTAAAAAATTTTATTTTTTTATATGCTTTATTATTCTTTTTATTTGTATCTTTTTTATACCTATAATATATTCTAATAATTTTTCTTATTCTAACTCCAATATTGATTCTGAAATATTAGAAATTAATCCCAATGGCTTTGTATGGCCAATACCTGGTTATACTAAAATTAGTTCTCCATTTGGAAAAAGAAGCTCTCCAACTGCTGGTGCTTCTTCTTATCATTATGGAATTGACATTCCTGCTTCACCTGGTAGTAAATTTATTGCTATTGCTGACCGGACAAATTACATTTGCTCAATTTTTGGGAGCAGGTGGCTATACTATTACTTTGTCATTTAGTGATTTTAAAGTTAGTTATTGTCATTGTGATCCAAACTATATAGTGTCTGTTGGAGATTTTGTTAAGCAAGGTCAAGTTATTGGGTGTGTTGGACCAAAAAATGTATATGGTGTAAAAGGTAATATATATTTTGATTCAGCTGGAAACCCTACCAATGGTGCTACTACTGGTCCTCACTTACATTTAGGATTTAGAATTAATGGAAAATATCAAAATCCATTAGATTTTTTCTAGAAATTTTCAATATTACATATCATCATCATTTTGTTCTTTTTTTGGTTGATGTGCTTCTTGTTGTTGGTTTTGTTGAGGTTGCTGTTGTAATTGTTCTTCTTGTACTTCCCCTTCTCCACATCCTCCACAAAAAGAGCAAGCTCCTCCATTGCAATGACCTTCTTGTTCGTCTACATTTCCTGACCAATCTAATTCAATAATATTATTACATTCTGGACATTCGATTTCTGTCTTATCTTCATCAACATCTATAACAAACTTATAATTGCAATATGGACAAATAATTTCAAAATCAAATCCATCTTCTGAATATATATCTTCTTCTATATGTTCAACTATTTCTTCTATTCTATTTATTTTATTTTCCAATTCTTTATGTTTATTTTCTAACTCTGCAATTTTTTCATCTTTCATTTTAACCATTTTGTCCATTTGAGTCATCATAATATCAAGAAAAACTTGAAATCTTTCTTTAATATAATCTAACTCCTCTTTATTTTGAATTTTTTCTTCCATATCCTTTAAAAAACTTTTATATTCTTTGTTTAAATCTAACACTATGTCCTCACCTTTCTTAGATTCTTTCCATGTATTCGCATGTTCTTGTGTCTATTTTTAAAATGTCTCCTATATTTACGAATAATGGAACTTGTAGTTCTAATCCAGTTTCTAGTTTTGCAGGTTTTCCTGAAGTTGTTGTTGTATTTCCACTAAATCCTGGTTCTGTATATGTAACTTCTAATTCAACAAATATTGGTGGTTCTACGGCAAATACGTTTCCTTTAAAAGAAAGTATTGTTACTTCCATGTTTTCTTTTAGATATTTTAAACAATCTCCTAGTTGTTCTTCATTTAATGGCATTTGATCATATGTTTCATTATCCATGAAGTAATATAATCCTCCATCATTATATAAATATTGCATAGCCTTTTTATCTATTTGTGCTGCTGGAAATTTATCTGATGGATTAAATGTTTTTTCAAGTGTAGCTCCTGTTATTACATTTTTTAATTTTGTTCTAACAAATGCTGACCCCTTTCCTGGTTTTACATGTTGAAATTCTACTACTCTATATACATTTCCTTCCATTTCAAACGTTGTTCCATTTCTAAAATCTCCTGCTGAATATACTGCTGCCATAATTAATTTCTCCTTTCAATTTTCAATTCATTATTTATACTTACAATATTTTACTACAATTCCAGCACAAAATCAAGTTTTTTCTTGTTTTATTACACATATATGTTCCATATATATTTTTATATGATAATATAATTTTTCTCAGATTTTGTTAAATTTATACTACCAAATTTTGTAATTTGTACTGTATCTTCAATTCTTACTCCAAATTTTCCTGGAATATATATCCCTGGCTCATTTGTAACAATCATATTTTCTTTTAAATTTGTATCTGTTTTTCCTCCTATATATGGTGCTTCATGTATTTCCATTCCAACACCATGACCAATACTATGAACTAAATCATATCCATTTAAATGAAAATCATTTTCTACCATTTTTGATAAAAGTCTTGTACTTACTCCATC
This sequence comes from uncultured Clostridia bacterium, assembly GCA_947589015.1. Lineage (GTDB taxonomy): Bacteria > Bacillota > Clostridia > TANB77 > CAG-508 > CAG-269. The sequence continues at coordinate 47,901 of CANPZF010000011.1, forward strand.
TTTAAATGCATCTGATGTTTGCATTTGATTTTTCAAAACTAAGTCATATACTTTTTTTATTTCTTCAGGTATTTCTCCTACAAAAAATGTACGTGTCATATCTGAACAATATCCATTTATTTTACATCCCATGTCAATAGTTATTATATCTTTTTTCTTTATTTTTCTATCTGTTGGTACTGCATGTGGCATAGATGTATTTTCTCCTGATGCTACTATTGTATCAAATGACAAACCTTCTGTTCTTTCTTTATAGTATTCCTCTATTTCTTTTGCAATTTGCAATTCTGTCATTCCTGGTTTTATATATGTTAAAATATATGAAAAACAATCATCTGTTATTTCACAAGCTTTTTTTATATTATTTATTTCTTTTTCGTCTTTTATCATTCTCTGTTTTTCTATAATATATTCTGTTTCTACAAAATTATTAATCTTATATTTTCTAATCATTTCTTTATATTTAGCATATGTTACATAATTTTCTTCAAATCCTACATTTTCACAAAACATAAAGAAATTTTCATAGTCATCTTTTGAAACATCATTAATATCATATACAATAATTTCGTCATATAACGTAAGAATACTATGTACATATTCTATATATCTCGCATCTGTTATATAAATGTTTTCCTTTCTAGTTAATAATAAAATTCCTTCTGCTGATATACCTGTTAAATATTTCATACTTATTGGATTGGAAATAATCAATCCCTGTAAATCCAAACTTACCATTTTATTTCTTAGCCATTGTAACTTAGGATTCATTTCTATCATCCCCCTGTTTTTATTTATACATTCCTAAAGTAAAAATCTGTAGTAACAATAATTTTACGGTTTCAAAAGGCACATACATACTAATAAATGTTCCCATTACTATAAATGGGCCAAATGGTATATATTCATCTGATTTTCTTACACCTGTACCCAATAATACTATACTTAAAACAGCACCTAATAAAAATGACATTAATGTAATAACTATAATATTTGATAAACCAAAATATAGTCCTAATGCTCCCATTAGTTTTACATCTCCAAAGCCCATTGCTTCTTTTCCATAAAATAAACCACCTATTAAAGTTATAAGTAAGAAAATTCCACCTCCAGCTAACATTCCTAGTAACATATTTATTGTGATTGCAACATTTGATAATCCATACAAAAATGCAAATACAAGTCCTATTTCAAATATTGTTAAATTTAGCCTATTGGGTATTATTTGCAGTTTATAATCTATAACAAATGCCGACACTAATAATGGCGTTAATATAATAAATTTAATTAAATCTAAATTTGCTATTAACGTGTCTCTAATTCCATATACATACAATAATGTGACATATATAATTGCAGTTGCAAACATTAATATATAATTGGGTTTAAATTTTTGTTTGTATTCTCTTATTATATCTTTTGATATGACTTTTTTGCCATCTGGTAGTCTCTTATTTAACCAATCTATTATTTGTCCTACAAATAGTCCTAAAATAGCAACTAATACATAAAACAAAATATGCACATCATTTATATACATTATTTATTCTCCTTTGTTTTTTGTTCTTTATACTTCATCTTAATTCTATTCTCCATTGGTCTTTTCCATGCAGTATACCAATAATCTTTTTCATCTATAGGATCTACTAATATTGTAAACATATTACATCTATTTCCTCCTATAACATCTGTAAATATTTGGTCACCTACCACTGCTATATTTTCTGATTTTTCTTTTAACATTTTCTGTGTTTTTAAAAATCCACCCTTAAATGGTTTTTTTGCTAAATTTATATATGGTATTTGTAAAACATTTGCTACGTTTTCTACTTTTTGTTTATTATTTGTATTTGATAAAATGTATAATTTTACTCCTTGCCCCTTCAAATCTTTCGCCCATTTTATTACTGTATCTGATAAATTTTTATTATAATCTATTAATGTATTATCTATATCTAAAATTAATGCTTTTATTTTATTTCTTTGTAAAATTTCTATTGTTATATCTTCAACTTTATTTAAATATAAATTTGGATATAAAATCATTTTTTCCTCCTGTATTTTGTATTTATCTTATCAATTTATCTATTGTTTGTCAATGAAGATTATTAGTTAATTTTAAATAACCTAAATTGTAATCCATCACAACTTACTAATTTAAAGTCTATTCCCATAAATTCCCCTTCAATTGCTTCATTTATGGCCATTGCATGTAAATGTCCATAAAAACACCTTTTTATTCCATATTTTTTCATGATATCTATAAAAATATTTGAAGTTTTTTCTTCAACATTTTGTTTTATGACTGGTGGATAATGCATAAATACTATAATCTCTTTATTATTTGTATTCTCTATTGCACTTTGTATCGATAATTCTAATCTAAAAGCTTCTCTTTCTAATATTTTTTTATCTTCTTCTTCATTGGAAAAAATCCAACCTCTAGTACCTACTATTATGTAGTTTTCAAATTCATAACTATTATTATGCAAAAATTCAATATTTTCAAACTTATTTTCTTGCAAAAATTTTTTCATACTTGTAACTGTAGTCCACCAATAATCATGATTTCCCTTTAATAAAATTTTTTTTCCTGGTAGTTCATTGATATACTCAAAATCTTCAACTGTATCTTGTAATTTCATAGACCATGAAAAATCACCTGGTAAAATTACCAAGTCTTGCTTTGTTACGTTTTCTATCCAATTTTGTCTTATTTTTTCTTCATGATTTTCCCATTTTTCGCCAAATATACTCATTGGTTTATTTTCATGAAAAGATAAGTGTAAATCACCTATTGTATATATTGACATATTTTCTCCTTTTAGTTTTATTATATTTTATAGTTTTAAATTAGGAATTGCATTTAAATTTAATTCACTTCTTTTTCCAGAAATAAAATTATAATATCCGGCAGATGCTATCATTGCTGCATTATCTGTACATAATTTTAAATCTGGCATATAAATTTTCACATTATTTTTTTCTAAATCTAAAAATGCTTTTCTTATATATAAATTAGCTGAAACCCCTCCAGCCAATACAACTGTTTTTATATTAGTTTGTTCTATAGCTTTTTGTATATTTTCTATTAAAACTTCTGTTACTGCATTTTCAAAGCTTGCACATAAATCTGCTTTATTGATATCTGGCATTTTATGATGTAAATTTATTACTGCTGTTTTTATTCCACTAAAACTAAAATCTAAATTTTCAAAATGTGTTTTTGGAAATTGTATTGTAATTTTTCCCTCTTCGGCTAATTTATCAACTTTTGGTCCTCCTGGATATCTTAATCCTACTACTCTTGCTACTTTATCAAATGCTTCTCCTATAGCATCATCTCTAGTTTTTCCCAACACTTCAAATTCTGTATAATCTTTTACATATACAATTTGTGTATTTCCTCCAGACATCATCATACATAGAAATGGTGGCCTTAATTCTTTATGTGTTATATAATTTGCAGCAATATGTCCTTCTATATGATTTACTCCTACCAAAGGTCTTTTTATTGCATAACTTAGGGCCTTTGCATATGATACTCCTACAAGTAATGCTCCTACTAGTCCTGGTCCATATGTTGGTGTTATGGCATCTATATCATCCCATGACATTTTAGCTTCTTGCAATGCTCTTTTTGTTACTCTTGAAATAGCCTCGATATGGTTTCTAGAAGCTATTTCTGGTACTACTCCTCCATATTTTTCATGTATTGGAATTTGTGTATCTATTATATTAGAAATAACCTCTCTACCATTTTTTACTACTGATACAGAGGTTTCATCACAACTCGATTCTATTCCTAATGTTATTATTTCTTCTTTCATCTTTTTTTCCTTTTCTATAGTCCAAATATTAGTCTTGCTATACTTAAAATTCCATTACTTATTAATTGGATTGGTGGAGTAATAATTACTCCTGCTAATCCTGTTATCCAAATAAGTACAAAAATTATATAAAACATTGTTTCATTATTTACAAAAAACGTTTTTGCCTTTATCGGTAAAAATGGCATTATTATTTTTGATCCATCTAATGGTGGTAATGGTATTAAATTAAATACTCCTAATCCAATATTAATAGTTATTACACTAGCTAGTATTTGCATAACTATATTTCCTGTTGTAGACATCATAAAATCTATTCCAGAAAATTTATATGTTGCACAGTATATTATTGAAAACACTAGTGCTAATATAAAATTCATTAAAGGTCCTGCAAAAGATACTATTGCTTCACCTTTTTCCATAGAGATTTTTCTTGTATAATTACTTGGGTTTACATGAACTGGTTTTCCCCAACCAAATCCTGCAAATAATAATAGAAATGAGCCAACTGGATCTAAATGATCTAATGGGTTTAAACTAAGGCGCCCTTCTCTTCTTGCTGTGTCATCTCCTAATTTGTCTGCTGCAAATGCATGTGCAAATTCATGAAACGTAATTGCTACAAGTACTCCTGGTATAGTTATTAATAATGAAACCAATTTTCCTGTATTCATTGCATAATCAGCTATCATATACACAGCCATAATAGCAATTACTATATATAATGCTCTTTTGTCAAATGAAAAATCAAACATATTTATCTCCTTTAAATATTTTCATTAAATTGAAATTTATTAAACATATTTTCCGTTAATTCCTATATCTATATTTTCAATTGTTTTTTGTGACTTATTAAATTATTGGTTTAATGGTTTCATTGTTGGAAATAACAAAACATCTCTAATTGATGCACTATCTGTTAATAGCATAACTAATCTATCTATTCCTATTCCTAATCCACCTGTTGGAGGCAAACCTATCTCTAAAGCATGAATATAATCATCATCCATCATTCCTGCTTCATCGTCTCCAGCTTCCCTTGCTTCTACTTGCTTTTTAAATCTTTCATATTGATCAATTGGATCATTTAATTCTGAAAATGCATTTCCATATTCTCTTCCGCCAATAAATGCTTCAAACCTTTCTGTTAATCGTTTGTCTTTAGGGCTTTTCTTTGCTAATGGTGATATTTCTACTGGATAATCATATATAAATGTTGGTTGAATTAGTGTTTCTTCTACATATTCGTCAAAGAATAAAGCTATTACATCTCCTCTTGTTTCTTTTGTTTTATCTGGTATTTCCATATTTCTTTCTTTTGCTAAAGTTACTGCTTCTTCATCTGTGTTGATTTGGTTAAAATCTACTCCTGTAACTTCTTTTATAGAGTCTATCATACTAATTCTTTTCCAACCTGGTGCCAAATTAATTTCTTGTCCTTGATAATTTATTTTGGTTGTTCCTAATACATTTTGAGCTGTCTTTGAAAATATTTCTTCTACAATATTCATCATATCATGATAATCTTCATATGCTGCGTACAATTCCAATTCTGTAAATTCTGGATTATGTCTAATGTCCATTCCTTCATTTCTAAATACTCTTCCTATTTCATAAACTTTATCAAATCCACCTACAATTAGCCTTTTTAAATTTAATTCTAATGCTATTCTTAAATACATATCTATATCTAATGTATTATGGTGTGTTATAAATGGTCTTGCTGTTGCCCCACCAGATATTGTATTTAATATTGGTGTTTCAACTTCTAAATATCCTTTTTCTTCTAATATTTTTCTTATACTGCTAATTATTTTACTTCTTAGTAAAAATGTTTGTTTTACTTCCGGATTAACTATTAAATCTGTATAACGTTGTCTATATCTTAAATCTGGATCTTTTAATCCATGGAATTTCTCTGGTAATGGACATAATGATTTTGAAAGTAGTGTTACTTCTTTAGCATGTACAGAAATTTCTTCGGTTTTTGTTTTAAATACGAATCCAGTAATTCCTATAATGTCGCCAATATCCCATGTTTTAAATTGCTTATAGCTTTCTTCTCCTAAATCATTTATACTTACATAACTTTGAATTTTCTCATCACAGTCTTGTATTGTACAAAATGATGCTTTTCCCATTATTCTTTTAGCTATAATTCTTCCTGCCACTGTTACATCTTTTTGCTCAAATTGTTCATAATTTGATTTTATTTCTCCTGCTGTATTAGTTCTATCAAATTTTGTTATTTCAAATGGATCTTTTCCTTGCTCTTGTAATTCTTGTAATTTTTCTCTTCTTATCTGCATTAGGTGATTTATATCTAATTCTTCTGTTTGATTGTTTTGATTATTGTTTTCTTGCATTAATATCTCCCCTTAATTTTATTTGAATATTTTTAATCTGTTATTTCTAATTCTTCAACATTAGATTGTATATTTTCATTGAATAAACATACACTATACTTTCCTGCTTTGTCTACTACAAATGATAAATTATCAGAAATATGCCAACCTTCCTCTTCATTTGTTTTATATTTTACTTTCCACTTTTTTATATATCCTCTATCATATTCAATACTAGACTCTGGTATCTCAATTCTCCATTTGCTTTCCTCTATTTTTTTTAGTTTGACTTCAAAAGTAGGGTTTCCTTCATTTTCTGTAGTTTTATTTACTTTATAAAAACCATTTGGCAATTGATCCATTGTATAATACATTTGACCTTCATATTCCATTCCTCTACAACTTATAACTGTTCTTGTTTTTATATTTACTAAAAACTCTCTATCTATTCCTTCTATTTGTAAACCTTCAATTGTTTCCTTATTAAAATATCTATATCCACTTTTGTCTGAAATGTTTGCACCTGCAAAAATTTCGCCAGCTGTTTCACGTATTTGTGTAATATCTTCTCCAATACCTAGAATTTCCTCTCCAGTATATTCTGTATCACCTACTGTTATAGTTTTTCCATTTTTGCAATCTTCATATAAAGAATTTACTTCTACTTGCATTATTTTTAGCTGTGTTGCAAATGCATCAAATTTAACTTCATTTACCGTATTAATTCCTGAATATGTTGCTACAGATGCCAAAATTATTAATAGCATTATTGCTATTGCTAAACTAATTAAAGTAACTCCTTTTTCATCATTACATTTTATATTTTCTATTTCTATCATTTGTTTCCTCCTCAAAATATTAAAATTATTTGAGTTTATATAACTTTGGTAATTTATCTTTATATGAATATTTTTAATCCACATAAAAAATATTTGGCTGGGCAATACTCCTCATATTTGAACTATTTAAGTTCGTATAATGTTTATTTGGCTGGGGTACTAAGATTCGAACTTAGGATCACTGGTTCAGAGCCAGTTGCCTTACCACTTGGCCATACCCCAATTTTTTATATATTATACAAAATTATATGCCTTTTTACAAGTGTTTTTTAATTATTTTTGATTATAAAATAGTTAAATCTTTAATATAGTTGCTAGTGCTATAATAATATATTATTTATGCAGTAACAATTCGGGGGGACCAGCAAATTATAGATTGTTAACAAATTTTGTAATCTATTATAAAATTTGTTTTACAATCTATTATGTAGCTGGGAGTTACAAATAAATAATATATTATTATAGCACTAGCAACTATATTAAGGATTTAACTATTATCCATATATATATATTATATTTCAAAAGGTTTATATACTAATATTTTTGTTAATCAAAAATATTAATATATAAACCTCTTTATTTTTCATTTATTCTAATTTCATGTGTTCTTCACACTAATATTTACACCAATAATTCCTCCCAATATTCCAAACAATACTCCAACTGTAATCATTATTAATGATTGCCATGTTAGCTCAAAATTCCAGTTTAAAATACTAGATATTAAATAAATTATTAATATATAAACTCCTCCTACTATTGCCCCATTTATTAATCCATTTTTTCTTATTTTTAGGCTTCCTATAGAACTTCCAATTAATATACTAATAGCTGTTATTACAATTATTACTGTATCTATAATACTTTCACTAATGTTTGTATACGTCATTAATATAGAAAAAACTACTAATAAAATAAATGTAATTATAAATGAAAGACCCAATCCTTTTCCTATGTTAACTAGCATATTATTTTTAATTTTTTCCATTTTATCCACCTTCTTTAATATTATATTTCATTTATATTATTAAAAAAAAGAAATAGAACTATATTTCTATTCCTTCTTCTAAGTTTTCTATAATTGCTTTTATTATTTCTTCTCGTTCAAAGTCTTTTTTATATTCTTTTTTTAATGATGTTGCTATTTCTATTGTTTCTTTAGAAAATTTATCTTCATTTACATTGAATCCTATACTAATTAATAAGTAATTTATTTTTTCTCCTATTGAATTTATTTCGGTTAATATACCTGAAATTTTTTTACCATTTAGCATTAAATCATTTGGTTCTTTTATTGTCAAATTACAATTATACCTTTGATTTATGGTTTTTTGAATTATTTTTGCTATATGAATAGTAATTCCTTGCAGTTGATTTATTTTACATTTAGGCTTTAATATTATTGTCATTGCTATATTTTTTTCACTACCTGTGTACCAGTTTCTTCCTTTGGTACCTATTCCTTTATTTTGTATTTCTGCTATTAATATTTCACCATTTTCTGAACTTTCTACTATTCTTTTGGCTTGTAAATGAGTTGAATCTATTTGCTTATAATATTGTATTTTTTTTCCTATTACTTTTGTTTTTGATTTTTTTATTTTTTCTAAATCCATTTTTATTTTCCTTTAAATTTATATATTTCATGTAAAATTTGTAATTTTACATGAATTGTGATATAATTAAATTGTAACTATAAACCTTTTCAAAAGAAGGGAGTTTGTTTTGTATGGAGCACTATGTCTTAGGTCCACAAAGTTCATTCCAGAACGCTACTATTGTGGATCGGCTAACCGGCGACATTGTCGCCACGGTAGAAAACGGGCACATTTACTTCAATGATCTTTCGTCTATCCGTTTTAAGGAAGTCGAAGATATTTTAAAGTTTTGGAACATTGTCCCCGTTTTATAATAAGAAAGCCGCAAGGCTTTCTTTTAATTATTTTATTAAATTAATATACTAAATTCAATTTTATAATATATTTTTACTATTTCTTACATTGCTACCTATTAAATTTATTTGTTCATTATTAACCATTAAAATAACATAACATCGAATAAAAATCAAGTATATTTTCATCCTTAATTGTTTTAAAAATGTAGGTTTGTCAAACATATGTCACACTTTATTGATAAATATAGTGTTTGAAATACCTTTTACGATATATAAGCTC
>CANPZF010000012.1 GCA_947589015.1 uncultured Clostridia bacterium
AGCTTATATATCGTAAAAGGTATTTCAAACACTATATTTATCAATAAAGTGTGACATATGTTTGACAAACCTACAAACTTATTTACACTAGAAAAAATTTCTAGTTGATAAAGTACTGTTTTTATAGTATAATGTTATTCATATGGGGATGTAATGGTTTCGACATTGCATTAGACCTATAGATAGCAAGTAGTGGATTCTCGTTGGCCACTAAAAAAACGAGAAAATAAATATAAACGCTGATAATAGAGAATTAGCATTAGCTGCCTAATTGCAGCTACGCTTTACTAGATGTCCCACACATTTAGATAAAGTGTCATTTAGTGGGAAACGAAGCTATTTTTTGCTTAGGAAATAGTAGGTATCTTTTAAGCTATATCTAAAATACGCTTGTTTGTTAGTGAGTTTTGGACGAATATTAATAACAAACTAAACTTGTAGAATTTTATAGGAACAATGCTATGGACAGGAGTTCGACTCTCCTCATCTCCACCAAAATAAAAATTTTATTGTATCAATATAAAATATTTATCATAAAATATCCAAAAAAGAAGCTTTTGCTTCTAGATTGGAGTTTTTTTATGTCCATTGTTAATACTAATTCAAAATATTCTTCTGCTACTTTAAGAAATAATTTAAATTCTTTATTACGTACATTTCCATTCATTAATGTTCAATCAGTTGGAAATAGTATTTTAGGATGTCCTATATATATAATAAAATTAGGAATTGGAAAAAATACCGTTTTTTATAGTGCTTCTATACACGCAAATGAATGGATTACTAGTCTGGTTCTCATGAAATTTGTAGAAGATTATTGTAATGCCTTTTCAAATAATTTATCTTTAGAAAATGTTTCTATTAAAACTTTATTTAATTCTACTACTATTTACATTATGCCTATGGTTAATCCAGATGGGGTTGATTTAGTTACAGGATTTTTGCCAACTTCTTCATATGGTTATCAATCTGCCAAACAAATTTCTGACAATTTTCCTAATATTCCTTTTTCCTCTGGTTGGAAAGCTAACATTAGAGGTGTGGATTTAAAAAAATACCAACCAATTATAAAAAAAGAACTAATTCCCTGTTAGAAATAGCTCTTATTTTTAACTTAAATTTATTTTTTTATGGCTTCAATATGACTTTTATACAATTATCTTCTTTTGCATCAAAAATCTCATAAGCATGTCTTGCCTTCTCCAAAGGAAGTGTGTGCGTTATAATATCTGTTGCATCAAACTCTCCTTTTTGTATCATTTCTAATATAGGCTGTACATATCTTGTAGCAGGACATTGTCCCATTTTTAAGGTCACATTTTTAGTAAACATATTACCAAGTGGAAAATTATTATATTTTGTTCCATATACACCAACTAATGCTATATGTCCACATTTTCTAATAGCTTGTGTTGATATTTCAATTGCAGATTTAGATCCTCCTTGTAATTTCATTGCTGTTTCAACTTTTTCTACTAATGACATTTTACCATCTACACCTACGCAATCTATAACACAATCAGCTCCACCATGTGTCATTTCTTTAATATAACTACCTGTTTCATCATATTCTTCAAAATTTAATACTTCAGCGCCATAATTTTTAGCATGTTGCAATCTATATCCTACTCTATCTACAGCAATAATTCTTGATGCGCCTTTTAATATACACCACTTTATAGTAAGTAATCCCACTGGTCCACAGCCTAATACCACAACTGTGTCTCCTTTTTTTACATTTGCAATTTCTGTTCCCCAAAGAGATGTTGGTAATATATCTGTTAAAAATAGAACCTGTTCATCTTTTAATTCTTCTGGTATTACTTTTGGACCAACATTTGCATGTGGCACTCTTATATACTCAGCTTGTCCTCCTGCATAATCACCATATGATTTGCTATACCCTAATAGGCCTCCTACTTCACCATATTCATTAGTATTATCGCATTGACTATATTCTTGGTGTTCACAAAAAAAGCAATGCCCACATGCTACTGGAAATGGAATTACTACTCTATCTCCTTTTTTTATATTTTTTACTTCTTTTCCTACTTCTTCTACAATTCCCATAGTTTCATGTCCTAAAATAAATCCATCATACATACCTTTTACTAATCCATGCACCAAATGTAGATCTGAACCACAAATAGCAGTTGATGTTACTTTTACAATTATATCGTCATCTTTTTCTATTTTAGGATCTTCTACTTCTCTACAGTCTACCTTTTGAATACCATCGTAAACAATAGCTTTCATAAATACCTCCTTGTATAATAATATTAAGTTAGAAAAAACATTTAACACTATTATTTAAAAAATATTATTAACTTTTTTAGCTTTTATTATTCACGCATAAAAAGCCTTGTAACCTAATGATTACAAAGCTTTTTTATTTTATCCTTTATATTGACCTCCATTAATGTGCATAACTTGACCTGTAACATATGATGAATCTGCACTTGCTAAATAAATAAACAATGGTGCTATTTCATATGGATGCCCTGCTCTTCCCATTGGTGCATCTGAACCTAATGTAGGTATTTTTTCTGCTTCCCAACAAGCCGGCTGCAATGGTGTCCAAAATACACCTGGTGATACCGCATTTACCCTAATATCTTTTGATGCTAAATTTGTGGCAAGTGATCTCGTAAATCCTACTATTGCCCCTTTACTTGTTACATAATCTATTAATTCTGGCTCTCCTTGAAATGTAGTTATTGATGTTACATTAATAATTGTACTGCCTGGCTTCATATACTTTAATGCCCTTTTAGTTAAATAAAACATAGAATAAATATTTGTTTTCATTGTTAAATCAAATTGCTCATCTGTTATGTCTAATAAGCTTTTTTGTTGATACTGCACTCCAGCATTATTTACCAAAATATCAATTCTTCCAAATTTTTTTATAGTTTCTTCTACAATCTTATCACAAAAACTAGTGTCTTTTATATCTCCAGCAAGTAATAAACATGTTCCTCCAATGCCTTCAATAAATTCTTTTGTTTCTTCTGCATCTTTATGTTCATTATAATATACAATTACTACTGCTGCTCCTTCTTTTACAAATCCTACTGCTACTGCCCTTCCAATTCCAGAATCTCCTCCTGTTATTATTGCAACTTTATTCATAAGTTTTCCTGATGCCCTATAATATGGATTATTAAATATTGGTCTAGGTCTCATTAGATATTCCATTCCTGGCTGTGTATCTTGATGTTGAGGTGGAAACTCTAATTTATAGTCCTTACATATCAAGCCATATCCTTGGTCATTTATGTATTTTAGTCCATAGTCATCTTGCCCATTATTATTTGAAGTATAATATTTGTAATTCATTTTTTCATTTCCTTCCATCAAATTTATCTTATCTATTTATATTCTACTTGATAGATTTTTGTGTATTTTTTGAATTACAAATTTTTATTAAATTTATATATCTCTATTAAATTTACCATCTTTATAATATAAAATTGTTTCATTATTAGTAAAAAATGGTATAAGCTCATTTGGTACTTTTATTGTACCATCTTTATAATTTAATATAGTATAATCCTTTTGACGTTCTTGAACTTTATATTTAGTACTTGGATCAATTTGTACTATGTTACTTTCATTAATAAATTTTTCTTGTATTTCTTTATATTCTTTAATTCCTATTAAACTGTCAAAAAATTTTTGAGTCATATCTTCTTCAATAATATAATTTCCATTTTTATATCTTAAAATAGTGTCATTTCCTATTTTATCTAAAACATCTTTAGAAATATCGTTTTCCTTACTTACTTGATTATTATCTATATTTTTTAAATATGCACCGTCTGTATCCATTTCAACTACTTGATATAAACAGTCATCTTGTTTTAAGCTATTGTTTTTTATTTCATTATTTTGTTTTTCTATATGATTAGATAATTCTTTAATAAAATTTTGAACTAGATTGTTTTCTTTTGCATTATTTAATATGTTGTTTAATAAGTCTAAACTCAATAAACCTCACTCTCCCTTTTCTATTATTTATTCTCCCAACTTTCTCCTGTTTTATAATCAATACTAATTCCTTCTTGCACATTATATACATATACATTAAAGCAAATTCCTACGCCATTGTCCTCTACAGAATACGCTTCTATTTCTACACCACTTGCAAGAAGATTATCATCTTTAAATATTGGTGTTACTCTATATAAAACATGAACGTCTTTATTTTCTTGTTCTTTAATATAATTAGCGACTTTATTTTCAAATGGTAACATTCCTGAAACATTGAAATATCTTGTTCCTGTAATTAAATTTAATTCATTTGCATCTTCATCTGATAATTGATAGCCTATTAAGTGACATCTATTATATAAATATTCTCCATTGTACTTTTTTTGTACCCAGCCTGTTGGTTTTACTCTACTAATGTCTCCTCTCTCGTCTTGCTCTGGTGGCATAATTTCTTTACAAATATTTGCATATGCTATACCACATCTTCCTTTTTCATCTAGATTGCTATAATTTTCAAATGCTTTGGTTGTATAGTCTTGCTCAGTAAAATATGGTACATTATTATTTAATTCTACATAAATTTGACCTGTATATTCTGGAATATCCGCTATATTATTATAGTTTTCAACTGTGGTGATATTTTCGTCATTGTAATAAGTTTCTTTATTTATGTATTCTAGCCCTATTAAGAGTACTATAATAACTAATGTAATTATTATTTGTTTTAAATTTACATTTCTATTTCTACTTTTCTTCATCTTTTTCAACCTTTTACTTAATATTATAATTTATTTAATTCCTTCAAAATCATCATTATTATTCTATTATTTTTTCTTCTTAAAATCAAGAATTAAATCAATTTAAATTTAAGTAAATTTACAAGATAATGGTTACAAACTTACAATATGCGAAAATGCTTATATATTAATATTTGCAGTCAAGACCCAGATTGTTACACCCCAGATATGTTTTGACAAAATATATTAATATATAAGCATTTTCATAGCTAATTTTTAAATCATTATCTTGTAAAAATAAATCATCTACAAATATTTTGTCAATTTAATATTGGTTATTCTTATATGGATTTTTTTATTATTAAAATAAAAGCGAAGCAAAATGTAACACATTCTACTCCACTTCGTTTGTGTGCCTCTCAGCTATTTTACTATAATCTCAATAGCAGTTTCTTCTTCCACTTGACTTATAGAATACAGACACTTTCCAGCTTCAAGGACATAAATCACTGACCACCAGTGCTTATTTTTGGCAAGAATTATCTCTGCCTTACTGCACTCTAATACCATGACTTTCCCGTATCTCCTCTTCTTTACATCATCATTTAACAGTTTCCGAATTGCAGTTTGTTCCACTAGAATGATTGCATTTTTTTGTAATTTCTTCATTTTTTCCTCCTAGGTCAGTTATAATACAATGGTCTTTACCACTGTTAACTTTAATTATACCATATTACGTTGATTTCGTCAATTTAGCGAATCTCGAATCGCACAAACGTTTTGTAACGTATTATAATTCTTTATTTACACAATTTTGCTGTTATTGTATATTTATTATTTGCCATCTACTTTGTCATTTATTCAATTTTGATGGAATCATCTAAGTTTTCATTAATAGAATTTAGTTTTGAAAAGTTAAAATATATGTATACATTTTTATCTTTATCAATTTCAATTTTATTGATTAATCGATATAAATACATTTTATGAATTTTTTCTGATTTCAAAAAATTTTCTATTAATTCATCTAGTTCTTTTGTTTTATTTTCTTTATTAATTTTTTCTTCTGTTTTGGCTAGTTTTTGTTGTAGTTCTTCCTTTTGTTTTGTTAAATTTGTTCTTTCAAAAATTAATTTTTGCGAATATCTTATATAGTCTTCTTCTAAAAGAACACCTTTTAATTTATCCATATACATCGTACCTAAGTTATTATTTATTTCATAAATTACTTTATCTAATTGCGTGAGTTTTCTTTTAAAGCCTTCTCTTATATCAAGAGTTTTGTTCTGATATTTTTCATATACTGAATAAAAAATTTCCTTGTCAGCATAAATTGGTATAATCTTTCTAACAACATAAAGAATGTGTTTTTCAAATTTTTCATAATTGATATTCAGTGGATAGCATCCTCTTGATTTATAGTTAGAGCAAGTTATATATGGATGTGATTTTGCATTTCTCCTTGAGTTATTTTTAAGCACTATTTGCAATTTTCTTTTGCAATGATAACAGTAAAGAAAACCTCTTAATAAGTAGTCATATTTTAATTTTGTATTTGTTCCTTTCTTTTCCAAAATACTATTTACTTTATCAAATATATCTCTATCAATAATTGGCTCATGTGTATTATTTACTCTTATTTGATTTTCTTTTTCTACAGTTCTAATTTTCTTTACCTTATATGATACAACTGTTTTTTTGTTTTGTATGGTATTTCCGATATATACTTCATTTTTTAGCATATTGCATATAGTTACCTCATTCCAGTCATAATTTGTTTTATTTTTATCTTGGATAATTCCTGTTTTCCTATAACCAGTTGGTGATAAGTATTTATTGTTATTTAAGTAATTTACTATCTCTACACTTCCATGTTCATTTGCATACATATCAAAAATTTTTCTCACAATATCAGCTACATTTTCATCAATCACTAATTTGTTTTTAATGTTCGGATGTTTTTTATAACCATATGCTGGAATACTACACAAATTTTCACCATTTTTTTGTTTTTCTTTATATACACTCCTAATTTTCTTTGAAATATCTTTTGCATACATGTCATTCATAATTGCTTTAAAAGGTGTTATATCGTTATTTGTGCTATCAATATAAGTGTCTATTCCATCTGTTATTGCAACATATCTAATATTCTTTTCTGGAAAATAATTCTCAATATATTCTCCAGTTTTTATATAATCCCTACCAAGTCTAGATAAGTCTTTAGTAATAACCATATTAATACTTTTGTTTTCGATATCCTGCAATAATTCATTAAACCCTGGTCTGTTAAAAGTTGTACCAGACACACCATCATCAATATATTCTTTGATAAGTATTAAATTGTTCTCCTTTATATATCTTTGTAAAATTTTTCTTTGATTACCGATACTTTCGCTTTCTTGCTTATCACCATCTTCTCTAGATAATCTTATATACATTCCGCACTTTAAAGTTTTTGTTTTCTAAATTTAGCATTATTCCCTCTCTACTTTTGAATAATTACTTTCTTTTTATTTTTAAATTTTCTATATAATCTTTAAACATTAATCCTATAGTATCACATACATTTTGCTTTTCTTTTGTAAAAATGCAATATGTATTAAATTCTAGTTTATCATTCTTTATTTCTTTTTCACATTTAATCACGTCTACATCAGCTCTTTTTTATAAATTTATCTAATATAGATTATTAAATAAATTTGTTTATTATGATATTTATTTACAAATATTTTATATTTAATTATTTCTATATAAAATTTCTTATTATTAAAAATAATAGAAAGTGTCCTAAAATAGATACCTGCAAACAAAAATCCCAGCGATTTCTCGCTGGAACTTTTGTTGAGATGACTACCAATTGTTGAAAGTGAAACTTTCCACAATCGTCCAGCCCTCTCCCTTTCTCTTTTCGAGAAAGATTTCTTTTCCCTCTGCTCCTGGCATCTCCAGGATCATACGCCGCTTGTATCGCCGATAATACGAACTCTCGGCGATCATTTTTTTAAGTTCGAGGTCTTCCATTTTATCCTCCTCAATCTAAAAAAACAAATGTACTGGTTACATAATAATTATACAATGTAGCAACAAAAAAGTCAAGAAACGAATTGAAGACGCGAATGTTACAGACATATGTTGACCACATATATGGAAGTTAATCAATTCCACAGGTGTGGATTTAAATTTGCAATTTCCTGCTCAATGGGAAAAAGCAAAAGAAATAAAGTATTCCCAAGGTTTCAATAAACCTAGTCCTCGTGATTTTGTAGGTTTTGGTCCATTAACTGAACCAGAAGCTCTTGCAATTTACAATTTTACACTTTCACACAATTTTGATTTAGTTATTGCTTATCACACACAAGGAGAAGAAATTTACTGGAATTTTCAAAACATAAATCCACCAAATGGATATGAAATCGGTCAACAATTTGCCAATTTAAGTGGCTATTCTCTAGCTGAAGTACCTTATAACTCAAGTTTTGCAGGATATAAAGATTGGTTTATTCAAACATATAACAAACCTGGATTTACCATTGAAGCTGGATTAGGAGAAAATCCTCTTCCAATTTCTCAATTCGATAAAATTTACAAAGATAATTTAGGAATTTTACTTTTAAAAGGTGTAGTTTTAACTTAAACTACACCTTTTAACTTATTTATCTAAAATTCAAATTTTTTTACAATTTCATATAAAAATTGTACGCCCAATAAAATTGTATCAATATCTACGTGAAAATTTTCACTATGTTGAGGATAATACTCTCCATCTGCACAACCGATAAAAACAAATGTACCTGGCCTTTCTTTTAGAAAATATGCAAAATCATCTGCACACATAGTTTTATAATCATTTACTACATTTTCTTTTCCAACTAATTCTATTGCTAACTCTCTTATTTTCTGTGTATATTCATAGTCATTTACTAAAGCTGGATAATTGTCATCTTTAAACATTACATCTACACGTCCATTCATACTCTTGGCAATACTCATAGACATTTCTTCTATTCTTTTTTTTACATATTCTCTTAATTCATTATTAAATGTTCTACAGATTCCCTTCAATTCGACTTTTTCTGGAATAACATTATTATTATTTCCACCATGAATTGAAGTAATTCCAACAGTTACTGTTTCATTTGGATTTACATTTCTTCCAACTAATGCCTGTAAATTTGTAACTATAGAGCTTGCTATATAAATAGGATCTATACACTTTTCTGGCAATGCTCCATGTCCTCCCTTACCATAAATACAAATATTAAATGGATCTGTTGAAGCCATAATAGCCCCTTCTTTTACTGCAATAACCCCTTTTTTTAGTTCACTCCACACATGTAATGCAAATACACTATCAACTTCTGGTTCTTCTAACACTCCTTCATCTATCATTAATTTTGCTCCACCACAAGTTTCTTCTGCTGGTTGAAATAATAACTTTATTGTTCCTTTTATTTTTTCTTTGTTTTCTATTATTATTTCAGCTAGTGCTAGCATAATAGCCATATGTGCATCATGTCCACAGGTGTGTTTCATTCTTCCATCTATAGACATTTGCACCGCATCCATTTCACTTCTAAATAAAATACATGGTTTTTCTTGTTTTCCTTTTATAGTAGCTACAACTCCTGTAGTAGCAATATTTTTCTTAACATCATATCCTAAATTAATCAATCTATTTACAATATATTGAGATGTTTCTACTTCTTGTAAACCTATTTCTGGGTGATTCCAAAAAAACAATTTATCTTCTTTAATTTTGCTTTCTAATTTTTTAATACTTTCTTCTATATTCATCTTCCTATTTCCAATTCCTTTTCTATATTCTTTTGCATAACACTATCACTTTTCTTTATATTTAAACTTTCACCATTAACTCCTTCAAAACTCATTTCTTCAAATTTTCTCATTAGTTCTTCTATATCATTATTTGCTACACTAAATACTTTGATTAAACTATCATTTTTGATTAATTCTTGTATATTAAATTTGCAAAATCTATGCTCATAAAAAAATTGTTGCATATATGTTTCAAATTCTTCTATTTGCATATTCTCTTGTAAGATATTAATTCCTATTATTCTATTCATTTTTCCATCTAAATTTGATGGATGTGCAAAAAATTGCTCATTAGAATATTCTATTTTCATTATTTCTACACCATTTTTTGAATATATAGTTTTATCACAATTTCCTTCACCTATTATTTGTTTTTGATTAACATCACCTAAATTTATTGGAGATACATCTCCCAAAAATGACATTTCTCCATTAATTGGTACATATCCTAATTTTTTATATAAATTATATGCTGCTTCATTTCCCTCTAATGTAAGTAGTGCTTTTGTCTGTATTTGATTTTTTCTATCTGCTAAACCTTCCATTAATTTTTTATTTACTCTACTTGCTAATTTTTGACCTCTATATTGTTCATCTGTCCATACACCACACATATATGGTATTTGCTTTGTATCTCCAAAACTGATAAAATTAAAAAATGCTAATGAAACCAGCTTATCTTTGTCAAATGCCCCTGCTCCTATTACCTTATTTTCTTGAAATAATTTTTCTATTACTTTTCTATATGTTTCTATATACTCCTTTGTTATTTTATGTCCATATTCTGTTTCTTGTGCTATTCGTGCTTCAACAATTTGCTCTATATCATTTTCATCTATGTTTCTTACATTGATTTCATTATTAATTGTTGTACCATCTTGTTCCACCCTTAATCCTTTTGCAAATTGTTCCCTTTTTGCTCCAGGTTGAAAATCCATAACTTCAATTTTAGAATCATTGTCTTGAAAATGCCACCACTCACTACGAAGTGGGGTAAACCCATATTTAAGCATTATTTTACGTAGTTTATTTGCTTGTTTGTTATTATTATCTACTACTGAGAAAATACTTAAATCATGCATCTTCGATTGCATTTCTAATTCTTTTCCGGTTTCTAAATCTAACAATGTGATATCCATTGCTGCACCATAATTATGTGACGATGCCTTTTCTGCTAAAAACCATCTTTGACTATATTCAAAATCTCCAACTTTACCATTTAAAAATTCTTTATATTGTTCTGCTACTTTTGATGTTTTTTCATATAAATATTTTGTTACACTATATGGTCTATATGTATCATATATCTTTATTGTAAATCCTTGTTGCAACGCTTCATTTTCAGCTAAATACAATTTTTCAGCCGTTTTATACATTAAAGGTACTTGATTATATTCATATAATTTAACTCCCGTAACTTCGGGTATACTATTTCCATGTATATTATAAATAGCTGATTTTGCATTGACAATCTCATATACAACTTGATCTTGCAATACATCTGGCAAGTTTATTAATATATCTTTCTTTTTTATAATTACTGTAGTCCCCTCTTCTAGTTCTACAACTACACTATTAAACCCAATATCTTCTAATATTTTTCCTTTAGAATATTTTTTTACCTTTATGCGTTCTTTACCTGTATATGATTTACAGTCCATATCTTTTATTATCCATATATTAGCACCTATATTATCGAATAAATTTTTCTCACTCAAAATCTTATCACTTCCTATAAATTTTCAAAATATTTATACATTAAAACTGTAATTATTTTCCAACCTTATTCTCCTAATTTATGTAATCTTTTATTATGTCATATAATTTATGTATTGGTAGTCCTAATACAGTTGTATAATTTCCGTCGATTTTCTCTACAAATACACCAAACTCATTTTGTATCCCATATGCACCTGCCTTATCCATTGCCTTTCCTGTATCCAACCATTTTTGTATTTCTTCATCTGTTATATGTTTTAAATATACTTTAGCTTCATCAAATATGTTAACTTCTTGATATTGACCATTTTTTTGAATGATAACACTCAATCCTGTTATTACACTATGAGTTCTATCTCCCTTTACCAATTCTTTTATCATTTCGTTTGCATGTTTTCTGTTTTTTGGTTTGCCATATATTTTTTTATTTTTCACTACCATTGTATCTGAACCAATTACTATTCTGTCACCACTATTTTTTTCATATATGTCTTTAGCTTTTAAATATGATAAGTTCATTGCTTGTTCTTGTGGATTTAATCCTTCTTTTAAAATTTCTTCTGCGCCACTTATCATTACTTCATATTGTGGTACAACTAATTTCAATAATTCTTTTCTTCTTGGTGAACCAGATGCTAATATGATTCTCATTTTATACTTTTCTCCTCTATATTTATAATTTTTTACTCTTGTTATTTTACCATAATTTTCAATTATTTACAATATTAAAGCACTTTTTAAGTTTTGATATGTTACTAGATAATTGTTACAAACTTAGAATATGCGAAAATGCTTATATATTAATATTTGCAGTCAAGACCCAGATTGTTACACCTCAGATATGTTTTGACAAAATATATTAATATATAAGCATTTTCATAACTAATTTTTAAATCATTATCTTGTAACTTTGATATTTTTTGAACCATAAAAAGAAAACAATGTTAAATTATAACACTGTTTTCTTTTTGTTATGTAAAACGGTAATTTATTAATTGGATTTATTCATTTATACATTTTGCGAATTATTTCACATTTTCAATTGTTGAATTAGCTGTTGCTTTTGCAAAGCTGATTTCTACTATTGTATTTGTAGTATCATCTGATTTAATTTTTAGCTTAGCTCCTTTTTCATTTAATCCAAATGAATTTAGGTATGCCCTTGCGGCATTAATTTCTGCCGCATCTTGAATGCTAAATAATGTTTTTAATTCATCATCTGTATAATTCTTTAATTCTATTTCATCAGTTTTTGCCTTTGCAGCAACTTTTGCTGGTGCTACTGTTTTAGCTTTCATAGTAATTTTAGCATTTGCATCTTTTGGTACAGTAACAGTTTTATTTCCTGTTAAAGATGGTTCTGTAACATCTACTTCTCCATTATTAACTTCTACTGTTAATTCAGCATTTACATTAACTTTTTCTGAGCTTACTGTAACTTTTCCACCATTTGTTTTAATTTTTATGCTTCCTGCTTGTGCTGATGAGTTATCTGCAGCTCCATTAAATTTAATTGTTATTTCTTGATCTTTTTTACTTTCAAATACTAAATCATTTGCTTCTTTATTTGCTTCAACTGTATATACTGCTCCTGCCGCATCTGATGTTACTACTGTTGCTTTTTGTGTTGTTATTTTTAATCCATTTACTATAGCATTTGCTCCAGCATCTATTGTATATGTTTTAGTTGCTGTAGATGCAACTTCTACATTATTTGTTAATATAATTTGTCCTGCTTTTGCATCTTTCATATCAAATATAGATCCAGTTCCTTTTAAAGTAATTGATTTTGCTCCATTTGTATTTGTCTTTATAGTTTTACTAAAATTATTACTTTCAACAGTAAGATTTATTTTTGTTAAATCTACACTATTGAAATCTCTCTCCGCAACATCAGCAGATGCTCCTCCATCTAATTTTACACTTACATTTTCGTTGTCAATATTAACTGTGTCTCCTACTTCTAGAGCATTTATTATAGCCATTGAATTTGCAAGTTTAGTATTACTATTATAATTTGTCAAATCAATTGTTTTACCTTCAACAACTATCGTATCTGTATCAACGGCATACACTTTACCAGCTGTTTTTGCATCTGTTTGTGCAGAATCAACAACTGTTAAATTATGTAAATATGGTAATGTACGAACTTCATCTGTGTAAGCAGATTCTACTGTTTTTCCTTCTACAGTTGCTACTAATTTAAATGCATATAATTTATCACTTTCTAAACCATTTATTACGATTTTTCCATCTACTATTGATACTGATTGGGTAGTTTTTAATGTATATCTTGCTTGTTCTGGTGTATTGTTTGCATTAACATCATATACTTTTACTTGATATGTTGCTGTTTTTCCATTAATATTAATTCCTTCAGAAGATAATGTTATTGAAGTTTCTGTAGCATTTGGTTGACTTGCTGATGGTCTTCCTACTACATAAAACTCTTCTGATACCTCTTCTTCTGAAGATATTTTTGCCATTTGATTAGCTTTAGCTAAAACTACTACTTTAGCTTTGTATATTATATTTGGTGAAATTTTACTTGTAACATCTACTTTATTTACATCTGTAGTATCCTCATCTGTAACTGGTGATTCTACTGATACAGCCTCTCCCTCTGTTCCATCTTCATTAATTGGTACTAATGTGATATTATAAGTTGAAAAATTTGCTTTTGGATTAGAATTTTTCCATGATAAAACTACTGTATTACCTACATTTGATAAAGCTAATGATGAAACTGTAGCTAATCTTTCAATTTTAACTTCTCCTGAAGAAGTCACATCTGAAGCTCTTTTCATATCTGTTCCTTTTACATATACTTCTACTCTATATGTTCCTGGTTCTGCCATATAATTTTTGCTGTCCAAATTTGTAAAATCTACACTATTGCTTGAAGTTTCACATGCTTTTACTGCCTTTCCATCTTTATATAATGTAACTACATATGTTGAACCACTTTCAGACCAACTAAAGTTACCTGATGATGTATGTGTTATATCTGGTGCTACAACTTTTGCCAATTTTGTTGCTGTCGTAACATCATTGCTGTCACTTGTTATAATAACTTCTTTTATTTCTGATTTACTACCATAAGAATTCTCTAATATATAGTATACTTTATATGCTTTATTTGTTACTAATTCTGTTGATACAGTTTCTGATGTAATTTTATTATTGTTTACATTAATAACATTTACTAACTCATTTACCTGTATATTATTTAATTGCGTATTTAAATCCTTTACTACATAATGTACCTTTACAATATCACTTTCACCAGCTGCCTCTAGTGATAATTTTCCTGTTTTTGTACCCTCACGAGTTGTTCTTACATTAGTAGCTTCTGGTATTACTGTATTTTTCTCTGTTCTAAATGTTCCAACTACTACATCTTTGCCATCTACTGTTTCTAATAAAGTTCCTAATATATTTCCATCTGGAATATCAGAAAAATCAAATTCTGATTGTTCTACATAATTTGTATGAGCTGGTACATTGATTGTTCCTAATTCATGTTTTTCGCCATCTGCTCCTATTACTATTACTTTTAATGTTTTTGATGTATTATATGTTTGTTTAAGTGAAACTTTTAAAGTTGATTTTGTAGTATTTTCTGCTGCTGTACTTGCATTTTGTGCATTGACTTTTCCATTATTATTAACAGTTACAGTATAATTATAGTTTTGCTCTGCTTCTTTTGCTGGTACTGTATCTATTACTTTTTCTCTTAATTCTGCTGAATACTCTTTTATTGCAAGAGAATCGAAACTGTTAAGTTTTCCATCATTTTTTACATCTGCTGCTTCTGATTCAACAGCATCAAAACTTGCCATTTCTACGGCATATTCTTCTACTTTTAATGCATCACTACTGTTTACTCTACCATCATGATTTACATCTCCATATACTACAACAGTATATGTTGTTCCGTCAGCTACAAATGTGTCTCCTGTTTTTACTATAGTATTTTCATTTGGTATAGCTGTACCATTAAATTGTGTTACATTAGCAAATTCACCACTGTTGACAATTTCTTTAACTGTTGTAACATCGTCTTTACCAATTAAAACATATGGTACTACTGCTTTTCCTTCTACTAATTTTCTATAAACCCCAACTGGATTTGTTTCAATTTTGTCATCTACTGTTGCAGCTAATGTTTTAACATTTAATACATTTAATGTTAATAATCCTGCAAGAGCTAATGATGATACTACTTTAAATTTCTTATTCACGATAAATTCCCCCTATGATTTTATTATTTTATTTTTCTTTTAATTACTAATACTGCTGATATAACAGCAACTCCAGCAATAGCGAAAGCAGCATAAGGTATACCTGTTTGAGGTAATCTTGTTATTTTATTTCCATTTGAATCTACTTTTGTGTTTGATTGAGCTTGTTGTGTTTGTTGAGCTTGTTGTTGTCCTTGTTGTGGTTGTTGTTGATTATCTGGTTGTGTTGGATTTTCTGGTTGTGTTGGTTTAGCTTCTTCAACAACCTTTACAGAAACAGAATCACTTGTTAATTCTTCTTCTTTTTCTGTTACTAATCCACTAGCTGTAAATGTTGCTTTATCTGTATTTTGTTTTGCAACAAAACTAAAACTTACTTGTTTTGTACCTTGTGATGGATTTGATCCTGATACAATTACTTTTCCTGCTGTTGCATCATTTACTGTAAGTGTTCCTAATGTTGAACTAGCTGAACCTTTTACATATTCAAATAAATTTTCATCATATGTTAATTTTACATCAACATTTCTTGTTTCTTCTTCCATATTTACAGTTACAACAACTGTTTCTCCCTTTTTAACTTCTGTTTTATCTGCACTTACACTTGCAGCTTTTACATTTGCTGTAGCCATTCCTAATACTACTAACATAGCTACTAATCCTAATAATATTTTCTTCATTTTTTTATTCCCTTCCTTTTTATCTTTATTTTTGTATCCAATCATAAAATGATACATTAGATTTCTTTTGCTTTGCAAATTAATCTAGTTAATCCCCCTGGATTACATGTTATAAGTGTTACCTCTCTCATACCGTCATTATTCTGATCTAAACATTTTAAATCTGTTGGATCACAAGTATAAATATCATAAATCTGATATGTAACTTTTGTTTTTTGTTCTTTACCTATTATATAAAAGGTATCTCCTATTTGCAGTTCATTCAATCGTTTCAACATATCAGGATAATTATGACCTGTTATACAAAAATTACCTGGTTGATTTATGTCAGGTCCATGAAATTTAGTTACTGATAAATTAAGAGAAGTTTTGGTATATACACCTAAAATATTCTTTTTTACTCCTATTTTATCAATTACTAATTCACCTATAACTGTATAGTCCCCCATTTTATCTGGCAAGTAATCAGTTTCTATTATTTCTTCAGGTGGTATTGTATTATCTTCTACTGTAGCAGTATTCATAATATTTTCTTCCTCTTCTGTATTAGTTTGTATATCTTGCTCTTCTGTTTTTGCATTTTTTTCACACATATATGAAATGAGGATAACTAATATGATAATTATACAAATTGTTATTATTATTTTTTTTTTACCATTTGCATTTTTTATACTTCTTTTTCCACAACGATATGGTACTGTTTTTTTCACTTTAAAACTAAAATTCACCTCCTCTAAATATGATATAAATACTGCTTACTAAAAAATACTTAACACCTATTCTTTCGGGGTTAACCTATTTCAGGTTGTTCGTGTACATTTTAACCTAAAACAGGTTAAATGTCAATAAGAATTTTTAAATATTTTAAAATTATTATTGGCCATTATCTTTAAAATTCTTGTTTATACATAGAACAATTTATCCATACTATTAATAATCAAAATTAATTTCAATGTTTCTATACAAATACTTTTAAAGGAGGTAATAGTTATTTCTACTAATAGATATCCAAGAATTCGTTCTTTACGAGAAGATCATGATTTAACCCAAAAAGCGATTTCAAAAATTCTTAATATGTCCCAAACAGGTTATTCAAAATATGAAACCGGAGAAAATGATGTACCTTCAAAAATATTAATTGAATTGGCAAAATACTATAATACCTCTATAGACTACTTATTAGGTATTACCGATGAAATAAATCCTTATCCACATAAATTTACAAAGAACGTGTAATTAATAATTACACGTTCTTTATTTTTTTCTTCTAATAATCCAATCTTTTTCACATTTTATTGGTAATTCTATTTTTACCTTTTGTCCTTTTACTCCAGGACTAATTGATTGTATTTCCTGTTCTTCTTCATAATCCCAAAGCTTATTTATTTTAAACTCAACTGGTTCTAATTGATAAGGCACAATAATTTCTAAGGTATCACCTACTGCTAGCTTATTTTTTATTTCTATTGTCGATTTTTCTTCATTATATTCTATTACTTTTCCACCAAATTCATATTTTTCATTATACTGTCTTCCTTGATAATCTTGTATATCTTTATTTTTTCTATCTTCAAAATAGAATGTTGTATATCCTCTTGTCTTCACTTTCTCTAATTCTAACTTATATTTTCCTATATCATAATTATCAGGATTTTTTCTGTAGTCATCTATTGCATTTCTATATACATTAATAACACTTGCTAAATAATATTCTGTACGTAGTCTTCCTTCAATTTTCAAGCTATCTATTCCCATATCAATAATTTCTGGAATTTGTTCTATTAAGCACAAATCTTTAGAAGAAAAAATACTTGTACCATATTCATTAGTTTCTATTGGCATTAATTCACCTGGATTGTTTTTTTCTTCCGCATATAAATTATATGACCATCTACAACTTTGTGCACAATCACCTAAATTTGCACTTCTATTACATAAAAAATCACTTAAAAAACACCTTCCAGAAAATGCAAAACATATTGCTCCATGTATAAATATTTCTATTTCCATTGCTTCTGGTTTATTATCCATAATATACTTTAATTGTTCTTTATTCATTTCTCTTGCCATAATCATTCTTTTAGCTCCATTCTTGAACCAAAAGTTGGCACTATGCATACTAACAACATTAGCCTGTGTACTTACATTTATAGGAATACTAGGTGCATATTGCTTTAATACTTCTATTACTCCTCCATCTGATGCAATTATTCCGTCTGGCTTAAGCTCCTCCAAAATTTTTGCCATTTGTATAATTTCTTCATATTTTTCATCCCATGCAAAAATATTTAAAGTTACATATACTTTTTTCCCTATATTATGTGCATATTTTATAGTATTTATCAAATCATCATTTTCCATATCTGCCCTTGTTCTTAAAGACAATGATGATGTTCCACAATATACTGCATCTGCTCCATATAAAAATGCAATTTTGGCTTTTTCAAAAGAACCTGCTGGCGCTAATAATTCTATTTCTTTCATATACTACCTCATTTTATAATCAGTTAATTCAATAATTTACTAACTGCTAATCCATCTCCAACATCTAAAATTTTAGTATCTAAATTAGGATTTTCGCTTACTTGTTTTATATACTCTCTTAAATTTCTTACAGCTGTACGTTGTTTATGTTTATTATAGTCACTTAGTACATATCCTTTATATAAAATATTATCTGCAAAAATAATTCCTTTTGTATTTATCATCCTAAGTGCTTCTTTTAAGAAAAATGGATATTTTCCCTTTGCTGCATCTATAAATACCATGTCATATTTTTGATTTAATGTTGGCAATATATCTACAGCGTCCCCTTCATATATATTAATTTTATTTTGTAATCCAACTAATTTTATATTCTTTTTTGCCTGTTCTAGCATTATAGGATCTCTTTCAATTGTATCAATAATTCCATCTTCAGATAAAAAATTTGTAAAACACATTGCAGAATAACCAACAGCAGTACCTATTTCCAAAATACTTTGTAATTTCACATCTTTAAAATAATTTTCTATTGTGTGTAAAGTATCATCCATTATAATAGGTACATGATTTTCTAAAGCCCTTTGTTTTACTTTTTCTAATTCTTGTTGATCCATCTTTCCTCCATATTTTCTATTTACTAGAATTTCTTGCAGCTCTTTCTCTTTCTTTACTGTCTAAAATTTTCTTTCTTAGACGAATTGATTTAGGTGTAACTTCTACTAATTCATCATCTTGGATAAATTCAATAGCTTTTTCTAATGACATTTGAATAGGTGGTACTAATCTTAAAGCATCATCAGAACCTGATGCTCTTGTATTTGTTAAATGTTTTTCTTTACATACATTTATAGATAAATCTTCACCTCTAGAATTTAATCCAACAATCATTCCTTCATATACGTCTATACCAGGTCCTATAAATAAGTCTCCCTTATCTTGTGCATTATATAAACCATATGTTACTGACTTTCCATTTTCAAATGCAACTATTGTTCCTCTTACTCTTGAAATAACATCTCCTTTATATGGTTCATATGAATCAAAAATATGATTCATGGTTCCTTCACCTTTAGTATCTGTTAAAAATTCAGTTCTATATCCTATTAATCCTCTTGCTGGAATTTTAAATTCTACTTTTGTGTGTCCACTTTCTGCTGGCTCCATATTAACCATTTCAGCTTTTCTTTTTCCTAATTTTTCGATTACATTTCCTACACAATCATCAGGCACATTTACTACAAGTCTTTCTATTGGTTCACACTTTACTCCATCAATTTCTTTAATAATTACTTTTGGACGAGATACTAATAATTCAAAACCTTCTCTTCTCATTGTTTCAATTAAGATTGATAAATGTAATTCTCCTCTTCCTGAAACTTCAAATGAATCTGGACTATCTGTTTCTTTTACTCTTAATGATACGTTTTTTTCTAATTCTTTAAATAATCTATCTCTAATATGTCTTGATGTAATAAATTGACCTTCTCTTCCTGCAAATGGTCCATTGTTTACACTAAATGTCATTGAAACTGTTGGTTCATCTATATCTACAAATGGTATTTTCTCTGGATTATTAAAATCACATACAGTATCTCCTATATTAATTTCTGATAATCCTGCAAGCTCTATAATATCTCCTGCTTTTCCTTCTTCTACTTCTACTTTGTTTAATCCAACATGTGTATATACTTTAGCTATTCTTCCTTGTGTAATTTTATCTTCTTTTCCACATATAGATACAGGCATTCCATTTTTTATTATTCCTCTTTCTACTCTACCTACTGCTATTCTTCCTACATAATCATCATAATCTATGTTAGATACCAACATTTGAGCTGGTCCTTCTTCATCACAATGTGGTGCTTCTATTGTATTTACTATTGTTTCAAATAGGCAACTTAAATCATTTGTTTCATCTGCTAAGTCCATTTTAGCTATTCCATTTTTGGCAGATGCATATACAACTGGAAAGTCTAATTGTTCATCACTTGCATCTAATTCTATAAACAATTCTATAACTTGGTCTACTACCTTATCTGGTATTGCACCTGGTCTATCTATCTTATTTATAACTACTATTGGTTTTAATCCTAAAGCTAAAGATTTTTTTAACACCTCTCTTGTTTGAGGCATTGCCCCTTCAAAAGCATCTACTAAAAGTAATACTCCATCTACAGTTTTTAAAACTCTCTCTACTTCCCCTCCAAAATCAGCATGTCCTGGCGTATCTACTATATTTATTTTTATATCATTGTACATTACTGATGTATTTTTAGAAAGAATTGTGATTCCTCTTTCTTTCTCTAAGTCATTAGAATCCATTACTCTTTCTTGTACTTGTTCATTTTCTCTAAATACATGGCTTTGTTTAAGCATTGCATCTACTAATGTAGTTTTTCCATGGTCTACGTGTGCTATTATTGCAATATTTCTTATTTTTTGGTTGTTCATTCTTTTCTACTCCCTTTTTATTAATATTTTTATTGCCGTAACTAAGACGTTTTTCATTCAATTTTTGAAAAACGCCTTAATTCTTATAAATACTATAAAATTATACTACTAAATAAATTTTTTGTCAAATTTGCTTATTTTAATATTTTAGTTATGCTTTTTACAATAAACTTATTATTACCACAAATTAATTTTTACCTACTTTGTTCTCCATTTATTTTTTTTCTATTGTAATATTCCATTTCTGCTTTTTGTAAATTTACTATTTTATCATATAATTGCTCAATAATTTCTGCATTATCTTTATTCTGTTCTACTTTCTCTATTTTTCTTTCCATTTTATCCCATTGTGATATACCTTCTTTTTGAATAACATAATCTGTTGATTGCATCTTAGCATATATATCGTGTCTTTTTTCTTTTAAATAATCTATTACGATTTTATAATGATTTTTCTTATCTCTTTTTTCAAGCTTTTCACTTGATTCTTGTTCTAATTGTTGTACTTTCAGTTCTTCTCTAAACTCTTTAGCATTATGCTTTAGTACTTCTTCTTCATTCATTTCAATATTTACAACATCTTCATCTTTTACTTGTTCTTCTTTTATATTTTCTGTTTTCAATTCATTTCTCCACTTGTAAATAGTAGGGATACTAATTCCAAATTCATCACTAAGTGCTTTTACTTTTTCACCCTTTTGTAATCTTTTCTTTACTTCATTTTTTATTTCCTCTGAATATGCCATATTTATACATCCTTTCTATTTACCTATGATTTTTAATAATTTTATGTCAAATTGTTTATTTTGTCAACTCTATAATTTCACTCATTATTTCTTCTGTTATATTATCTAAAACTTCTTTATCTTTTGAGCCTTTATATTGACTATAGTCTAATGGTTTACCATATGTAATAGTAACTTTTCTATTGTCTTTGGTTCCACCTTTTATTCCACAAGGTATTACTTTAGCCCCACTTCTAACTGCAAAAAATGCTCCTCCATCTTTTACTTTTTCTCCTTTTTCTAATCCATTTCTTGTTCCCTCTGGAAATAAAGCTAAACAATGACCATCTTTTAGAGTTTTTAAAGATTCTTTTATAGCTGTAACCTCTTTAGAATCTCTTTTTACTAATATAGCATCAAAAATCATACCCAGAAATGCTAAAAATTTATTTTTTGTTAACTCTTCTTTAGCTAGAAATCTTGCATATCTTCCACATGTTACTTCTATTAACGGTGGATCTAAAAAACTTCTATGATTTCCACATATAATTATTGGTCCTTCCTTTGGAATATTTTCTTTTCCGACTATTTTCATACTATAAACAATTTTACAATAAATATATATTGCACCTTTTACTATTCCTCTAACTATTTTTTTTAAAAATTCCTTCATTTTTAACATTATCCCTTTCTTATAGTTATAATTCACAATTGATTTGATTTTGATATATTTTAGCTCACCTTCAAGCGTTAATATATATCTATATATACAAATCAATTTGTTCATTACACTCGAGAAGAAATTCTAATATACAAAATTGAGCCTCTTTCACTCAGGCTAAAAGGATTACTAATATATTCTTTTGAATGAAACGACGAATGCGCCGTGGAATGACTGTAGAAATTCTAAATAAAATCAATTAGGGAATCTCGCCTCACGAGGGCGCTGATTGATTTTATCAAGAATTTCTAAGTCATGTATCAAGCCGAGGAGTGTAAAGAAAAAAAATATATTAGTAATCCTTTTTCCGTGAACATTCCTCAATTTTGTATATAAGAATTTCTATATCTCGTTCCAATCAAGCATTGATTTGTATATATAGATATATATTAACGCTTGAAGGTGCGCTAAAATATATCAAAATCAAATCAATTGTGAATTGTAACTTCTGATATGTAATCAAACTAATTTTCGAATTTATTTCTTTTTTGGTTTACCAATTCTAGCACTTCATTTACAACTTCTTCTATTGTCTTATTACTAGAATCTATATAAGTTGCATCTTCTGGCATTTTTAAAGGAGCCAATTCTCTTGTTGAATCTATTTTGTCTCTAGTTCTAACATTTTCCAATGCCTCTTCATATGAACACTCTATTCCTTTTGTTTTAAGCTGTTTTACTCTTCTTTTAGCTCTTACTTCTGCTGAAGCTACTAAATATATCTTTACATCTGCATTTGGAAACACAACTGTACCTATATCTCTTCCTTCCATCACTACGTTTTTTCCTTCTGCCATTTTCCTTTGCAAATATAGCAAGTTTTCTCTAACAATTTTTAAAGTTGCAACTGGTGAAACAAAATCATTGACTTGTTTCATTCTTATTTTTTTTGTTACATCTATATTGTTTAAAAAAACTTTTTTATCTTCATTTTCTTCTTCAAAATGTATATCTATTTCTTTGAACAATTTTGCTATTTTTTCATCATCCTCTAACTTAATGTTATTTTCTAACATTGCTAAAGTCACACATCTAAAGGTTGCTCCCGTGTCTATATTCATAAATCCTAATTTTCTACTCACTAATTCTGCAACAGTTCCTTTTCCACTTCCTGCTGGACCATCTATTGCCACCACAAATGACATATGTTATTCCCCTTTCCTTTATAATTTTATCTTGATTCTCCGAACCGTATCTCCGAAAAAATTGATTAATCTTTTTTGCATAGTTTATTGATGGATTAGATGGTTCAAATATACTCATTCTATTATAATCCAATCTATCTTTCTTTTCTTGTAAAGTTTCATATTGACGTTGATATTGTTCTATTACATCTTTTATCTTTAATATTTTTATTTCATCTATTCCTTGTTGCCTTAGTTCTGGTAAAATTGCATATACTCCATATGTATATTTCGTAGATAAATCAGTCTGTAAATTTGGATACTTATCTAATGTATATATTTCTGAATTTTCATCCTGTACATATATTGGACTTTTCTCGTCATATAGTCTAAATTTTGCCTTATATGCATAAATTCCTTTTGTTTTTCTATTAATACCTATAATCGTATTTATTTTTTCTATTATTTCTTGTCTCTTGTCCTCTTTTAGTTCAACTGAGGTTGCTATATCTTGAAGCGATTTTCCCTTTATATTCTTTCCACTTGATATTAATCCCCTTAAATTTTTAATAAATTGTTTTTCCTCTTCTGTATATGTTTCATATTGTATCTTTGTAGGTTCTAACATACTTATTGCTACTTGTAATAGTGCTTTATTACTTAACATTGTATAATATAATGCATCATTTTTTTCTAATTCATCTATTGCCTTAATTAATTCATTAAAAAATAGTATATCATTCATTTGCAGAAATGTATCTACATTTAATTCTTGTATACTTTTTCCCATAACATCATCTAAAATTGCTTGAAGTTTCTCCGTTTTTTGTATTTCTCTATTTTTTATTGCTTCTACTAAATTTGATGCTAATTGATCTTCTATTATACCTTCTTTAGATATATATTGTGTTTTATACATATGTACTCTAACCATCAAAAATTTAAGTATACTTTCTATTGCTTCTGGCTTATATACATATCTATATTTTCCTTCCTGTTCAACAAACTTCAAATCACACATTGTATTTAATCTTAACATTAAATTTCCCATGTATGCTTCTCCCACATACAATCTGTCTCTTACTAAAAAATCCATTCTATCAAAGTCTATGTTACCATCACATAGTGATTCTAAGGAACCATCTCCTTCTAAATTACTTTCCTCTTCATTTGCTTTAATTCTTTCTAATGCTTCCCTAATTTCTTCATTTTCTTTTACTATTTTTTCTCCTATGTCTTCATGTGTATAAGTTCCATCACCTATTTCTTTTTCTATTGAATGAGAAAACATTGCATGTCCTATATCATGCACACACATAAATTTTATTTTTTCTACTAAATATCCTTTTAACTTATTTTTTTCTATATATTCCTTCCATTCATTTTTTCTAAATTGTACTGCTAAAAATTCAATTATACACATATATGCTCCTTTAGAATGTTCTAGCCTTGTGTGATAATAATTAGAATTTTTATATATTTTTGAGCCTAATTGTAATATTTCTCCCAATCTTTTCATCGGTTTAGTTTGAAATAAATTGTAAATTTCTTCTGTATAATAAATATTCATATCATCATAATATACTGCTAATTTTATATCTTCTTCTTGTTTAATTTTTACATTTGGTCCAAATAACCATTTGAATAATTCTTCATATTCTTGTTTACTTACTTCTTTTATTCCTTCATCATTCATTTTAACTATCCTTATTTTATTTATTTTCTTGCACATATATATTTTTGGCAACTACATCTAATTCTACAACATTCATAGCTGTTAATTTTTCTATTTCTTTCTTAGTTTTAATTTTAAAATCTTTTAAACCTTCAACTACATTAAATCCATAAACAATAGTAACTTCCATATATATTTTAACACCTTCGCCATAATTTTCAACTCTTATTTTTAATATTTTATAAATAGCAGGTGTTTGAACTGCCAAATATTCAGCAATTTGCCTAAATACTAAATCTGAAATAGTAAATTTTCCTAAATAACTAAAAGTTGGTCTTATAATAGATTTTTCTGAAATATACGGTTTTTCTCCTTTTCCTTTAGATTTAAATATTTGCAATGGGTCTAATAAATATCCTGAAAAATCTTTCTTTATTTCAAATGTAGGTACTGGTATAACATGTTTTCCTTCTGTTACTCTAATTCTTCTTGCTGTTTCCATTTCTTGCTTAGTTGCAACATCTGTAATATATATAGTCTCTGAAATTTCTGGTAATCCTAAGTTTTCTGCAATCTTTTGTACCATTCCATCTGATGTTCCTAATATTAAAATCTTTTCTGGTTTATATTTTTTTAAGGCCTTTATAATAACTTGTTTCTCCTCTTGTTCATAAAACAAAGCATGTTTTACTGTTGCAACTTTAGTAGGTGCTTTTTTAGCAGATTCTCCTGCTATAACTTCATTATCTTTTATTAATAATCCATCATCAATTATAAAATTAATTGATTTTTCACTTGCTACTAATTGTGCTCTATAACTTTTTCCAGTTCCAGATGGTCCAACAAAAGCATAAACTTTAATCTTGTTAATATATGGAAACATCTCTTTTATTTCATCTAATAACATTTTATACTCCTCTTTCTTATTATTCACTATACATTATAGTCATTATTACTTATAGTTGGATAAGTAAATATTTTTCCATTATCTGTAAATTGTCCATTAGCAGCATGATCTTTACTCATTTGATTATTTCCTTTTAAAAAGTATTTTAATTTCATGTTTTCACTAGCTGTTCCTCCACCTATAATAATAGGATCATCCCACGTTGTATCTACTGCATACCAAGTGTTTTCTAACTGCACATAATTCCATGCATGGTTTTCAGTTAATCCCTCTGAATTAATTCCTTTTCCTAACACTAAAACACATGGTATATCTAAATCATCTAATATATACTTAAATGCTCTTGCATATCCCTCACAAACACACTCTTTATTTACCAAAGCTCCATAAATATTATATATATTATCTTTAGCTAATGTAGTGTCATAACTTATATTATCAATTAAATAATCATGTACCATTTTTATATCTTGATATGTATTTCCTGTTTTTTTACTTACTATATAATTTTTTACTTGATCTATTCGAGATAAAGCCGTATTTACCTGTTGTACATTTGAAAATTCATCTATTAAATAATTATTCTGGTTCCCATTATTTATAAATACTCTATATGTTTTTTTATTTGCTTTCGTAGTTGTTTCTATATTTAAATACATTTTGTTAGGACTCAAATAAAATACATCTGGATTATCATATGTATATGCTTCTATTGCAGATTGATAATAATCTCCTAATAGCTCTTGACCATTTGCTTGATTTAACAAATCACTAAAATAATTCCCTAATTGGATTTCTGCTACTCCTGTTTTCATTTGTTCCTTATTAGTTTCAAATGCTCTATATATTATTTTTGAATATTCTTCTAATTGATTATATAAATATCTATCTATATTAACATCATATTTAACTTCCTCATTACTTGAGCTAGCACTTTGTAAGCTATTTATTGGATTTTCTAATATTTGTGGTGCTTCTAT
Source organism: uncultured Clostridia bacterium (assembly GCA_947589015.1). GTDB lineage: Bacteria > Bacillota > Clostridia > TANB77 > CAG-508 > CAG-269. The sequence continues at coordinate 27,280 of CANPZF010000012.1, forward strand.
GTTTTTATCTACTGTTTTTTCTTCTTGTTCTACTATTTTTTCTGGATTTGTAATGTTGTTATCTGATACTTCTATTGAATCTGTTGAAGCTAGTTGTGTTACATCAATATTATTAAATTCTTGAATGAATATTAATATAAATACGCCTATTACTGCTACTATTCCCATAGATACTAGACACATTATAATAGATGTAAACTTATCTTTCATTTTGAACTTTTTCCTTTCTTAATTTTATCAATAAAGTGTATTTCTCTTCTCTTTTTACTCTATGTAATTATTATAGCATTTTTTATCATTAATAACAACCTTTATTCTCATTTAAGTTTTGGTACTGTTCCTGAATAATAGTCAAATCATTGATGTAGTTGCTAGTGCTATTATAATATATTATTTATGCAGTAACAATTCGGGGGGACCAGCAAATTATAGATTGTTAACAAATTTTGTAATCTATTATAAAATTTGTTCTACAATCTATTATGTAGCTGGGAGTTACAAATAAATAATATATTATAATAGCACTAGCAACTACATCAAGAATTTGACTATTGTCTAGTAACTTGGTATTTTTTATAATTGTTATACTAATTTACGAATAAAAAAAATTTTTTTATATATACTAAGAAAAAACAAATCTGGAGAAAATTATGAAAATAAAAAATTTTTTTAATAACTTGTTTAGTTACACCCCACCCAATCATTATGAATTTAGCATAATAGACAGTACTAGTACAAAAAATTCTTCTTCATTTGATACTATTAGCGAAGAAAATGATACAAAAATATATCCTAGTCTTTCTGTCAATTTAGAATATATGAAAACTAAATACAATGTTTTAATTAATAGTGACATCATTCTAAGAGAATTTACTTTAAATGCTAGAGGTAAACAATATAATGCTTTTATATTTTATATTGATGGAATGATTGATTCAGAAATTATGGACAAGTTTATTTTAGAACCTCTTATGTTAAGAAATAAAAATAATACTTTTGATGGTTCCCAAAATAAAGTAATATCTGAAGCTGTAGCAAATAATATTACTGTAAGAAAAGTTAAAAAATTTGACTTAGCAAGTTATGTTATGAATTGTTTAATGCCTCAAAATTCTGTAGAACAAGTGTCTGAATTTAAAAAAGCTATTTCTGGTATTAATAGTGGTAATTGCGCTTTATTTATAGATACATTAAATATAGCATTTGACATTGAAGTTAAAGGTTTTAAACAAAGAAGTGTAGACAAGCCTGAAAATGAAATTGTTATAAAAGGTCCACATGAAGCTTTTGTAGAAAACATAAGAACAAATACATCACTTATAAGAAGAATTGTAAATAATGAAAATCTTATTATCGAAAACATTGAAATTGGAGATATTACTAGAACAAAATGTGGTTTAGTTTATATAAATAATTTAACTAATTCAGATTTAGTTGCAGAAGTAAAGTATAGATTAAATAATCTTTCTATAGATTCATTACTATCATCTGGTCAATTAGAGCAGTTAATTTCTAACTCTAATGACTTGGGTGTACCGCAAATTCTTTCTACTGAACGACCTGACAGAACATCTCATTACTTATTAGAAGGTCGTGTAGTTGTACTAGTTAATGGCTCTCCATATGCATTAATAATGCCAGCAATTTTAAAAGATTTTTTAGCTTCTCCTGATGACAAAAATATGAAAACACTATTTGCAAATTTCATAAAAGGAATTAGATTATTAGCAACTTTAATTACTATTTTGTTACCAGGATTATATATTTCTATATGTAATTTTCACCAAGAACTGCTTCCAACTGAACTACTATATTCCATTTTAAGTTTTAGAGAAACTGTTCCATTTCCTATGATACTTGAAATATTATTGTTAGAAATTTCTTTTGAGTTAATTCGAGAAGCTGGATTAAGAGTACCTAGTCCTATTGGACCAACAATTAGTATTGTCGGAGCTCTAGTATTAGGACAAGCCGCTGTTAGTGCTGGTATAGTTAGTCCTATATTAATTATTGTTGTTGCTATTACTGGTATTGCTTCATTTGCTATTCCTGATTACTCTTTTGGTTTTCATATAAGAATTTTTAGATTTTTATTTTTATTTTTAGGTTATGTTGCTGGATTTTTTGGAATTGGTATTGGCATACTAGTATATTTAAGCTTCTTAGTAGAAATTAAATCTTTTGGAGTTCCTTATACTGCAAGTATTGCTCCATTTGAAAATGTACCTGGTAGTAGTTATTATTTACCACCAATTTGGAAAAGAGAATACAGATCTAGTTTTGTAAATCCACAAAAGGTAAAAAAACAAGATAAAATTTCTATGCAATGGAAATTACATTAATATTAAATTTATATAGTTTTTTGAAAGGAGTTTTTATGGCTAACTCAAAAATAACTGTACCTGAAGCTATAGCTCTTGTACTAACCGTATTTGTTGCACATTCAATTATTTCCATGCCACAAGATATATTAGCTACTACTAAATCTTCTACTCTTATTAATTTAACATATGTAGCTGTTATAGCTCTTTTAATTGGTATTCTGATATATAAATTAATTAAAAACTTTCCTAGCTGTGATATTATAGATATTTCAGAATATTTAGGAGGTAAAGTTTTTAAAACTATTATTGGTTTTATATTCATGTTTTATTTCATTTTTAGTTCTTCTGTAATTATTAGAAATTTTTCAGAAGGGTTAAAAGAAATATTTTATCCTATGACTAATATAGTATTTATTTTGCTTGCATTTGCTATAACCTGCTGTATTACCAATAGGTTTGAATTTTCTACTAATATTAAAGTTAACCTTATATTAATGCCAATAATTTTAATTAGTATTTTATTTTTATTTACCTCAAATATTCAAAACTTTTCTCTTAGAAGAGTTTTACCAATTTTAGGAGATGGCATATACAGTACATTTATTACCGGTCTTGGAAATTTAGGTGCCTTTGGTGGAATTGTTATTTTATATTTTCTTCCACCTTTTCTCAAAGAGCCTGAAAAATTAAAAAAAATAACAATAGCATCTATTTTTATTGGGACTGTATATTTGTTTCTTTGCGTAGGTACCCTACTATTTATGTTTTCTTATTTAGACCAAATAGAAGAACTTCTTCCTCTTTATTCTGCCTCAAGATATATAGAATTTGGTACCTTTTTACAAAGGCTTGAATCTGTTTTTTTACTAATATGGGTTTTAGAAATTGCTTGCTATTTAAGTATTTTTACCAAACTTTCTTCTTTGATATTAAAAAAGATGTGTAATTGTAATGATTCTAGACCTTTTGCCTATATAACCTCTGTACTAGTATTTAGTATTTCTGTTCTTCCAGCAAATAATGCCATTGCCGGACTTATGGAAAGTATGGTATATAAATATCTTGTGTTTGCAATTGTATTCTTTCTAGGAATTTCTATACTATTATTAGCAAATATAAAAAAAAGGAGAACTTTAAATGTCTCAAATAAGTAACATTTTAAAAAAAATATTTATTCTTATTATAATTATTGTATTTATGATAGGATTTTCATATAGTTACAAAGCTCTTAGTATTGATAATGTGGCTTTTTTAATAGCTTTGGGAATAGACTCTTCTGATAACAATAACTATCAATTTACTTTTCAGTTTACCAAACCTATCTCTAGTGGAGAATCTGGCTCTTCTGAAGCCCCTCCTTCTATTGATTACATTGTAAATGCTTCTTCTATTGGAAGTGGAATTAATTTATTAAATGCTCATATTGGTAAAGAAATAAATTTATCTCATTGCAAATTAGTAGTCATTTCTGAAGAATTAGCAAGAAAAGGTATATATAAAGAAATATATACCTTAACAAATGATATTGAGCTTAGGCCTTCTTCAAATATAGTTATTAGTAAATGTAGTGCTAATTATTATATTACTAATTCCAAACCAGTTTTTGAAAACCTTTTACCTAATTATTATGAAACTTTTCCTAATTCTAGTGAATTTACTGGTTATAATGTTAAAACCAATATTGGAGATTTTTTTGATAGTTTAGTGTGTACTTCTCGTGAACCTTATGCCATTTTAGGTGGAATAAATAGTGAATCTGCTAATGCCTCTACTTCAATAAATTCTCAAAAAGATGTAAATGAAAAAGCCAATTCTTCTCCTGTTGAGGGAAATGTTAATTCTGACAATTCAGGAATGGCAGTTTTCAAAAATGATGTACTTGTAGGTGAATTAAATTCACTTGAGACTTTATGTTTTTTAACAGTTCAAAATAAAGTTGATCATTTTTTAATTTCTGTTCCTAATCCTGATGAAAAAAATGCATATGTTGATATCTATATGACTCCTGACATAGCTCCAAAAATAGATGTAAAAATTGTTAATGGTACTCCTTATATAAAAGTCAAACTCAAATTTGAAGGCAATATCTACTCAGTTGCAAAAAATACTAATTATTTAGATAATTCTATTTTAAATAAATTATCTGAAAATTGTAATAGTTACCTTGAATCTAATATTTCTAATTGCTTATATAAAACCTCTAAAAATTTTAAATCTGATATCAATGGTTTTGGTTTTTATGCAAGAGATGATTTTTTAACATTGAATGATTATAAAAATTATAATTGGAATTATAAATATAAAGATGCTGTTTTTGATATTACTGTAGAATCTAATGTTAAATCATCATTTTTACTAAATCAAACTTAAAAGGGGAAAAAATATGATAATTACATTTTTTCATTATATTGTATTTGTTATTTTAATTTTATATTCATTTATTAAGGCTATTTCTTATGCTATCTATGAAATTAAGCAAGAAAATAATAAATTTGGTGGCATTCTAATTATAAGTTTTTCAGTTGTTTGTGTAATCACATCAATATTTGCTATTTATTATATGTAATACAATTTTAAATCTTAGTATTTTTTTGAATACTAAGATTTAAAATTGATTTTGTAAACTTAATTATGTTATCTCAAAATCTATTTGCCTTAGTAATTTACTAGCATTTTTTACTCTTATTTCAATTTTATCACCTATTTTATATGTTTTCTTTGTTCGTTCTCCTATCAGCTTTTTATTATCTTCATCATATATAAAATATTCATTTCCTAAGTCTTCAAATCTTACTAAGCCCTCAACCGTATTTTCTAATTCTACAAATATTCCAAATGGAGTTACAGAAGATATTATTCCTGTATATTCCTCTCCTATTCTACTTTCCATATATTCTGCCTTTTTCAAGTATTCACTTTCTCTTTCTACTTTTGTTGCAATTTTTTCTCTCTCTGAGGATTGCTTAGCTCTATCTATAGCCTGCTGTTTATACTTTTCTATAAATTGGTCTCCTATTTTATATTCCTTTTCTAAATACTTAGAAATTATTCTATGTATAAATAAATCTGGATATCTTCTAATCGGTGAAGTAAAATGACAATAATACTTACTAGCAATTCCAAAGTGCCCCTTATTTTCAGCTTCATATCTTGCAATTTTCAATGTGTGTAATACTAAATTTGAAATTACTCTTTCTTCTTCTTTTCCTTTAGATTGTTCTAATATTTTAGAAAACTCTTTTGGATATATTTCATCTGTGTTTGTTTTAATTTTTAATCCAAAATTATATAAAAACTTATTTAATTCTTTAACTTTTTCTATATCTGGTTCTTCATGTACTCTATAAATAAAAGGTGCCTCTAACCAATAAAATTTTTCTGCAACTGTTTCATTTGCTGTTAGCATAAACTGTTCTATTATTTCATTTGCAAAACTTGTTTTATACTTTCCTATATTTACTACTTTTCCATCAACATCTAAATCTATTTTACTTTCTGGAATATCTAAGTTTAAATATCCTTTTTCTAATCTCTTTTCTTTTAAAATATTAGCTAATTCACCCATCATTTCAAAATTATTTATATATCTTTTATATTTTTCTAAAACACTATCATCTGATTTATCTAATATTTTTTGTACATCTTCATATGTCATTCTTTCTGCAACATTAATTATTCCCTTACAAATATCTGATGATACAACATTTCCTTTTTTATCTATTTCCATTAAGCAAGACAATGTATATCTATCTTCTTTTGCATTTAAACTACATATACCATTTGATAATTCCCTTGGAAGCATTGGTATTACTCTACCTAACATATATATACTTGTACCTCTGATTAGTGCTTCTTTATCTAATAAACTGTTCTCTTTCACATAGTAACTAACATCTGCTATATGTACATCTAACTCATAATTTCCATTTTCTAATTTTTTTACATTTACTGCATCATCTAAGTCTTTCGCATCTGGTCCATCTATTGTAAATATTTCCTCTTTTCTAAAATCTTTTCTATGTTCAAGATCTGGTTCATCTATCCTTTTCGAGAATTTTTTAGCTTCTTCTACAACTGGCTCTGGAAAGGTTGATGGCAATCTGTATTCTTTTATTAATGAAAGCATATCTACACCAGCTTCATTTACATTTCCCAAAACTTCAATAATTTTTCCTTCTGCGTTTTTTCCTTTTTGAGGATATTTAGTTATTTTTACTAATACTTTATGATTACTTCTTGCTTTCCCAAAGTCTTTTTTAGAAATAAATATGTCTGTTCCAAAATTTCTATCATCTGGTACAACAAATCCAAAATTCTTATTATTTTGAAAAATTCCAACTATAGTATCTTTTTCATGTTTTAAAATTTTTACAACTTTTCCTTCTGCATTTTTTACTTTATTTTTTTCTTCTAAAATTTCAACTAATACTCTATCCCCATTTAGTGCATTTAAGCAGTTTTCTTTTGTTATGTAAATTTCTTCTTCTTGTCCTTCTATCTTTACAAAACCATATCCTTTCTGATTTTTTCTATAAATACCATCATAATATGTTTTTTCAACCAAACTATATTTATTTTTTCTATTTTTCTTTATTTTTAATTCTAATTCTAAATTTCCTAGAGTTTCTAAAAATGTATTATATTCATTTTTAGGTACTCTCATAATTAGTGCTATTTCTTTTGCCTTCATCGGTACATAATTATCATCTTTCATAAGCTGTAAAATCTTCTGTTCTTTTTCTTCCATTTACTTTTCTCCTATCTTTTTTTATTAAACATAAAAAGAGCTAGTATAAAAACCGCTCTCTTTCTATATCTTATGCCATATATATTATTCCTAATACTATTGTTAAAATTGCAAATACTATTCCTAATATAATAGTCCATCTTTTTTGTTTACCTTCTTTTGTTCTTCCTTTATTTTTTTCAAAAAAGTTGTTTGTTGAAGAGCCTGTTATTGTTGAAGATAAACCTGCATCATCTTTTGTTTGTATTAATGCTAATATTATTAATGCTAATGCTACTACAAAATATATTACTACTAGTATCCATTTTGCTATTTCCATTAATTAATTCCTCCCTACGGTTATGTCTCTTTTTAATACTTGCAATATTGTAACACATATTTTAATAAATTGCAAATATTTTTCTTCAAATTCAACAAAAAAGAGTATTTTCTTGTTACAATTCATACGTTATGTCAGTTTTTATATTATTCTTTATCTTCATTTTTTACACTTTGTAATTTTTTTTCAAAATCTGTTGCAATTGCTATCAATGATGTAACATAAACTATAATTACAAGAGGAATTGTCAATCTTCCAACTGGAATTCTTGTAATTGCCATTATACTAAATAATATTAATTGAGTCAATGCTAATATTATAATAGTTTTTATTATTGTTTTTAATACTCCTATTTTATTGTATCTAAATGCCATATATACTAAAATTAATATTGTTGCTATACTAAAAGGTTTTATATATGGTTTTATTAAATCTCTTCCTCTCACATGTTGTACTGGTGTAATCTCAATTTTTTCTGCATCTATTTCCGTTTCATATTTTTCATTAACCTTTGTTACTATATTGTTCTTCTGCTCTTCACTTATACTTTTTGTCACAATAGATACTGTATCTGCAAATTCTTCAACTTTTTGGATTATAACTTTTTGTCCATTTAGTTGTTCCTCTGCTACTACTTTTATATCTTCATTATTAAATTCTTGACCTAAATTTAATTCGATTTTATTTGAATTTTCGTATTTTAATTCAAAATTAAATCCTTTGGTTATGGCAATAGCTATTCCAGCGATTATAATTATTGCTGATATTATTATGATTATTCGATTTTTTGTTTTTTGTTCCATAATTCATTAATACCTCCTACTCTTCTGCTCTAATTTTTAATATTGTATTTGTTATTACATAATTATATAAAGCTATTAGTAAAATTCCCCAGAACATTACCATTCCAAAGCTACTAATATATGTCCACTCTACAAAACAAAATACAATAGTTGCTATACATACTGGTATTATTTTTATAAAAAATTCCTTATAAGATTCTTTTATTGCAACACTTACTTGTGATTTATTTGACTGAACTTCTAAATTATTTATTTTAGATAGAACTTTATTAACAAATATATAGTTCAAAGCTAATGTGATTGCTATCCCAAATATTCCTTGTATAGATATTACTACATTTGTATATCTTAGTAATAGTAAAAATATTGATACTAGTCCAATATATGAAATGCTACTTAATATACCATTTGCTTTATATTTAAACATTAAAATTATAATTCCTATTAATATTATACCTGCTACTCCTATTTCTATATATTGTATATATTTATCAGTAATATCTGACATTATATATTTGTTTTCATCAATATCATATTTTAATGGCAATTCTCCATTATCTAATATAACAGCAATATTAGAAGCTTGTGTCATATAATCACTCAAAGTTTCCACGTCAGTTGTAGCACTTCCTATGTTTAGTTGAATACTTCCATCTGTCATAGGTTCATCAAAGCTTGTTTTTATCATTGTTTCATTATCTATCATCATTGTTATTGTCTTTTCTTCTGTCTCTTCTTCTGTTTCTTCACTGTCAGTATCTTCTGATTTTTCTTCACTATCACTATCTTCTGTTTCCTCTTCTTCTTTTTCTACATAAATGTTGCTTATTTCTTCTAGTTTCTTGGCTCCTTCTTTTGTAAACTCAATATTTAGATATACCCCTGTTCCTTTAGCTGTAGAATCAGAGCCATATATCACATTAGCTAGTTTTATGTCATTATTATTCATTAATACTTCATTAGTTTGGGTATCGATAATTTTAAAATTTCCTATTGTATTAATATTAGAAACTATTCTATCAGTATCTGTATTTTCGGGTACTTGTATTAATATTTCTCCATTTTGTTCATTTACAGAAATTTCATAACTTTCTACTCCCATTTTTTCTAATCTTTGTTCAATTAACTCTTTAGACTTCTTATAGTTTTCAGCTTTTTGTACATTTTCAGAATTATATGGCTCACTTTGTTTTGTATAACCTTTTTCTTGTATTTTTTCATCTGTTAAGTCTTCTGCATCCATTATTTCTGTTCCATTTGCATCTCTAACAACATCTCTTGATTCTTGTGATACCTTTAATTTAATATTTCTTGCTCCTTTTAAATCCATTGCATATGAATAGTCTTTTACATTATTTTCCATTCTGTTTTGTTTTTGCATATATACCCCTAAAAAACTTACCATTGTAATTAATATTATAATTAAAATTATTGTTAATATCTTTACTTTTTTCATTTTTTTGATTCCTCCTATTGGCTATAATAATTTCGTATCATTTATTACTAATTCAAACCATATTTTTAAATATTTTGCTGCATATTTACTCATCATAGTTCTATCCATAAATATTTCAAAATAATCTAATACTGGACACAATTTTGTATCTATTGTTAAATCTAATATTACTTTTCTATTTTTACTATCTATTTTTAAATCTGCATTTGTTACTGCATAATTTACTCTGTCATGAATATCAAATGTTGATAAATTTCTATTTGTTACTCTATCTCTGTGTACGTCTGATTTATCTGCTAATATTATTGCTGCAGATATTTCATTTACAGCTGTTCCTGTGTTCTCATCATGGTTTCCTATTGCCATCATAATTTCTGTTCTTTCTTCTACAGGCATTCCCATTTCTTTTAAAATGTTATATGCTATTATTGCTCCACTATGTGCATGATCTGTTCTATTTACACAATTTCCTATGTCATGTAAATATCCTGCTATTTTTGCTAATTCTACTTTTCGTTCTTCATATCCTAATTTTTCTAATATTTCCCCTGCTCTTTGTGATACTATAGATATATGTCTGTGAGAATGTTCTGTATATCCGAAGCCCATCCAATTGTTTTTGTGCACCTAAAATTAGTGCTTCTACCTCTTTGTTTTCCATAACATCTTCTAAGGTTATCATTTGATCCCTCCTTATTTTTTGTCCTATCTGATTTTATATTAAATTGCTCAAAATATCAACTATTTTTTGTAAAGAATTGCATTTTTATTCATTTTTTTAGACAGATTCTATACTTTTTATTAAAAATATAAGTATTATATCTTTTTCATTGGAAGATTTTTTTGCAAATAAAAAATCAACCTTTTACAGTTGATTTATCAATATTTTCGTCTGGTGCTACGATTTTACTTAATGGAGCAGGTAGTGGGAATCGAACCCACGTCATCAGCTTGGAAGGCTGAGGTTCTACCATTGAACTACACCTGCATGTATTACTTATATTTTTTATTTTTTTGGAGCAGGTAGTGGGAATCGAACCCACGTCATCAGCTTGGAAGGCTGAGGTTCTACCATTGAACTACACCTGCATATATATTCCTAACATTTATAAATTATAATGTGTTTTTTTTATTTTGTCAATACTTTTTTTAATTTTTTCTATTTTTTTATTTACAAATTACTTTAACTAATATAAAATACTTTTAATAAAAATAATTTATTTGGAAATACTAAGAAAAAATTTAGGAGGAAACAAATGAAAAATAAAAATGAATTAAATTATAAAGATTTAAAAATGACATGTGATAGTTCCCTTTTTAATTTTGAAACTACTGAAGAATTAGAGCCTATACAAACTGGAATTGGACAAGATCGTGGAATAAAAGCCTTAGAATTTGGTATTCAAGTAGATGTAAAAGGTTACAATGTATATATTGAAGGTCCTAGTGGCGTTGGAAAAACTATGTACACAAAAAATTATTTAAATAAAGTAGCCACAAAAAAGAAAGTTCCTGCTGATTGGTGCTATATATATAATTTTGATAATCCTAATGCACCTATAGCTGTTAGTTTACCTGCTGGTCAAGGAAAAGAATTTAAAGAAGCCATGGATGGATTTATAAAAGAAATTCGTAAAGACATTCAAAAAACATTCAATGCAGATGATTTTGAAAAAGAAAAAGCTTTAATAAAGCAAGAATTTGAAAGTAAACGTTCTGCATTATTAGAACAATTAAATGCAGATGCTTCTAAATATGATTTTCATATAAAATCAGCACAAAATGGAATTTATATGACTCCTATTGTTAATGGAAAAATCATAGAAGAAGATGAATTTGAAAAACTTGATGCCACTGTTAAAGAAGAATATGAGAAAAAATCACTTGTAGTTCAAGAACAAATTATGAATGTTATTGGAAAAATCAAAGAAATTGAACGTCAATCAGATAAAAAAATTTCTGAATGGCAATCAAATATAGCATTACTTACTGTTAATGTTCATATCAATTTCTTGAAATCTAAATATAAGAGAAATAAAAAAATAAATAAATTTTTAAATGATGTTAAACAAGATGTTTTAAAAAATATTCCTACATTTCTAGAAGATGACTCTAATATTTCTCAACAATCTGCACCACCTAATGCCAAAAAGCCAGATCCATGTTTAAATTATCGTGTTAATTTGTTTGTTGACAATTCTACTAGAGAAGGTGCCCCTGTAATAATGGATTCTAATTATTCTTATCATAACATTTTCGGTTCTTTAGAATATGAAAATTATTACGGTTCTTTAAAAACAGACCATACAATGTTAAAAGCTGGTTTAATGCAACAAGCAAATGGTGGATACATTATTTTTCAAGCCAAAGATCTTGTTTCTAATCCTCTTTGTTATGAAACTCTAAAAAAAGCTCTAAGAATTAAAGAATTAAGTATTGAAAATACAGCAGATCAGCGTTCTTCAATGGTCTTAGTTTCTTTAAAACCAGAACCAATTCCTCTTGACTTAAAAGTTATTCTTATTGGTAATAGTAGTCTTTATCAAACACTTTTGGCAATGGACAATGATTTTAGAAAGTTATTTAAAATCAAAGTTGAATTTGAAGATGATGCACCTATCACAAAAGAAAATCTTAATAAACTTGCTCAAATTGTTCACGGGTTTTGTGCTCATGAAGATCTTCCACATTTAGATAGAAATGCTATGGCGAGATTAGTTGAATATGCTTCAAAATTAGCAGGTCATCATAATAAAGTTTCTACTAGATTTGATAATTTAATACAAATAATTGGAGAGGCAGCAACTTGGGCAAAAATTTCAAAATCAAAAGTAGTAACTGAAGAATTTGTTACTAAAGCTCTGCAAGAACAAATTGATCGTGTAAAAAAATATGATTCAAGATATATAGAAATGATTAAAGATAATTCTCTTCTTATTAATACTTCTGGTTCTGAAGTTGGAGAATTAAACCGGATTAACCATTATGTCTATTGGTGATTATACATTTGGAAAACCTGCCAAAATTACAGTTAATACTTACACTGGCAAACAGGGTATTATTAATATTGAAAGAGAAGTTGAAATTTCTGGTCCTTCACACTCTAAAGGTGTGCTAATACTTTCTGGTTATTTAGGAGAAATGTTTGCACAAGACATTCCTTTATGTTTAACCGCTAGTATTTGTTTTGAACAATTATATAATGGTGTTGATGGTGATAGTGCTTCTAGTACAGAATTATATGGTCTGCTTTCTAGTTTATCTGAAATTCCTATTAATCAAGCTATTGCTGTTACTGGTTCTGTCAATCAAAAAGGACAAATACAACCTATTGGCGGAGTTAATGAAAAAATAGAAGGTTATTTCCAGATTTGTAAAATGAGAGGTTTAACTGGCGAGCAAGGGGTTATGATTCCTATTCAAAATGTTGAAAATTTACAACTATCTGATGAAATTATTGAAGCTGTTAAAGAGAAAAAATTTCATGTTTATTCTGTTTCTACTATTGAAGAAGGAATTGAAATTTTAACAGGCGTTCCTGCTGGTAAAAAAGATAAAAATGGTAATTTCCCTGCTGGTACTGTTAATTACTTAGTTCATGAAAAGTTAAAAAAATATGCAAAAATTAGTGAAAATAAATAACTAAAACGAGGGAATTCTAAATAATAGAATCCCTCGTTTTACTATTAAAAAATATTTTCCAAGCTTAACTCATTCTTCTCTTTTATATGTGCTAATAGAAAAATACTTTTGTCTAATTGCGATATTGCATCCACATATTCATCATTTTCATAAAAACTTCTCATTTCTGTAAAACTTGTTTCTACTTTTTCTAATTCATTATGCTCTATAAAATATGCCATTTTCGGATATACTTCATTCCATTGTTTATCTAATGTTGCTAAATTTTCGTCTACTACTTCTTTGTTCACATTGCTTTTCTTCAATTCTTCTTTAACTTCTTCTAATTTATTATTAATCGTATATATGGCATTAGAAGCATATTTTTGCGTAATATAATTTCCAAGTGATATTGCTACTACAATAACAATACAAATTATCATCTCTTTTTTCATATGATCTCCCCTATCTTTTTTATTATATAGCTATTCTTTTTTCTGACAGAATATTTGTCCTTTTCCATCTATTGTAACTACTAATGCTTCTTCAGGTTCCATATTAAATTTTTCTACCTGTTTTTTTAACCATGCATAATTTTTTCCTATTAATTTTAAATTGTTTTCCATTATTTTTCCATCTATTACTAAATCATATGGAATTCCTTCATAATCTGGCTGAATGTTAAAATCTTCAGGAATTGTATTTCTTTTTTCTGGTTTTTGTATTACCGTAATTTCTCCGCTCGTTTCTAATATTGCATATTCTACATCTCCTAAATTTACAACATTGTTCCCTCTTAGTCTCTCTTGCAATTCATTAATTGTAAATCTTTCCTTTTTTAATGCCTTTTCCACAATTTTTCCTCTATACATTAAAATTGTTGGTTTACCACAAATTATTTCCCTTGCTTTTAAACTTCTTAAATTTATTACTGAAATAATTAAATGCATTACTAATAATCCCAATATAGGAATAATACCATTTGAAATAGGTATTCCAACTTCAGTCATAGGAATAGAAGCTAAATCTGCTATCATTATTGATATTGCAAGTTCAAATGGCTGTAATTGTCCTATTTCCCTTTTTCCCATTAATCTCATTACAATCAATACTATTATATATAAAATAATAGCTCTAAAAAATGTTATTAACACACTTACACCTACTTTTTATTTATACTTCTTTTATTTTTTACAAATTTTAACTTTTTTATACTTGAATTTTTGAATAAACTTTATTTTTTTGTAAATAATAATTCTAGAACCTTTGAAAAAAATACATTATAAATTTTATAACTAAGGAGGTTAAACTTATGTCAGAAATGCAAAGTAACAATGTAAAAAGTGGTACTTCTACTGTATGGCAAATAATAGGTAGATTAGTAGCTGCTGCAGTTGTATTAGCTATTACTGCATTTTTTACACCTGGATTTACAATCAATAATTTTTGGACCTTAGTAATAGCAGCTGTTGTTTTAACTATAATAGATTATCTTGTTATCAAATTTACTGGTTTACACGCTAGTCCATTTGGTAAAGGATTTGTAGGGTTTGCATTAGCTGCTATTATTTTATATGTGACACAATTTTTTGTAGCAGGATATACTATCTCTTGGATGGCTGCTATAATAGGTGCTTTAATCTATGGTGTTGTTGATTATTTCATTCCTGGAAATCAACAAATGTAACGTAAATGCAAAAAATCAGCCTTTATGGCTGATTTTTATTAATTTACATATTTTTAATCTGCTTTAGCAAATATTATTAGTCTTGCTTTGCTGTCATCTGTACACGTTGATAAAGTAATTTCTGGTTTACCATTTGTATCTCTTTGATAGAAAGAAATATCATCTGGTGAAGTTTCAAATTTGTTGTATACTGTATATGTTATTCTATTTTTAGCATTATCTGTAATATATATTTTATCTCCTTCTTTTAATTTTTTATTATTAGAGAAAAATAGCCCATTTCTGTAATTATGTCCTACTATAACTGTATTTCCAACTTGGTTTACTCCTGATCCATATAAATATGCAACAGATGTTTCTATTGAACTTTTACTTACTTTCTCAAGTATTGGATAATCAAATTTGATTGATGGAATTGTCATTGTTCCTAATACTCCAAATCCTTTAAATGTTGGTAATTGATTTGTTGGCGTAGTAGAAGTAGAACCTGTATCTCCTGTTAATTTTATACTATCTAATGGGTTAGTTTCTCCTTCATTTCCTGGATTTTCCGGATTGTCATTTTCATTATTTTCTTCTTCATTAGAAATATTATCATTTTGATTATAGTTTTCTGTAAAAGCTAATGCTTCTTGTTCTGTAAAATATTTTTGATACCAATCAAATCCTAATAAACCTAGTAGCACAACTATTGCTATAATTATAACTATCAAAACTACAGTTAATACTTTACTATATTTACTTTCAAACATATCTTTTACCTCCATATTATAATATAACTTATATTTATTATATCACAAATATGAATAAAAGTATAGCATTTTTCATTTATTTTTATATTAGTTTCTTTAATAATTATCAATTTTTTAACATATTCGCACATCTTTTAACACCTAAATTTAAAAATTCCTTTAATGAAAATACATTATTCACATTTTATACAATTCATCTTTTATAATTATTATTCTTTCATATTTTGTCTAATCAAAAAAGACCTCATTTGATGAGATCTCTTTTATTAAATTATTTTAATTCAACTACAGCTCCAACTTCTGTAAATTTAGCTTTTAAGTCTTCTGCTTCTTCTTTAGCTACTCCTTCTTTAACAGTTTTTGGTGCTCCATCTACTAAGTCTTTAGCTTCTTTTAATCCTAATCCTGTAGCATCTCTAACTACTTTAATTACTTTTATTTTTTGATCTCCCGCATTTGTTAATACAACATCAAAAGATGTCTTTTCTTCTGCTGCAGCTCCTCCTGCTACTGCACCAGCTGCTGGTGCAGCAGCTGCTACTGCTGATACTCCAAATTCTTCTTCTATAGCTTTTACTAAGTCAGCTAATTCAACTACTGTCATTTTTTTGATTTCCTCAATCATTTCTTCTTTACTCATTTTAAAATCCTCCATTACTCTTTATTTTTTATTTAAATTTTTATTTAATTACGCTTCAGCTGGTGCTTCTGCTTCTTTTTGTATTCTTACTTGATCAAGTGCAACTGCAAATTTTGAAATATTTCCAAGTAAAGCTCCTGCAAGCATTGATAATAATGTTTCTCTTGATGGTAATTTTGCTAAAGTAATAATTTCTTCTGTTGTCATTACTTTACCTTCAATTACTCCACCTTTAATTTTATAGTATTCATTATCCTTGCAGAAATTGTAAATAACTTTTGCAGGTTCTAAATAATCTTCTGAACTGATAACAACTGCTGTTGTTCCTGTTAATTGATCTTCTAGACCTTCTATTCCACATTCTGCTAATGCTCTTCTTGTTATATTATTTTTTATAACAGAATATTTTGCATTTACTTTTCTTAAATCTGTTCTTAAGTTAGTAACATCTGTTACATTGATTCCTTTATAATCTGTTAAAAGTATTAATTTAGCTTCTTTCATTTCACTTGCTAACTTTGATACTTCTTCTTTCTTTTGATTTAATATCTTTTCACTTGCCATATATTTCACCTCCTAAAATTTTATAATTTATAATAAAAATACTCTTTCTACCACGCGAGGATAGAAAGAGCCTAATAATATCACTTCTCTATACCTCGGTAGGTCTTACAGCTAATAAACTATTGGTAACTAATATCTTACCTTTAATTTATTTTGCCTACTGTCTTTGGCATTTTTTATTATTTTTGATTTATAAATATTCCAGGTCCCATTGTTGTAGTAACTGCAACACTTTTTATGTATTGACCTTTTGCTGCTGCTGGTTTTGCTTTTATTATAGCATTCATTATTGTTTCATAATTTTCTACTAATTTCTGTGTTCCAAATGAAACCTTTCCAAATCCTAAATGTATAATATTTGTTTTGTCTAATCTATATTCTACTTTACCAGATTTGATTTCACTAATAGCTTTCGTAACATCCATTGTTACTGTTCCTGATTTAGGGTTTGGCATTAATCCTTTTGGTCCTAATACTTTACCTAATCTTCCTACAACTCCCATCATATCTGGAGTTGCAACAACTACATCATAGTCAAACCAGTTATCATTTTGAATTTTTGGTATTAATTCTTCTGCTCCTACATAATCAGCTCCTGCTTTTTGAGCCTCATCTGCTTTAGGTCCTTTGGCAAAAACTAATACTTTTTGAGTTTTTCCTGTTCCATTTGGAAGTACTACTGTACCTCTAACTTGTTGATCTGCATGTTTAGAATCTACACCTAATTTTACATGTAGTTCTACTGTTTGATCAAATTTTGTTTTTGGCATTTTTTCAATAATTTCTATAGCCTCTTTAATTTCATATTCTTTTGTTCTATCAACTAATTTTGCACTTTCTGCATATCTTTTTGATTTTTTCATTTTTTACCTCCCTTGGTTTTAGCGAGCTTCACTCTCCCAAATAATTTTCTTTATTATTCTGTAACTACTACACCCATTGATCTAGCAGTACCTTCTACCATACTCATTGCCGTTTCTAATGTTGCAGCATTTAAATCTGGCATTTTTTGTTCAGCAATTTCCTTTACTTGTGCTTTTGTTATTTTTGCAACTTTTTCTTTATTAGGTTTGCCTGAACCTTTTTGAATTTTTATAGCTTTTTTAATTAATACAGCAACTGGTGGTACTTTTGTAATAAATTCAAAAGATTTGTCTTTATAAACTGTTATTACTACTGGTATAATCATTCCAGGTTGATTTGCTGTTCTATCATTAAATTCTTTTACAAATTGCATAATGTTAACACCACTTGAGCCTAATGCTGGACCTACTGGTGGAGCTGGTGTTGCTTTTCCTGCTTCTATTTGTAATTTAATAATGTTTGTAACTTCTTTTTCTGCCATTTTTATGGCACCTCCTTTAATTTACTTTTTGTACTTGTGAAAATTCTAATTCTACTGGCGTTTCTCTTCCAAACATAGAAACTAAAACTTTTACTTTATGTTTTTCTGTATTTATCTCTTGAACCGTACCTATAAATCCTTCAAATGGACCATTCATTACTTGTACTTGTTCATTTACTTCATAATCTACATTTACTGGAATATCTTCAAATCCCATATTTCTTATTTCTTCTTCTGTTAAAGGAATAGGGTCTGTCCCAGATCCTACAAATCCAGTAACTCCTCTTGTATTTCTTACAATATACCAAGATTCCTCAGTTACTATCATTTTTATTAACACATATCCTGGAAAGACTTTCTTTAAATTAGTTTTTCTTTTTCCCTCTTTTATCTCTATTTGTTCTTCCATTGGTACTATTATGTCAAAGAAAAAATCTTCTAATTCTCTATTTTTTATTGTCTTTTCAAGATCTGTTTTTACTTTATTTTCATAGCCAGAATATGTGTGTACTACATACCATCTAGCTACCATATCATAATCTTTTTGAGACATTATTATTAAGCCTCCTCTTTATTATTGGGCACTGCTTTCTGTATTTTCTGTGCTCTCTGTGTTATTTTCAGTTTCTGAAGTATTTGTTTCTTCTTGCCCTTGTGAATCCTCTTGTTGTCCTTCCACTGTTGCATCTACATTTTCTTCACTATTCGTTGTATCCCCACTATTTTCAGTATTATCTTCTACTGTTTCTTCGTCCACTGAATTTGAAGTTGTAATTAATTCTTTTATCTTGTCTATTCCATGTTTATTAACAGTTTCAAATACTAAATCTAGCCCAAAAACTATAATTGCTGTAATTAATACTATTGTTATTACTGCTGTTGTATTATTTACTAATTGTTTTGGGGTTGGCCAAACTACTTTTTTTAATTCAGCTTTGAATCCTTTAATAAAACTTTTTTTATTATCTTTTACTGTTTTTTCTTCTTTTTTAGCCATTTTATTTCCTCCTAAAAAAGCCTTATACTATTTAGTTTCTTTATGTGTTGTACGTTTCTTGCAAAACTTGCAATATTTAACTATCTCTAATCTATCTGTATTATTTCTTTTGTTTTTAGAAGTCATATAATTTCTTCTTTTACATTCTGTACACTCTAATGTTATTTTTTCTCTTGGTCCTTTTGCTGCCATTTAAATACACCTCCGAATTTTAACCTTACTTTTTGAAACGATGTGAGCATATGTACGTAATTACATACGCTAGAACATTTTACCATTTTTTTTAATTTATGTCAATAAAATTCTCTTAAAAATTTGAAAAAAGGTTACTGAATAATAGTTAAATTTAAGTTTCGGTATTTTTTAACTTTGGCACTTCTCACTTTTTATTCTACAATAGGGCACTAAGTAGTAAATATATTAGTTGATAAATCAATGCTTGATTGGAATGAAAAATAGAAATTCTTATATACAAAATTGAGGAATGTTCACGGAAAAATGGTTATTAATATATTCTTTTTCTTTACACGACTCGGCTTGATACATGACTTAGAAATTCTTGATAAAATCAATCAGCGCCCTCGTGAGGCGAGATTCCCTAATTGATTTTATTTAGAATTTCTACAGTCATTCCACGGCACATTCGTCGTTTCATTCAAAAGAATATATTAATAATCATTTTGGCCTGAGTGAAAGAGGCTCAATTTTGTATATTAGAATTTCTTTTTGAATGTAATGAACAAATTGATTTACAACTAATATATTTACTACTTAGTGCCCTATTGTAGAATAAAAAATGAGAAATGCCAAAATTAAAAAAATACCGAAATTTAAATAGTTAAACCATATTAATGATTTGACTATTAGTTAATAACTAGAAAGATATTATAACGAAAACTTTATTTATTTTTATTTTTATTTTTTTTATTTTTTCTAACTGAAAATCCAAATTTTCCTAATTTTCTTCCTAATGAATAATAATGACCATTAGAATATGCTATTAAATCACATTTTGAGATATCAAATGCACCATTTTCATCTATATATTTTTCATCTGCATTTATTGCTAGTACTTCTGCAATAAATACATCATGTGAACCCAATGATTTTATCTCCTTCACTTTACATTCTATAGATACTGGACTTTCTTTTATCATTGGACATTTTACAAATTTAGCTTTTTCTTTATGTAAATTCATTTCTTTGAATTTATTTACTTTTGCTCCAGTTCTTACACCGCACCAATCTGTTGCTCTCACCAAATTTTTATTTGTTAAATTAATTACATATTCACCCTTTTTTTTTATCATATTATATGAATACCTAGTTGGTCTAATTGAAATATATACAGTAGCAGGATTAGTATTTAAAATACCAGTCCATGCTACTGTAATAATATTAGAATTTTCCATATCTCCACAGCTTACCAAAACTGCTGGAAGTGGATATATAAATGTTCCTGATTTCCATGTTACTTTTGACATATTACCTATCTTCTCCTAATTTTAAAAAGTTATTTCTATTAATAGCTTTTTCTTTAAATAATCTATCTTGATTTTCTATTTTTTTCATAGCATCTATATCACTTTCTCTAATTTCTTGTTGCCAAATTCGTTTTCCATCTCTCACTATACTTCTAAAATTTCCTATGTATAATGGTACATTCGATTTTTTATTAAATGTTTTCAAACCATTTTCATATGATTCTAATTCTGCATTTTCAATTGCTTCCAAAATAACTTCTCTATATGCTTTGTCACACTGAAATCTATACATATCTATCTCGCCATATACTTCTATTGAATGTTCTCCACCACCTTGTTGTAATACAATTTTATATTTACTTATAATACTAGTCATAAATTTTCTATCTTTAACTCTTTCATATCTCATGAGTTGTTTCTTATCTTGTCTTCTAATCTTTCTTCTGGAAGGACGTGGTAATACATCAAATGTATATGTATCTATATGTTGTACTAGGTTTTTATATTCTTCACTTATATCTTGCTCTCCTTCACTTTCCTCACGTATTTTTTCTTGATGTTCTCTTCTTATTTCTTCTAATATTGCATTTATTTCTTCTCTTAGTTTTTGTGGATTAACTGTATATATTTTTTTATCTAAATTTTGTATATGTTTTCTCTTTATTTTATCAATAGTATATTTTGTTAATCGAGCTCCATCTCCCTTATCTGTAGTTTTTCTTTCTACTTCTTGCTTAGGCACATCTAAAGCTCCTATTTCATTTCTTAAAGCTATATGAAATGGATTTATCCAAAATTTGAACATAGCATCATATTGTTTTTTCTGCCTAATAGTATCTTGATAATTTCTATTGTCATTCTTTTGTAATTCTAAAAATTTAATATAAGTATAATAATACAAATTATACTTATTTAAAATTTCATCTATTGTTAAATGATTTACGTCTATCACGTCTAATTGATGATTTGTAATCCTATTTAATGCATTAAAAAACTCTCTACTTTTTCCATCCATATTCATAAATGTTAGATTTAATACTAACATATCCTCCTTTATTTCTAATTTATACATTTATATTTTACCACAAATTACTTTAAATTGCAAAAAACCACAAATTAAATATATTTATATATCTAATTTCTGGCTTTTTACTAAAAAATAAAAAAATCTAGCAACAACCTATCTTCCCAGCAAGGTAACTCGCAAGTATTTTCGGCACATTTAGGCTTGACTTCTGTGTTCGGAATGGGAACAGGTATTACCCTAAATGTTATCGTCACTAGAAAATTATAGTGTTTATGAGCTACAGTTCTACTTCTGTATACTTCGCTTTCGCTCTGTAACACTCAAAAATACATAGATGAAATTTTTTCTTAGTTTTAGTTTTATTTA
>CANPZF010000013.1 GCA_947589015.1 uncultured Clostridia bacterium
AAGTTGCCATTTAAGAACGTCCCTTTTGGCAACTTAAGAGTGGCCCTTTTGGCAACTTAAGAGCGGCCATTTTGGCAACTTATTCTTCTCTAAATTTATCTTCTGCTAAATCTTTTAAGTATACTCCATAATCTGTTTTCATATATTTCTCTGATAATTTTAATAGTTGTTCTTTATTTATCCAACCTTTTTTAAATGCAATTTCCTCTGGACAGCACACTTGCATTCCTTGTCTTTTCTCTATTGTTTGTACAAAACTTGCTGTTTCTAGTAAAGCATCATGTGTTCCTGTATCAAACCATGTCATACCTCTTCCTAGTTTTTCTACAGCTAGCTTTCCTTTTTTCATATATTCATCATTTATTGATGTTATTTCTAATTCTCCTCTTGCTGATGGTTTTATCTTTTTAGCTATTTCTATAACATCGTTTGTATAAAAATATAATCCCGGTACTGCATAATTTGATTTTGGCTCTTCTGGTTTTTCTTCTATAGAAATTGCTTTACCATTCTTATCTATTTCTACAACTCCATATCTTCTAGGATCTTTTACATAATATCCAAATATAGTTGATTCATTTTCTCTATCATTTGCTTCTTTTAGTATTTCTGGCAAATGTGAACCATAAAACATATTATCTCCTAAAATCATCACTACATTGCTATCACCTATAAATTCTTCTCCTATTATAAATGCCTCAGCTAATCCATTTGGTTTTTCCTGAATTGTATATTGAAAATTCATTCCCCATTGTGAGCCATTTCCTAATAAACTTTTAAATCCTTCTATATCTCTAGGTGTTGATATAATTAGTACGTCTTTTACTTCTGCTTCCATTAAAACTGATAGTGGGTAATATATCATTGGTTTGTCATATACCGGCATTATTTGTTTCGATATAGCAAGAGTTAATGGATATAATCTCGTTCCACTTCCTCCAGCTAAAATAATTCCTTTTCTTTGTTTCATAATATGTATCCTTTCTTTTTATATTTTCCCCTCTTCTTTTAAATATCTCTTTAATGCATCCCTCCATTCAGGAATATTAATTCCTTGTGCCTTTAATTTTTGCTTTGATAACTTTGAATTTTTAGGTCTTATAGCTTGTGTTACTTTCATCATTTCTATATATTCTTCTGTTGTTACAGGATTGACTTTGCATGTTATATTTGCATATTCAAAGATTGTTTTAGTAAATTCATACCATGTTGTAAACCCTTCATTTGTAGCATGATAAATTCCATATGGTATTTTCTTTTCTATCGCTTCTCCTATATAATTCGCTAAATCTACAGCATATGTTGGCGAACCATGTTGATCTGCTACTACGTTTAATTCATCTTTACTTTCTCCCAAATTTAACATTGTTCTTACAAAATTATTTCCATCACCATAAAGCCATGCTGTTCTAAAAATATAATATTTATCTGTATTTTTTTGTACTTGTTCTTCTCCATGTAATTTTGTTATTCCATATGCTGTTACTGGATTTTTTTCATCATCTTCTTTATATATTTCATTTATATCTAATGCTCCTCCAAAAACATAATCTGTGCTAATATGAACTAGTGTGCTATTATTTTCTTTTGCAGCTTTTGCTAAATTACCTGGTCCATCACTATTGATTTTTTCTACAATTTCACCTGCTGTTTCTGCCTTATCAACAGCAGTATATGCAGCACAGTTAATTATATATTCTGGTTTTTTTTCTGATACAAATTTTTCTACCGCTTCACTATCCGTAATATCTAAATCTGCAACATCTGTACATATTAATTCATTTTCGTTTTTTAATCTGTTTATTACTGCCTTT
The DNA here is from genome assembly GCA_947589015.1 of uncultured Clostridia bacterium. Lineage (GTDB taxonomy): Bacteria > Bacillota > Clostridia > TANB77 > CAG-508 > CAG-269. The sequence goes on from CANPZF010000013.1 coordinate 1,815, forward strand.
GCAAGCATTCCTTTTGCTCCTGTTATTAATATTTTCATTGTTACACTCCTTTCGATTTTTTCGCTTTTATCATATCATTAAAACGCAAAAAGTACAAGTACTTTTTGCGTTTTTGATATAAGTATTTAATTGAAATTGATCCTTTTTTCTATTATATATTGTGGTCTTTGTTTAGTTTCTTCATAAATTCTTCCTATATATTCTGACATGACCCAAATTGATAATAATTGTATTCCAGCAAAAAATGTAATAGATACCATTATAGATGTCCAACCAGCTGATAAATTATTCAATTTAAATATATAAGATACTAAAGCATATATCAATATACATATAGAAATTACTATAGAAATAATTCCTAACCCACCAACCAATTTTAGCGGTTTAGTTGAAAAACTTATTATTCCATCAGATGCTAATTTAAGCATTTTTTTCAAAGGATATTTTGTTTTCCCTGCAATTCTTTCTTGCCTTTCATACTCAAATGCCACTTGATTATATCCAACCCAACTAAATAAGCCTCTCAAAAACTTATTATGTTCTGGTAAACTATTTATAACATCGACTACTTTTCTGTCAACCAGCCTAAAATCTCCCGTATCTTTAGGCATTTCTACATCTGATAATGCATTCAATGTTTCATAAAATATTTTTGCTGTTAATAATTTAAAATGTGACTCTCCCTTTCTGGATTTTCTCTTTCCATATATTACTTCGTTGCCCTGCTCCCAAAGTTTAATCATCTGTGGTATTAGTTCTGGTGGGTCTTGTAAATCCGCATCTATAATTACTATAACATCTCCTGTTACTTCTTTAAGCCCTGCTGTTAATGCTGCTTGATGTCCAAAATTTCTTGAAAACGATAAAATTTTCAATTTGATATCTTGTTTTGCAAAATTTTCTAATATTTCTAAAGTGTCATCTTTACTTCCATCATTTATTGCAATTATTTCGTATTCATATTCTTTTATTCCTTGTAATATTTTAGTTAATCTATCATAACATAGTTCTACTACTTTTTCTTCATTATACATAGGTACTATCACAGATATTTTTTTCATTTTCTAGTTCTCCTATTTTTCTATTTTTTCAATCTTTTGTTTTCTAATATTTTTTATATCCTATGTTCATATCTACGCCAGAAGCTGGTGAACTCACTCCTTCAACATGTCCTGTACTAGTATATTGCCACATTCCATAGTCATATTTGAAATTTGATAAATTATTTGGTGAACCAGTATAATGTGCAAGCCATATTTCATATTGAGATATATGCATGAATTCTAATCGATTATAATACCAATCTCTACTTGCATATATCATAGGTATATAACCAGCACTTCTAATTGTATTGCAAAATGCTGACACAGCATTAGTTCTAGTCATCTTATCTAAATTATCTGCTCTACCAGTTCCATCTGGTGCTGAAGTTTCTGAATCTACTGCTACAGGATAGTCTATATCATAGTTTCTTAAAATATTAATTACATAATTTGCTTCTTGTATTGCTTCTGGTATATTTACCGCATTTGTAAAGAAATATATTCCAACATTTATTCCTGCTTCTTTTGCCCCTTTAATATTTTTTTCAAAACACTGATCCATATTCAAACTTCCACTTGCGCCATATCCTCTAAATCCGCATCTTATCATAACAAAATCAACACCTGAATTTTTAACTTGATTCCAATTAATTTCTTCATTCCACTGACTTACATCTATACCTTTATACTGTCTTTTTTGTTTTGGAGTTATTCTAATTTGAATTGCTTCTATTTTTTTGCCTTGTCCAATTACTCCTGCTGTTTCTCCATCTATGTACCAATCTGTCCAGCCTATATCTTGTACATGTACTCTATACTGTACTGTATAGCTATTTGTATTAGTTAATTGAATTTGAATTGCTTCTACTTTTTTATTTTGCCCTGTTGTTCCAGATATATTACCATTTTGTGCCCAATTTTGCCATCCTATACCTTGAACATAACTTTTATATTGAATGTTTACTCCTGATGGTGCATTATTCAAACTAATTCTCACTGCTTCTATTTTTTTATTTTGCCCAGTTGTTCCTGAAGCCTCTCCATCTTTATTTAAATATTCTTCTTCCCAGCCTATATCTTGTACATGAGAATAATATTTTACTCCAAAAGTATAACTATGTGTTTTTTCTATTATTCTTATTTGTATTGATTCTATTTTCTTGTCTTCTGCAACTACTCCCGCTGTTTCTCCATCAATTCTCCAATCTGTCCATCCATAATCTTCAACATGTACTCTATATTGAATTGAATATTCTGGCATATTTATCAATTCTATTCTAATTCCATACATTTTTTTGTTTTGACCAGTTGTACCTGCTATTGCATCATTTTGTTTCCATGATTGCCAACCGCTATCTTGTATATATGCTCTATATCTAATTCCTGTATTCACTTCATTATTCTCAAGTGCTATTTTCATTGCTTCTATTTTTTTATTCTGACCTGTTGTTCCTGCTTCATTTCCATTTTGTTCATATTCTTTCCATCCAATGTCTTGAACATGAGTACTATATTTTACTATTAATCCATCTTCCTGTTTTGGAATGATTTTTATTTCTATTGCCTCTATTTTTTTACCTTTTCCTACTAATCCTGCAGTTGCTCCATCTTTTACCCATGATTGCCAGCCCACATCTTGTACATGTACTCTATAACTTATAGAATACTTGTCTGTATTCTCTAGCTTTATTTGTATAGCCTCCATTTTTAAGTCTTTCCCAGTTGTTCCTGTTATAGTTCCATTTTGTTTCCAACCTTGCCAATTTCCACTAACATATGATTGATAAGATATTTTTATTCCTTGTGTATTATTTAGCAAATCAATTTTCATTGCCTCTATTTTTCTATTTTTACCAGTTGTTCCAGATGTTTCTCCTTCTTTTCTATAACTTTGCCAACCCTCGTCTTGCACATGTGATGAATATGTTACAGATAATTTATCGCTTTTTTCTACTATTCTAATTTCTATTGCTTCTATTTTTTTGCCTTTTCCTATTAAGCCTGAAGTTGCTCCATCTTTTACCCATGCTTGCCAACCTATGTCCTGTATATGTACTCTATATTCTACAGAATATTCATTCATATTTCCTAAAGTTATTTGTATTGCTTCTAATTTTCTATTTTGACCTGTTGTTCCTGTCATTTCTCCATCTTGCTTATGCTCTTGCCAGCCAATTCCTTGTAAATAAGATCTATATCTTATAAATCCTTCAATTGTAGAATTATCTATTTTTATTTGCATTGCCTCTATTTTTTTGTTTTGACCTGTTGTTCCTGCTGTATCTCCGTTTTTTACTTCCTTTTGCCAGCCTATATCTTGTACATGCGCATTATATGATACTTTAACGTCTTTTTTTATTTTATTTACTAATCGCACTTCTATAGCTTCAATTTTCTTTTCTTCGTTTATTACTCCTACGATGTCTCCATCTGACTTCCATTCAGACCATCCATAATCTTGAATATGAGCTCTATATTGCACAGAATATTCTTTTACATTTACTAGCTCTATTCTTACTCCATATAATTTTAAATTTTTTTCTGTTGTTCCTGCTAATTCTGAATTTTTCTTTATTTCTTGCCAACCTTGTTTTTCTACATATACTTTATACTGTACCCTTGCTTCTGAAGGGAAATTATATAATCTTAATTGTAATGCTTCTATTTTTTTATTTTGTCCTGTTGTTCCTGATGTTTCTCCATCTTTATTAGCTTCAGTCCACCCAATATCTTGTACATAAGAACTATATGCAATTGTTTTATTTGTAGTATTTATTTTATCAAATACATTTTCTTGTGATATTGTGTCTATTTTTTTTATAGCTTTTACTTTCATTTCTTCATCTTCTGATTCATTTACTACATTTTCAATAGTTTTTGGTTCTTTATCTTCTTGTTTTTGTTCTTGTTCCTGTGTATCATTTTTTAATTCTTCATTACTATTCCCATTTTCATTTTCTTCTATACCCGTTTCTTCTTTTTCATCTTCTTCTGTTTCTTGTTTTTCCTCTGGATTTTCTACTTCTGTATCACTATCTTCTAAATTTGGTGTTGTATTTTCAGTTGTTCCAATATTTTCTCTTGCCTCTTCATTTGTTTCAATAGCATATGTCAATGGTAATAATGTGTTTAATAATATTATCGCAATTATAATTGCACTAATTAGTTTTTTCATGAGTATTCCTCCATTTACTTATTTTCAATTCATATTATATCTTTTTTACACATGTTTTTCAACATATTTTTACAAAAAATAGACTTGTAATTCTATCCAACGTTACAATTCGCAGCTAGGTCAGTTTTTTGATTATTGGTGTTTCGATATTGGTAGTATATATCTACTTATAAATCAACTTGTTCATTGCACTCGAAAAGAAATTCTAATATACAAAATTAAGCCTCTTTCACTCAGGCCAAAATGATTATTAATATATTCTTTTGAATGAAACGACGAATGCGCCGTGGAATGACTGTAGAAATTCTAAATAAAATCAATTAGGGAATCTCGCCTCACGAGGGCGCTGATTGATTTTATCAAGAATTTCTAAGTCATGTATCAAGCCGAGTCGTGTAAAGAAAAAGAATATATTAATAATCATTTTTCCGTGAGCATCCCTCAATTTTGTATATAAGAATTTCTATTTCTCATTTCAATCAAACGTTGATTTATAAGTAGATATATACTACCAATATCGAAACACCAATAATCAAAAAACTAACCTAGCTATGAATTGTAACTATCCAGCTGTTACTACTTATTCTTAAAGCTATCTTTTAAATAGATAATAATAAAAAACTTATTGAATAACATATATATATTATCCAAATAAGTTTTCTTATTAGATCTATTTATTTTTCTTTTTGAAAATAATAAACTTACTAAAAATATAATTAACAATAACCACCATAACTTGAGTAATTAATTTAGCAATTATATCATTAATATGTAACACTCTAACCATTAATGCAAATGTACCAACGTCACACAAAATTCCAGAAACTACTCTAGCTGTAAAAAATGATACCAATTCTTTTAACATTTGCTTCTTAGTTTCTGTTTTACTTTCAAATACAAATATTTTATTAGTTACATATGCAAAAAGTACAGCACAAAACCATGATAATCCACTACTTACTACTTCATCAATAGATAAAACTTTTGCAAATAAATAATATGATGCAAAATTAACTATAGTAGATAATCCACCAAATATTAGATAGTTTACTATTTCTTTATATTTTAAATATAACTCCTTTATTTTATCCACTTCACAATATCCCTTCTTCACTAATAAGTACATATATTCCTAATATCTAGTCTAAATACTATAAAACTGATTTAATTGTGAATCATAACATTAACTTTTCCAATTCATAATAATAATTCCTATAATTATTATACTAGCTCCTATAATTGCTTTTACGCTAATTTCTTCTTTAAAAATAACATAAGATGAAATTAATGTTAAAATTTGTACAATTCCTGTAGTTAATGGTACAATATAGCTCAAATCAAACATTACAACAATTCTAGTATAAAGTAAAAAACTGCATATATAACATATAAATCCTAATAAACTTATTAAATTTATTCCAAAATTCAAGTTTCCATTTTCTATTGCTAAGCTTCCTGGATTTGCACCTTTTTTTATTAATACTAATCCTGCTATAGTTAGAATTAGATATATTAATACAAATACAAATTGCATTGTTTTATTACTCCTTTTTTCAATATTTTCCATTATTATCTTCCTTTTCTTTATTTTTTAGATAATTCTTCCATTTGTTTATAACGTAGCAAATTAAGTTCATAGTTTTCTCTATTTAGTTTAACTACTGTATCTAATATTACACCACATTGGCCTATAATTACTGACAATGTTACAAGCCCTGTTGCAAGTATTGCAGATGGCATTTTAGTAATATAATGTGTTTTAAAGAACTCTACTAATACAGGAATTCCAACAATAATTCCTAATATAAATACTACACTTGCTATTATTGTAAAGAATTGTAATGGTTTATAATTCTTAAACATTTTTATTATTGTTTTTATTACTTTTATTCCATCACTTACTGTATTTAATTTAGATTCACTACCTGCTGGTCTATCTCTATATACAATTGGGATTTCTTCTATTATAAATTTTTTATCTAGTGCATATAATGACATTTCTGTTTCTATTTCAAATTTTGGGGACATTACTGGCATATTTTTTACAAATTTTTTATTAAACACTCTATACCCTGTCATTATATCTTTTAAATTTGTTTTAAATAATACATTAATTCCTTTTTTTACTAGATTATTTCCAAATTCATGAAAATGTCTTTTATTTTCTTTTTGATATGTTCCATTTGACAATCTATCTCCAATTGCCATGTCGGCTTTTCCTTGAACTACTGGTTCTATTAGTTGGTGTACAAATTCAGCTGGATATGTGTCATCTCCGTCTACCATAACATATATATCTGCATCTATATCATAAAACATGCTTCTTACTACATTTCCTTTTCCTTGTTTGTATTCATGTCTTACTATTGCTCCATTTTCTTTTGCAATTTGAGCTGTTTTATCTTTTGAATTATTATCATATACATAAATATCTGCACTGGGTAATTCTTTTCTAAAATCTTTTATTACCTTTTCTATTGTTACTTCCTCATTATAACATGGTATTAGTACTGCTATTTTGTCCATATATAATCCTCTCCTTTAATCATCTATTATTGTTAATTTTACACTATTTTCATCTATTTTATTTACTTTTAACAATTTATTATTTAATTCTTCATAATTATCATATATACTATTATCAATTAAATCTCCATATATATCAATAAATTGTTTATCTATTTTTGCAATAAATATATAGTCAAATTCTTCATCTATTAATTTTTTCTCAAATTGCTCTTTTGTTATATCATAACTCCATATATCATTTTCTTCATATTTAGGTCCTAAACTCCATTCATACATCAAATTAGTTACTATAGGTGATATTAAATATCTTAAAATATGATACTCTCCTCCACCTCCAATATTTTGATATATTAAATAAACCTTTTCATTTAGCTTTACTTTATTCATTATTATATTTGACTTTTCTTTTAGTTGTTCAGATACCCCTGTTACCCCTTTTCGTCCAAAAATATTTAATAAATTAGTTGTATTTATTGGATATATACATAATAAAATTGCCATTATAGCTATTATTATTTGATTATTAGAGTTATTATTTATAGCTATTACAGCCATTACTAAAATCCATGCAATAAAATATGTCGCCATATATCTTGTATAACTTGCTAAATTTCGTCCCTCTGCTTCTGTAAATGCAAACATAAAAGTTGCTAGTAACAATAAACAATATAATATAAATCCTATATTAAAAGATGCTAATAATGCTACAATTTTCCTCTTTTCGTTCTTGTCCTTATTTATTACATAAATAATAAGACCTATTATATCTAATATTACTACTAATTTTATTGCTGAAATAATTGAATTTTCATTGCCTATTACTGCTAAGTTATTAAGTGCCTTATAAAAACTCGTGGCAATATCAGAATATTTGCTATTTTCAGTTTTTAACATCAATATTGCTTTTATAAATTCTTTTACATTTATTTGTGATATTGCATTTTTATCATGCCTATCATCTAGATATCTATTATTTGCACTACAATAAATTTTCCATGTTCCATAAAATATGAGTGATATTATTAATATTGCCACTATTATACCAAATTTTTTTAATTCTTGTTTTGTTACTTTTTTATTTTTAATTACCTCTATAAATATTTTATTAAAGAATAATTGCATCAATATTATTCCTAAAAGTAGTAAACCTGAATCTTTTACTAATGGCATTATTATTAATATTAATAATAAATTTATTTTATCTTCTTTTCCTTTTAGTCTAAAGGCTAAAAACATTCCAACTGCAAATAATATTCCTAATAACAAATCTATGTATATTGATGATAGTTTAAAATTACATAATATTATAGAACAATATACTATTCCCCAAAACAAAATTAATTTAAAAAATTCTTTTATCTTATATTGTTCATTTTTAAAAATCGGTAATAATAACGTTATTATAAATATATTTATTCCTATATATGATATATCTTCTGCAAATCCTCCATTTATTTTGCAAAGTAAATATTCTGCTATTCCTGCCATTGGTGTGTAAACTACATGTACACCATCATATATTTTATTTGACCAAAATAAATTATGTTGTACCATTGCTTTTAAATTTGCACCCCAATGTGAAAATTCATCCCATTCACAATAATATGTATTTTTTACAATTAATGCCATTCCTAAAACAACAAATATGTATAAAATTATTCCTGGTGTCATTATTTCTTTTATCTTAATTTTCTTTTTTATAAAGCAATATATAATGTAAATTATTGAACATAAAGTTATAAAATATATAATATATACTGCTAATTTCATTAAATTAAATAAACCAGAAATATATAAAAACAATAAGATTGACAAAAATGCAATAGAAACTGAACTTTCCTGTTTTATTTTGAATTTTTGAGTTATACATGAACCTATTGATAAAAACATCAGTACTGCCATTAGTACTACTAACATTTCTTGCTCCCCTTTATTAAAATTTTATATCTATTTTTAATTTATCTACTACAAATCTATATACATGTATAAACGCCATTTGCCAGCCTAATTTATAAAATACAGAAATCCCCCATAATCCTACATGTTTAAAACCTTTTTTAATTGAATATGATAATTTTAAAAATGGATTTTTTCTCCATGTAGAAAAGTTATCATCTAAATATTTTATTGTTTGTTTTAACATATTTTTTATATTTATTTTTTCATCATAAGAAGCTCTATACATTACTGATATTCCTAAATGTATAAATGCCATTAAGTCTAGTATATATTTCATTTCTTCATATTTATTTGTTTTAATGTATAAGTCTTTTACTTCTAGTAAATATTTTTTTAGATTATTAACATCTTCTTCATTTACTGTATGTATTTGTGAGTCATACCTTAAATAATAATGATATAACACATCTGGTATAAATGCGATTTTATCTACTCTAGTATAGCAACTAGCCAAAAACATTGTATCATTAAATCCTCTAAATGGCAAAAATCTTAAATCTTTAATTTTTTCTCTTTTATAAACCTTATTCCAAGGAGCTGGATTTATAAATACCATAAAATCATCATCTGGAACTATTTTTCTACAAGTATATCCAAAACCTGTCATATCTGTTGCCACTACTTTATTAGTTTTTAAATCTATTCTTTCAAATGCACATACTGCTATATCTGCATCATATTCTTTAGCAGCATTGTATAGTTTTTCTGCCCAAGTGGGTTCTACATAGTCATCTGTATCTACAAATGTTACATATTCTCCAGTTGCCCTTTCTAATCCATAATTTCTAGTAGTAAATTCTCCACCATTTTTTTTGTGAAAAGTTTTTATTTTTTGAGGATATTTTGTAGCATATTCTTCTATAATTTGTGGTGCTGAGTCTGTTGAGCCATCATCAACACATAATATTTCTATTTCTTGTAAAGTTTGATTTACTAAAGCATCTAAACATCTAGGTAGATATTGCTCTAAATTATATACCAATGCTACTATTGATAATTTATATTTATTTTGCTCCATCAATTTTTTCCTCCAAATGTTTCACTTGTTTCTTTAATAATGATACTTCTTGTACTAATAATGTGTTTTTTCTATTTTCCCTTGATAATATAACTGTTAGATTAAATATTAAATAAAATGCTATAAAAATTGTAATTACAAACAACATATTAGATGGTGTTTCAAATCCTAATTTTTTAGAAATATATTCAATTAAATTTGGAACTATTGTACATATTATCAATGCTATACCTGTTATTATCCAGAAAATAGAATAAGTAACATTTATTTTTTTTCTTCTAATAGCCTTTAGTATTAGAAAAATATATATTAAACTTATTATTATTAATGCAATTTTTAAAGTTAGATTCATTCACTAGTACCTCCATTTGTTCGAAATATACTATCTACTATAATTGCAATTGAAACCTTTATCATATATAATCCACTTGTCCATGGATTAACAAAAGATTTTCCTGCTTTTCTTTCATGCATATTAACAGGTTTTTCAGTAACTTTAAGTCCTTTCTTTAATAATGTTACTGTACTTTCTGGCTCCGGATAATCTGTTGGATATTCATTTGCAAAAATTTTTATAACCTTTTTATTAGCAGCTCTAAAACCTGATGTTGGATCTGTTATTTTTTGTTTCCAGAATAATTTTATCATTGCTGATATAATGTCTTTTCCTACTCTTCTTATCCATGTTGATTTAAATTTACTCGTACTATTATCTATATATCTCGAACCTATGCAAAAATCTGCTTGTCCATTTATTATTGGTTCACAAATTGTTTCTACATAATTGATATCATGTTGTCCGTCTCCGTCAAATTGTATTGCTATATCATAATCATTTTCTAATGCATATTTATAACCAGTTTGTACTGCTCCTCCAATTCCTAAATTGTGAACTAGATTTATATGTTCTAAATTATTTTCCTCTAATATTTTTAATGTATTATCTGTTGAACCATCATTTATTACTATATAGTCTACTTTTACCTTTGACTGTTCTACAGTTTTGCAAACATTTAATATATTTTCTTGTTCGTTATATGCTGGTATAATTAGCAATATTTTCATATTTAATACTCCTTTTTAAATAAAAAATTGATATATTGTGTGTATTGTTAATAAATTTAATATACTAAATACTATTGGTAGTTTATATTGAACATTTTTTATTTTGATATAGTTATCCTTTTTACACAAGCATAATAATATTAAAAATAATACTGGTATAAAATATCTTCCTTGTACACCCTCTACTATATTTGCTCCTACAGTTGTCCATGTTAAATATAATCCTAGTACTATTAAAAGTATAACTGATATAGATATTAGACTTACAAAAATTTTTTGTTTACTTGAAAATGATACTGTATTTTTTTCTACAAAGCATGACATAATCATAAAGATTAGATATATTGTTATAATTATATTTGGAACTACAATACATAACCATCCCAAATTGCTTCCTATTGCCATATATAAATATTCATTTCCTTTTTGAGTAAATGTAGTTTTTAGTGTTTTTAGTAATTCTATTGGGTTTGATATAATATATTTTATTTGCTCTGTTGTATTTATATTTTGCTCTGCAAAATAATCATTAAAAGCACTGTCATAACTACCACTATATACAAAATATGCTATAGCAGAAGCTGTTGCTATTACTATACTTGCAGTTAACATTACTATTTTTTGCTTTTTACTAATATTTTTTGAAAATATTAATATTAGACCTAATCCAATAATTGGCAAATACACATATTTAGATATTGCTAATAAAACACTTAGAATAAAAAATATTATTTCTTCTTTTTTACTTATCGTATTTTCTTTAAATATTAAATATATTGTAAATGATATAAATATCATAGTTATGCAATTTATTATTGAATCTGCTGACATTGATGTTGCTTGATGTAAGAACATTGGCATAAAAATAACACTAGTAATTGCTAATTTTCCAAATGGTATTATTTTTATAGAATAATACGCTGTTATTAAAAATATAATAGTATTTATTAATTGAGCCAAATAACATCCTAATAGAGCATTCAAATTTAATATTCTTGCTATTACAAATCCTATTGCTCCAAACATATATAAGAAAAATGGATATGTTTTTGCTGAATCACTTACTTCAACTATGTCATTATAGTCTGTTGTTTTACCTAACGCCTCATTTAATTCGTTATATTTATTTATATTAGGTTTAAACATTACTACTAAATCTCTTGGAACTTTTGAAATTATTGTTTTATCACCTATTAGTTTGCCTTCTGATATTTCATATGTTTTCCATAAATGTGATAATTCGTCTGGTACATGCGATGGTATCATGCATCCCCAATATAGTAAGCTTATTGGTATTAAAAAACTAATTATCACTTTTTCCCATTTTTCACGGTTTATTTTTAAGTTATATATTATTAGTGATAATATAGATATTCCAAATATTAGTATATAAACAATATATTTTATGGAAACTGTATGAGCATAATTTATCAATACTATAAATCTAAATAAACTGTATATTAATAATACTGTCAACAAAAATTCTAATGGAAATATTATTTTTTTTAAAATGATAATAGATTTATCCGTTATATTTTTTATATTCACTTTTTTACTCCTAAATACTAATTAATTTTATATATCTTGTAATTATTATAATCATATAATTTTACAAATTTAATTTCTTCTGTATCAAATTTTTCTAATTCATTTATTGTAAATATGTATTTTACATTTAATTCTTTTAACTCTTGAGGTTCTATATATACATTAAATGCATCAGCTTGTATCAGTTCAAATTTTTCTTCATATTCTTCATTTGATTTTCTTAATTTCATTCCTATATGTGCATATCTATTATATACATCTTCATAATGCCCATCTAAATCTAATTTTTTCCATCTTTCCATATTAGGATATGTATTTGTTGAGTTGATAACTGGTACACCTGCCATTAATATATAGTTTGCCACTGGAAATCCTAATTCTTCAACAATCCAAATTCCTGTTTCTTCATTATTTATTTCTTGAACCTTTTTTATTATATTACTTTTATATATAACATCTGTTCCTCTTCTTATTGGGTTCACAGTTCCTCCTGCCATTATCATAACAAATGTAATTCCACATGTAAACAAGTATTTTCCATATTTTCCATTATATCTCATTGCAAAATAAAATAAATATACAGTCATTATAGCCATTGATATTGCCATTTTTATTGTTATATATTGTCTATGTACTATTTTACACATTATTACCATTACAATTGTTAATAATACAGATATTATAATAGATGTTTTTATTGTATATGGTTCTTTTGATAATGATATAGATCTTAATAAAATTAGTATATCTGCATATCCAATTGCTAACATTACTCTTGTAACTGTTGTATTACTCATTAATGTTAGTTTTGAAAGTATCTCTGGCATGCCAATAACACACCATATACTTAAAAATATATCTACTATTAATAGTAATATTAAGCCTAAGTCTTTTTTTCTTTCTTTAATCATTACTCCTATTGCTAAAATATATCCTATTGGAAATAAAGAAAACATTGTTGATAATTCACATGTATTTGATTTTAATAATACATCCTTTGAAGGAGTAAATATATTCATTAGATAGTTAAAATATTTTTCTGCTCCATGTCCACCTACTTCACATCTTGAACCAGGGTACACTGTTCCCATTACTAATTTTATTGTATCCATAGATTGCATTAAAATATATACCATACACAGTGAAAAAATTAGTATTGCTATAATAATAGAAATAATATCTTTATAATTAATTTTTATATTTTTTCTGTTATCTATTATTATCCAAAGTGCTAAAGCTATGAAAATATATACCATTGTTATCTGCCATGCTGGATACATTACCATAACATATCCTCCTGCACATAATACCATTCCTAATAAATATAAACATCTTTTTTTTAAATCATTTACATTTATATATTTATGTAATAATATAATTGCCAGTTGTCCAAATATAAATATTTCTGCAATTCCATTTACTGCAAACCACCATTGAACCATTGGAGCAAGAGTTATCATAATTGCTCCAATTAAAGAAAGTAATTTGTTTTTCTTTGTTAATATCATACACATTTCAAATGTAACTATAAATAAAGCTATAAGTCTTCCACACCAAAAGAATGATAATCCTTTTGATATTCCTAAAAATATAAATCCTAATTGAAAAGGTCTAAATATTTGCATAATATTTAAAGTTGGTAATCCATATATCATAAATACATCTGTTTTATCTGCTCTTATAATATCACTAAAATATTTAAATCCATCAAAGGACTGTGAAAAAGTCATTGGAGTTAGAACAGCCCATTCATCACTTCTTATTGCTCTAGATTTTCCAAAAATAACTCCATCATCTGACACATCTGATGCAATTATATCTTTCCACATACCAATAGATGAGCCACTAATGTCAAATAATACACATAGTATAAATATTGCTATTAATACATAATATCTATATTTATACATTAGTTCTCCAAATTTTTTAACATATTCTATTGCTACATCTATATTATTTGTTAATTTTTCTAGCATAGTATCCCCCCTCAGAGTGTTATTAATCTAATCTACTATTACTTTTTCTTGTTTTATTTCATATTGATCTGAGTCTAATCGTAAATTTATATTGTAATATGGATCTCCCTTCTTCTTGTAATCTCCCCATTTTTTATAAAATAAATCAATTTCACCTTGAAACCTTTCTTGTTTCTCTGGAGTATCTTCTGCTCCTCTTGATTTTGATTCATAATGTGTAAATTCCACAAATGGATTATATATTATTAATTTTCCTGATTTTATTACTTTTAAACAAAAGTCTATATCATTAAATGCAACTGCAAATTCTGGATCCATATATCCAACTTCTTCGTAAACTGCTCTTTTGGACATCATACATGCAGCTGTTACTGCACTTAAGTTTTGAATATGACTCTCTCTTGCAAAATATCCATGTGTATTTTTATATAAACCTCTAAATACATGTCCTGCTACTCCATATACTCCTATAATTGTTCCTGCATGTTGTATAGTGTTATCTGGATAATATAATTTTACTCCTACTGCTCCAACGTCTTCTCTTTGATTCATTCCAATCATTTTTTCTAGCCAATCTGGAGTTAATAATTTTGTATCATTATTTAATTGTACTATATACTCTCCATCAGTATTTTTTACTCCATAATTTATTATTTTAGAATAGTTAAATGCTTTTTCTGGATAATATAATACTTTTATTTTTTCACCTTTTTCTAGTTCTTTATAATAATCAAAAATTGATTTTTCTGTGCTATTATTTTCTATTATTGCAATCTCATAATTTTGATATGTTGTCAAATTTTTTATTGAATCTATACATGTTTTTAAAGTTTTTTCTTCATTTCTATTTGGAATTAGTATTGTAACTTTTGGATTTCCATTTACTTTATAATCTATTTGATATGTTCCTAATGTAGCTCCATGTGTTACTTTTCCTTCTAGTCCTACTCTTTTTAAATGATCTTCAAGAACAGTAATTCCTGCTTCAAATGCGTATGGCTTTGCATCTCCTCCTGCTTTAGCTGTAGATAATTCATGAACTCTCCAATGATATAATATTTTAGGAATATGCTTTATATTTTTAGCTATTTCTGCCATTCTAATAATAATATCATAATCTTGTGCTCCATCATATTTACTTCTTTCTCCTCCGAAGTTTTTCCATTAAATCTTTTCTAAACACACTAAAATGGCAAATATAATTATTAGATCTTAAAGTATCTATTGCAAAGTCTGGCTTAAAATGTGGATCAAATCTTGGTTTATCCATTGTTGTAATTTTGTCCTCATCTGTATAAATAAATTCAATTTCTGGATCTTCATTAATTGCTTTTACTATTTCAAATAACGAATTTATTGGTAATAAATCATCATGGTCTAATAAAGCTATATAGTCTCCTGTTGCCATTTTTAATGCTTCATTAGTATTTCCTGATATTCCTAGATTCTTTCCAGTGTAATTATATTTTATTCTCTCATCTTTTCTGCAAATTTCTTCTAACTTTTTATTCTTTTCAGGGCTACCATCAGCTAAACATAGTTCCCAATTTGTATAAGTTTGGTCTATTAAATATTGTACTAATTCTGTAAAGAAGTTTACTGGTGTATTATACATAGGCACTAATATACTGATTTTAGGATTCATTTTAAATTTTGTTTTTCTCTGTTCTTCTAATTCTTCTGGTGTTGGATCATTTAAACTCATCCATATTTCATAAGGTGTAACTGTTGTTCCATTTTGTACATTGTTTGTTATGATATTCCATGTTTGCTTCCAACCATTATTTTTCAATGATTTTAAGAATTTTTTTGCATTGCTAAACTTTATTGCATGTATTACTCTGTTTATTTTTCTTAAAATTTGTCTTATTTTTCCTCCCTCAGGAAAAAGTTTGTCTCTTAATCTAACACTCATTACTTTCAATCCTTCCTTTTCATGTTACAAATCTTAATTCATTTTATTTCTTCCTAATCTAATTATTTTTCTTAGAGGTCTCGTTAATTTCCATGATCTTGAATTATATACATATTGCAAGTCTTTTTTTAAATTTTCAATTTCTATGTCTTTTTGCTCTATTATGTTTTGTTTTTCATTATTTTCTGTTTTCAATACATTAATTTGATGATTAGCCGTTAATTCTTTTCTTTTTAATTCTATAACGTCAAGACCTTGTGTGTGTACATTCCACATCAATTCATTTCTAATTGATAGTTGTATTTTATTATCTAGCTCATCAAATAATTTTATATTTTTTAAATCTATTTGCATTATTTCATATAGTTCTTCATCTGACATATATTTTTTAATTCTTGAAAAGTACTTTATTGCCCTATATAATATAAAACTAATAGGTGTATTTTCTTCTTGCCATTCTTGATCATAAAAATAAAACTCATTGTCTATATAAAAACAATTTTGAAAAATTAAATCCCATAATCCATATTTAACAAAATGCATTTGTTCAATATCTTCTTTATTATATTGTATTTCATATTTATCAAATACATTGTTCTGGCTATCAGTTTTTTCTAATTTTGCTTGTATTTCTTCTCTAAATTTCTTTATTAGTTTAATAGCCTCATCTCGTTTATTTTGATTCATTAAATTCATTATTTCTTCATCTAATGTTTGAGCATCTGTATATTTACTGATTACTTTGTTTTCTTCATAATTGTCTACTGTTTTTAACCCACAGCTTTTCATTATATCAATATTTCTTTTTATTTTTTCAATATGCTCTTTACTATTATCATTTAATGCATATTTATATACTTTTTCTTTTTCCATAATGGTTTTTATTCTATATTGTGGTTTTCTCATATTTGAAAAAGATACAAAATTTATTGTTTTTTCTTCTATTGGTACATTTGTTATTTCTATTAAATATGAATTTGCAAATATTTTAAACATATTATTATTTTCTTTTAAGAGTTCTCTATATACCAAATTTTCTTGATAAAATTTAATTGTATCTTCACTATTATATACTATATTTCTAGATAAATCTTTTTTAGATAATAACTTATTATCTGTAAATATAACATTAGTTAGTTTATAGTCAGGCATTGGATAATAGATGTTATTTTTTATCATATTTACATTTTTTATAATTCCTAATATTTCTTCTAATGTATATAATTTTTTGTCTACATTATTAACTACATTTATACCAGTTTTGTCCGTTTTTGAAAAATATTTTATCCCAAGTCTATTATCAGTTGCTAAAATAATTTTTCCATTTTCCTTTAAAATTGGTTTTAAATATTCAAAGTATTCTTCTATTTTTCCTTCAAATATAGTGTCTAACTTTTCCAATATTCCAATTAGTATTATATAATCAAACTTTTCGTTTAGTTTTATTTCTTCTATTTTTCCTACTATAATTTCTAAATTTTCTTTATTTAAATGTCTTTTTTCTATAGCTTTTGCTTTTTCTAAGCTACTTTCAATTGCCACTACCCTTGAAGCTTTTTCACACAACATTCCTGTAATTTCTCCAAAATTAGGTTCTATTTCTAATATGTTAGCATTTTTTTCAAATGGATACCAATTTAATATATTTTTTCTTATTTCTGAAAGAGCCATTATTATCTCTATTTCATTATTTTGTTTCATTATTGTTTCATATTCTTCTTGTTTATTCTCTTTAATAATTTTTACTATTTGTTCATCTATTGGCTCTAATTCCTCTTGTTTTTCTTTATAAAAATCAAGATTTATTTTCAAATACTCCACCCCTTTTATTTTTTATACTAACTTCTTAAAAATGTCTATACTATCTAATTTTTCCCATGTACATTCTATTTTGTGTTCTCTATCTATATACTTTCTTCCAAAATGACCTCCATTACAAGTTTCTCCATATATAGGATTTTGTAACTTTAATTTTTCTATAATTCCTTTTGGTGATAAGTCAAAATTTTTATATATTGTATCTATTATATGTTGAATTTCTACTTTATTTGTTTCTTTGCAATCAACATATACTGATATTGGTTGTTTTACTCCTATTGCATATGATAATTGAATTAAACATTCTGTAGCTATTCCTGAAGCAACAATATTTTTTGCCAAATATCTTGCCATATATGTTGCACTTCTATCTACTTTTGTAGGATCTTTTCCAGAAAACGCTCCTCCACCATGTGGTGCATACCCACCATATGTGTCAACTATAATCTTTCTCCCGGTTAATCCTGCATCTCCTTCAGGTCCTCCTATAACAAATTTTCCTGTAGGATTTATTAATACTTTAAAATCTGTATTTAGATTATATTTTTGAGCTATTTTTGTCATTATTTCTTTTTTTATAAATTCTTTAAATTCTTGCTCATTAAAATTTTCATCGTGTTGTATAGACATAAGTATAGTATCTATTTTAGTTGGCTCCCCTGGTGTATATTTTAATGTTACTTGTGATTTCATATCTGGTTTAGCATATAAAAATTTTCCTTCTTCTCTCAAATTAGTTGCAAGTCTAATTAAATCATGTGCCATAGTAATTGCAAGTGGCATATATTCTGAAGTTTCTATGTTTGCATATCCAAACATTATTCCTTGATCTCCTGCTCCTCCTACATCTACGCCCATAGCTATATCTGGAGATTGCTTACTAATTAAATTTAATACTCTAGGAGTATAGTCATATCCTATTCTTTTTATTGTATCTTTTACTATTTGTTCTACATTAATATTTGCTGTTGTAGAAATTTCACCAGATAAAACTACAAAATCATCTTTAGCCATTGTTTCACAAGCTACTCTAGCATTTTTATCTTGTGTTAAACATGCATCTAAAATACTATCTGATATCATGTCACAGACATGGTCTGGATGTCCTATTGATACTGCCTCTGATGTAAATAAATTACTGATTTTATTCATTTTGTTAGTCTATTCCTTTCTTTTTTACCATATTCTTATTGTTATTTCTCCATCTTTTGCTACATAATTAGTCTTTACATTAAGTTTTTCTATCCATTCTCTTGTTTCTAGTGTTTTCCAATTTCCTGTATTATATCCTTGTCCATTCAAATTATTATCCCACAGCCATTCTGGTGTTGGCCATAAGCATATTTGTGGTTTTACTAACTGGTATATTTCCTCTGTTGCTCCTGATTGTCCATGATGAGCCATTTGTACTACATCACTTTTTAATTCATCTTTATTTGCTTGTATTAATTTCTTACTTGATTCTTCTCCTGTGTCTCCCAAAAATAATATTGTTTTATTATTTACATATACTTTAAACACCATGCTTTGATTATTTCCAACATTTTGAGTTATTTCTGGATTTTTTACACCTAATATTTTTACTTTTATATTATCTATATAAATTTGTTCATTTAATTGTGCCTGTTTTATTACTATATCATTATTTACATTTAAAATATTATATAATCTTTCTACAATATCTGCTCTTTCTTCTTCATTTTGTTTATACCACTCTAAATCATTTAATGAACAAACTATATTTTCTATTTTTACTGCTCCTTGTTCTAACAACGACACCATTGCTCCGATGTGATCATCATGTGCATGAGTTATGAACCAATAGTTCACTACTCCATTATGTTTATCTACATGTTTTTTTAAATTTTCACTATCTGCTTCAGTTCCTCCATCTACTAGGATAAATGTATCGTTTTTTGTTTCCATAATATATCCCATCATTTGTCTTGAGCCTTGAGGCGATAATTGTGTGATATCTATACCATTTGAGTATTGTGTGCTAATATAAATACCTATAACTAATATTATTATCAGAATAATTGATACTACTGATATAAATATTTTTTTACTTTTCTTCATTTTTTATTTCATTCCCCTCTCGCTTTGACAGCAAGGCACACATAGAAATGAAAGCTTAATTTCTTTCAACCTAAATTTTTGTAATTTTTATTTTTGAATCTATTCTCATTATTCCAACACATTCTTTCATTGACAATATTTCTATTAGTAATGCATCATATTTCCTGTTTAATACTTCTAGTTCTCCCTTTTCATTAAATCTTGTACAACTAAAGGATAATGTATATTTTCCAGGTGCTATATTTAATATTTGTCTAAACTCAACCTCTACAATTTCTCCCTTTTTTACTTTGCCAGTTGAGATTCTTTCATACATTGTATTTGTTCCTGTAATTTCTGTGCCATTAAAATTTTTGACTGTCATTGTATATATTGGTTCACTAACATCTTCATTAAATTTAATTTTTGATTTTAATATTATTTCTTTATCATTTTCAATTACTAATGCATTTTTTCCATCTGTATTAAAAATACCATAATCTATTACTTCAGCTTTTCCATTTCCATAATCTATTAAATTAGGATTTTCATTAAAATTTTCTTTCCATGTTTTAGTTTGAGTCTTTGATGTTTCTTTGTTTTTTTCATCTAAAATAATATCTGGATTTTCTAAAATTTCTTCATCTGTTAAAGAAGCTTTTCTACTTTCTTCTGGACTTAATCCCACAATTATTTTTTTATATCTTTCTACACCTTCTTTTACTTCACCATCAAATATTTTACTTCCTTTATTTAGGATAATTACTCTTGTACAATTTTTTAATACGTCTGTTATACTATGTGTTACAAATAAAATTGTTTTCCCCTTTTCCTTAAATTGTTCTATTTTCTTAAAACATTTTAGTTGGAATGCCATGTCTCCTACTGATAATACTTCATCTACTATCAATATGTCTGGATCTACATTAATTGCACATGCAAAAGCTAGTCTTGCAAACATTCCTGATGAATATGTTTTTACTGGCTGTTCTATATGATTGCCTATATCTGCAAATTCTATTATTTCTTGTTTTTTTGCCTCTATTTCTTCTAATGAAAGTCCCATTACTTGCCCATGTTGATATATATTTTCTATTCCTGTTAACTCCATGTTAAAAGCTGTACCTAGTTCAAGTAAAGAGCTTATTTTTCCTTGTATTTCTATAGTTCCAGATGATGGCGTTACTACTCCTGTTATCATTTTTAGTAATGTTGATTTTCCTGCTCCATTTTCACCTAAAATTCCCAAAACTTCACCTTTTTTTATTTCAAGGTTTAGGTCTTTAACAGCACTAAAATCTCCATGTTTTTTATACATAGGTAATATTGTTTCTAATAATCTATCTTTTTTTCTTGCAAACATTTTATAGTTTTTATAGAGATGCTCAATTTTAATTGTTACATCTTTGTTATCCATATTTGCTTTTTCCTCCTTTTCGTATCTTGCTATCTCTTTTTTGCTAGTTTTAATATTACATGTCTAATTTTAAATAACCCTTTACCTATTAGTGGCATATTCATTATTATAAAATTTTCTATATAATATATCGGTGTTTCTGTTTTATATAATTCATGAAATATATTCCAACATCTAAAATTGAAATTTTTCTTCTTTTCCAACATTTTAAAATAGTCGTAAGCTTTTTGATTTAGTTCTTGTATTTGTTTAGGAAATTTTTCGTTATTTTCTACATATGTGCCAAAAACCCCTAGTTTAACTTCTATAAATAAATTTCTCACTTGTTCTAACTTAGTAAATTTATGTGATATTTTATTTGTTCCTATTTGATTATTTCCATGTTGGCGATATTTTATATACTTTTCTGGCATATAAGCCATTTTTCCATATGTTCCTATTATAATTCCTATCCAGTGGTCATGTGCAAAATATTTTGTCTTTGCTGGAAATGGCATCATTTTAGGTATCCATTCTTTCTTAGATATTACTGTACAACCAGTTACACAATTGTACAAATAATTTGCCTTATATGAATTTATATATTTATGTATTTTTCTGTTTAACTTCATGAAATCTCCAAAAGAAGTATATATTGTTTGCAAATTTTCATCAACTACTTCTAAATCTCCAAATACTAAATCTGCATTATTTTTTTTTAAGGTTTCATATGATTTTTCTATTTTTTCCGGAAGCCAGTAATCATCTTGGTCAGATAACATGTAAATATTACTTTCAACTTGATTTAATAAAAATTCAAAATTTTTTATATAACCTAGATTTTCTTTTTGATAGAATACTTTTACTCTAGAATCTCTATCTTCATATTTTTTTAAAATCTCTCCTGTTTTGTCTTTTGAACAGTCATCTGATACTATTAGTCTAATATTTTTATATGTTTGGTTTAAAATGCTTTCTATTTGCTCTTCTAAATATTTTTCTCCATTATATGTTGCTAACAATACATCTATTTGTTCGTTTTCCATTATTTAAAACCTTTCTTTTATAATACGTCTGCAAAATCTTTTTTATTTCTTTGAAATATGCTGTTTCCCCATAAGAATATTAGTATTGTAATTACCCAAAATGCTATTGTATATAAAAAGTTATTTGCTGTTATTATGTTTCCACCTAAAAATACATCTCTGATTCCTGTTACTAAATATGTAAATGGTGTACATTGTATTACTTGTAATATTATTGGATGTTCATTAAGCATGTCCAAATTCCATATTATCGGTGTAAACCAGAAAAATAGTTGCATTAATATTCCTAGTAAATTTGAAAAGTCTGGTACTAATGTTGTTACAGCTGATGTGAATCTGGTAAATGCTATTAAAAAGCAATATGCTGAAAATATTATATATATTAACATCAATATATTTGGAAAGAATCCATATATTGCACTTACTATTATTGATATTATTATTAAAAATAATGATACAAAACTGCTTGATATTAATGATATTATCGGTATTGCATCTATTGGAAATACTACTTTTTTTACTAGGTAACTATATACCCTTATTGAACTACTAGCACTCATTACACTGTCGTTTATGCATAACCACATTGCTATTCCTGGTAAAAACCATACTGTGTATGGATAGTCTCCTGGTGCTGGTGTTTTTAGTATATATTGAAATACTATTACATATGTTATCATAAATACAAATGGTTGCAAAAATCCCCATATGCTTCCTAAACTGGTACTTGCAAATCTGTTTTTGAAGTCACTTTTTCCTAATCCCCATACTAATTTTTTATTTTTCCAAATGCTTTTTATAAATTCCATCTTTCTTTTTTTCATCTCCCGTTTTTTACACTTAAATACATTGTATATTCTATATTTAAAATGTACTTTTGTCAATTGTTTTGGTAGTTAAGTTTTAAGTAGCTTGTAGGTTTATTAAATGTAATTTAAAATAACTCAGTTGGGGCATATGTACTATGCTTTTTAGTTGCCCATAACATTCTTTTTTCTTTCAATAAATTTTTAAAACAATGGAAACATGAAAAACAGTAAGGCTTTCGTTTGTTACCTTACTGTTTTTTGTATCATAACACTCTATACTTTTAATCTTTCATTATCAATTATATAATAAAATAACACAAATTCGTATAATTTTATTCTTTTTTTTTATTAGTCTATGTAATTCATAGACTTATCCCTCAAATACCTTTTTAGTAAAAATGCTAAAAAGTATGGAAATGTATAAAATTTTCCGTTAAAGCCTATATTTTTGTATCCAAATTTAATTCCATATTTTATGTCTTTATATTTTTCTTTAGTTATTAGTTTATTTAATGAAATTGTTGAACCGTCATTAGCTTTAATTTCAACTGGAATTAATGAATCTTTATCTCTTACAAAAAAGTCCATTTCAATTGTTCCTTTTTCATTCTTATAAAAATATAACTTGTATCCTTGCTTTACTAATATGTCTCCAATAATATTTTCATATATTGCACCTTTATAAGTATTAAAATTTTTGTTACTTCTTAAATCGTCCTGAGATTCATCGTCAAGTGAACCTATCAAAATTCCTGTGTCACTAAAATATAACCTAAAATTATCTGGATTATAGTTTCCCCCCAATGGAAGTGATGGTTGTTCTAAGCAATAAGAAATATTTACTATTCCAGCATTTTTTAACCAATCTACAGTACCTACATATTCTCTAGTTCTTGCTCCATTTTCAACTTTCGAAATTTGAAACTTTTTATTTTCATTTCCTAAAAACGTAGGGATTTTTCTATATATATTTAAAATTCTCCCTTGATCTAAGCCACTTGCATATTTAGTAATATCTTCTTCATAGTCTAATAATATTTGTTTTTGCATTTCCAATGTTCCGCTATAATTTTTTTGAGTAACAAATCTATTGACTATTGCTGGCATTCCACCTATAACCATGTATTCTTTAAAATTGTTAAACATTACATTTAATTCTATATCTGACAGTGGTTCTAAATTTTTCATATGATTAAATAAATTCTCTATTTGTTCTTCCTTATATCCTTTGGCCCATAGAAATTCTTCAAAATCCATTGAATACATATCATAATCAATTTTATTTCCAACGCTATTTGATTCTATTTGATTATAATTAATCCCCATTAATGAACCTGAGCAAATCACATCAAATCTTCCATCTTTATTGAATGATTTTAAAGAAGTTGCTGAATTAATACATGATTGAATTTCATCAAAAAATATTAAAGTCTCATTAGGTATAAATTCAAACTTTGGATTTATTAATGAAATATTCTTTAAAATAATATCAACTTCATATCCATCATCAAATATGCTTTGATACTGTTTTTGAAGAGCAAAATTTATTTCTACTACATTTTTATAGTTATTTTTTGCAAAGTTTTCTATTGAATCTGTTTTACCTATTTGTCTTGCTCCCTTTACAATTAAAGGCATTTTATCTTTTGTGTTCTTCCAATCTATCAAATATTGATCAATTTTTCTCTTTAATCTCTCCATATTTTCAGCTCCTCTTTTATATTATATCACAAAATTCCATGGATATTCAACATTATTTTCACAAAATTATGCATTTTTAATGTGTATTTTTCACAAAATTCCATATATATTTCATATCTTTCCCTGAACCTTAACCCAATATATAATATGATCTGCTATTCCTCTTCTTTGCATTACATCTTTAAATACTATTTCTAAAAATAAATTAATATTTTTTGGATTAATTTTAAATACTTCAGAACAATCTTGTATTTAATATTATTGATATTTATAGAGGCTTATGGAGAATTGAAGAAACTTTTAAAGTTACTAAAAGTAAACTAGATGACATATTTTAAATATTTTTAACTTTATTTCTCTTCTCCCCATTTCCTTTGAAAAAAGCTAATGAACCCAATATATCATTTTTATCAAATTTCAAAGTGACAAATGCTTTTTTTATGTCTGAAATGAATTCTTTGAAAGATATGTGTTTTTTTAATAATAATTTTAATTCTCCAATCTCTTCTATAAAATAACCGTTGGGATAAATTAAATTTATATTTTTTGGATAATCTATATTAAGACTATCTAAATAATATATATATGGTGCATTTATTCCATTTTTTACTAATGAATATCCTATTCCACTATTTCTAAAATTTATTTCATTTAAATAAATATTGTCTTCACATATTAAAAATTCTACATCATAAAGCCCTCTGTATCCGTCATTATATATTTTTTTAATTACATCATTCGTAATTTTTATTATATTTTCTTCATTTATGAATTGACCAAATACTGAAGACCCACAGTTTTCTCTAACTTTCTTAATTACACATCCTAAGAATTTTGGTTCCTGTTCGACAATGCATCCACAAGCACATATCTCATATTTTTTATTTAAAAATTGTTGAATTAGAATTTTTTCATATTGATTTTTCCCAAATTCATTAAGTACATTTTTTAAATTTTCTTCACTTTTTACAATTTTAATATCACTTTTAAAACCAAATGCGCTTATTTCTGGTTTTACAATACAAGGATACACAATGTCATTTGGTATAATAAAATTATTATTTTGATCTATTGTAATACTCCACGTTTTTGCCATGGGGATGTCATTCTTATCTGACCATTTTTTTTGTTCGTATTTATCCATTAATCTACATACTTCCCCAGGTTTATTTTTAAAACCTGGTATTATATAATAATCATTTAATTTATTATAATATTTATCCAATGTATATTCTGCCAAATCTGAGCATGGAATAATAATCATTTTTTCTTTTTCTTTATTATTTAGTAACCATTTTATAATATCATCACAATTATTAGAAACTTTATTAATGTTTTTTGAATACTTTGAATGAGAAACTTTTATATCTTTTATTCTTTTAAATTCACCATGTATTAATATTTTTGTTTCTATTTTTTCTTTTCCAAAGCATCTAATTACTCCTAACGTATTATGATGATCCCCGCCTATTATTAGTACTTTATTTTCCATAATTACTCCTTATAATACTTAAAAATTTAATTAAAAATTCAATATATTTTTTTGTTAATGCAATTCATTGATTTATTAGTTGACTTTAATTATCTATTTCCTTACCTATAAATATTTTAAGTTTGGTTTTATTTATAAGTTCTGTTAATAAATATAAAACAAATAAGCATAAAATTAATGTTAATAGTTTAACAATTAAAAAAACATAAATATTATTGTCAATAAATACTCTTTTAGTAATTTGATATATTGCTAATAAAACAAATTGATTTAATAATAAATATACTATAGAATTTTTTCCAATATATTTTAGGATTTTTTTAATTTTATTAATTAATAATTTAGGGCTTTTTTCTATCCATTTAGAAATATTAATTATTAAAATACTAGCCAGAATACTGGTTATCCAAAATAATAGTATATTTCCATAATTACCTATTCTCATATTAACAGGTGTATTTAGAAAAATCAGTATTACTACTAAAATTGCCAAAATGAAAAAGTTTGTAAATTTTATATTTAACAATTTTAAATCAGTTTTTTGCTTTAATAAATAACCAACGTGATATAATCCTACTCCAACAAATGCAGCATCCATTGCCCAAGGTAAACGAAATGGTAAAATTTTTGTTGCCAAATTTCCAAATATTGCTATTAAAAATATTATACCGTGTTTCCAAAACACGTATTTTTCTCTCTATATATATATATATATATATTATGTCACAAATAAATAATGCTGTTAAAAACCAAATTGCTCCTCCAATAGGATAATTGGTATTATCTGTAACCAATTGTAATAATGGTTGAAAGCTAAATTTAGGTAAATTTATAATAGCATATATAATATAGTAAAATAAACCAAATGAAAAATATGGTATAATTAAATTATTAAATTTCTTTTTTATGTACTGATATAAATTTACATTATTTTCTCCTTTAAAAAGAAATCCACTTATTAGAAAAAACATTGGCATATGAAATGCTCCAATAAAATAATCAATTTTACTCGTTAAGTTTATATGTCCAAGTATCATTAAAAATATTCCAATTCCTTTATAAATATCAATAAAATCAATTCTTTTTTCTTTCATTATAGTACCTCTATTTCCATATATTAAATATTTTCTTTATACTATTTAATAAATAAAGATGTTGATAGTTTGTATCCAAAAATTTCTATTCATAATTTTTCTTTTTTATAATATTATACCCAACAACTAAACTATTGGGCGGAACATCCCTAGTAACTACAGCATTTGCCCCAACAATTGAATCATGCCCTATAATAATTGGTCCAAGTACACAAGCTCCACAAGATATTTTAACTCTATCTCCTATAATAGGACCACCTGCATTCGTCTTTACACCATCATAAAATTTAGTATTTCCACCTAAAGTAACATTTTGATATATAGTACAATCATTGCCAATTTTTGTTTGAACATGCATAACTACTCCAAGACCATTATGCGGTAATTTAAGATTTTCACCGAATTCAACAGTATTTGGTATATCACAAGAAAAAATCAACCTTAATAGTTTTCGATACAAATTTGTTTTTTTTTCTATCCATCTTTCCGCTACTCTTTTATTTTTCTTAGTATTGTTATTTTTATATAAACCCATTTTCATTTTCTCCTCCCTTTAATTTTCTATTCATTTCTATTTTTCTTCAAGTAAATAATCTATCCATCCATCACTTGGAATAAATTTTTTATTTAACTCATTTAAATTTATTTTATTGCTTTTACATTTTTTTGTGGCTCCATCTTTAATTATTACTACATCAAAAACATTAGAATTAGAAAGTTTATATTTTTTTAAATCGTATCCATTAATTATGTATTTTATCTTACAATCTTTAAATCCCATAACTTTACATATAATACTATCAATATTTAGCGAATTAAACCCCGCAATAAGAAATCCAACTTTTTTTGATGATGGAGCAAGTGGTCCTTCTTTTTCGCCAGATATAATCATATCTGTAAGATTAAAAATAATTCTTTTCGGACGTTTACTCATATTTCCGTCTTTATCAGCATATAAAACAAGTTTATTTATATCTAAAATAGCTCTCCATAAAGTATCATTGCCATACCATCCACCATCTATATATTTATTTATTTTTAGTTTTTTTTCTAAAAACGAACAGCCTCCCACAATTAAAGATATAACCTTACTATTTTTATAACTATATTTTCTAACACTGGCTTTTACTTCTTTTATAATATTTTTTTCAGGAAATTCGTCTCCATTACAACTAACAGAACCAATTCTATGATGTGGTATATATTCTTTTTTACTACTAATACCAATAAAATTTTTTAAGCAAGCAGTCATACCAGCTTTACGATGAGTCTTAGGTTTCGGCAAATTTATAATAACATTAGCTGTTAATATATCTTCAGGAACTAAATATTCATGAATTCCTTTTTTATGATGTTCGTGCATTTCTTTCAAATCATATTTAGGTATAGCATACTTATTGCAATATGAATCTAACGGAACTAATGAACTATCTTTACCCAATGATACTACTTTACATTTTAGATTAAGATTATTATTTTTTCTAAAATCGATTAACCTAACTTTGTAACCTGCTTCATTATACCCTTTTATTGCTTCTTCAAGTCCATTTATATTAATAACTTTCGAAAAATCACATTCTTGAACAGGCGCATCTCCAACAATGATTTCACCTGTTGATTTCAAGGCTTTAATTGTATAATCAATAATAGGTCTAATAATAGCAAAATTAGTAATTAAAGAATCAGTTTCTTCATTGGCTAAAGTATTAAAATGATATACTAAATTGGGCTTAATAATTACCTTATCATTCTTTTTTATAAAATCTCTAAAAGGATTCCAATCTTTTGTTCCAATATTATTTTTATCAAGATTCATACTCATAAACAATTTTCTAACATTATCATAAATTTCAGCATCACTTTTAATATCTATATCGAGTCCTTCAAGATAATACTTTTTAGGATTAAAATATTTAGAATTATCGTATTCATATTTTTGAGTATCTACTACATAAACTTCGTTCTTCATTTTTTGCTCCTTTTTAATAGCTTTATATATATTTTCTTTGATATACCTCTAAATGCTATAGCATTAATTATTAATACTATGGCTGATATAGCTACAAATGTTATTAATCCTAAAATAATCCATTTGATATAACTATCAACAAATATATTTCCTATTAGTAAATGTATCCCAAAAACTATAATCACTTCTAAATATGAAACTATAATATATTTAAATGAATGCCATACACTCACTTTCAAAATATTTTTTGAAGCATATACAATAAAACCAATAGTTCTAATAAACATTGAAACAAAAGTTCCAATTGCCACTCCTATTAATCCAAATTTTATTACTAAAGTAATCGAAAGAATAATATTTACAATAGGCTCTATTATAGAAAATGTGCTCGTTTGCCTGAAATGTCCCTTAGCAAAAACTATATTAG
The DNA here is from genome assembly GCA_947589015.1 of uncultured Clostridia bacterium. Taxonomy (GTDB): domain Bacteria; phylum Bacillota; class Clostridia; order TANB77; family CAG-508; genus CAG-269. Next base: position 31,853 of record CANPZF010000013.1, read on the forward strand.
AATATGGATATCTAGTAACAAAAGCAAATTCAGCCCAGACCATCAAATATGCAAATACTGGTTGAATATAATTAGCATCAGTTATATTTTTAGTATATATTGATATAAATGGTACAATTAAAACTAAAGTACACGCTAATAAAATAGTAGTTATAGTATAAAAAGAATAAGCATATTGTTCAAATTTATCTTTAATATTACTATTGTTTTCATTAACCATAATCTTTCCAAATAAAGAATCGATTCCAGTTGTAAATGCTTGAATTATTGTCCTTATTCCACTAGTAACCATATAATAAACTGAATAAATAGATACATTAATTAAATTATTAAAAACAGTTAAAATAACAACATCTGTATTAGTTTGAACAATTGTAGCTATGTGATGTGCTAAACAATCCCATTGTTGAGGAATTTTGTAATTTGTTTTTCTATATATTTCATAAGAATATTTTTTCTTAAAATATAGTTTTAAAATCATAGGTCTTATTGCATATGTAATTGCTGTTACTAAATAAACAATTTGAATGCTACATTTAAATTTTAACAAAATTAAAATCAAAACTATATTTAAGATATAAGTTATTGAATTAGTATAATTAGCAATATAATTTTTTTGATCAGCTTGTAAAAATAAATTATAAGTCATTCCAAAAAAATATTCACAAACTCTTCCAAAAGCTACGATTAAAATTAAAGCAACAACATACCAATAATCAAATCCGCTTACAGTATTCGGATATATTAAGCAAAGAAATAAAACATATATTATAAATACATAACTTATTTTTCTAAAAAATTTTGAAGTGGCCCCTAAAACATTTCCAATTTCTTTTTTATTCTTTTCAACTAACGGTTTGAATAAAGCAAATTTAATTACAGGTCCAAGTCCAAATTCTAGTAGACTAATATATGAAACAAACTGAGTGATTGAAGATACTAGTCCATTTAATTCTGATCCAAAATTTTTTATAATCAAAATAGGAATAATAAAATAATATATTACAGAAACTATTTTCTGGATTAACGCAGAACTTACATTTTTTAAAACTTCAGACCTATTCTTCACATTATCACCTCCAAGTAATTTTTCTATTTTTTAGAAATATTGGGTATATCTAACATACTACCAACTTTATAGTCCCATTCTTCAGGTTGAAACTTTTCATAACCATTTCCAGGATAAAAAGTCAACTCACCAAAATAAAGTTTTCCATTAATCTCATACCAATCAACTCTAACAAATATTATGTTTTTAGCTAAAATTCTAGATAATTCTAACATTTTTTCATAATTTTTAGGCTTTTTAATTTCTTTTGTAGACATTGGATGACTTCTTTCGAATGGAAGCTTGTTCCAATCAATATCAAAAAAAGTTACTTTTAAACCATCATTAAATCTTTCAGTACAAGTAAAACTCATCCTAGGTTCACCATTAAAACACATTATTTTATAATCAGGAAGCTCTTTAACATTTTTATCTTCCAAATATTTCTCAATAATGATTCTTGGCTTAACATTCTTATAAGCCCATTCTCTTCCTTCCCAAAACCAGTTTCTTTTTAGGGCTTTGCTTAACTTTTTATGTGCTTTCTCAAAGTCAAACTCTTTTTTATTTTTACATATAACTACACTACCAGAATCATGAGTACATTTCATAACAAATTGATTTGGTAATTTTTCTAAATCTATATCATCGAAATTATCATAAACACCAATTGTAGGTATCAAGTATTGTTTTCCTATTGTTTCTTCAATATACTTTTTTACTTCATATTTATCAACCATCATTGTATATTTGGGATTTCTATCATATAGTTTTAGCCATTGTATTTTAGCATTAAAAGTTTGTGGACTTTTTAAATCTAATTTTCTTTTTACTCTATGTCGATATTTCATTTTAAGAAACATTTTATCTGGTATCATTTTAAATATAATTTTTTTCATTTTTCATCCTTCACTTTCTTTATACCATTTAATAAATTTTTCTATTCCTTGTTCAAAAGATATAGATGGATTATATCCTAACAAACTTTTCGCTTTATTTATATTAGCATAAGTTCTATCTACATCTCCCAATTGCATTCTCATTTGTGTAATCTTTGGTTTTACTCCAAGAGCTTTTGCAATTATATTTATCATTTCTTTTAAACAAATTGGATTGCTACTTCCAAGGTTTATTATTTCATACACATTATCATTCATCATAACATAATTACATGATTTACAGATACCATCAACTATATCATCAATGTATGTATAGTCACGAGAATTGGTCCCATCTCCAAACATAGGAATTTGTTCATTTTTTAACATTAATCTTGTAAATTTGTTAATTGCTAAATCTGGTCTTTGTTTTGGACCATATACAGTAAAAAATCTTAACATAATAATATTCATATTAAATAGCTTATGATAAACATGAGACATTACCTCATTTGCTTTTTTGGTTGCAGCATATGGACTTATGGCGAAATCTACCACCATATCTTCTTTAAAAGGTACTTCTTTTGTATTCCCATAAACACTACTCGAAGATGCCATAACTAATTTTTTAATATTATTTAATCTTGCTTCTTCTAATATATTTTGAGTCCCCATTCCATTTACTTCTTGATAATATATTGGGTTTTCAATGGATGGTCTAACTCCAGCCATAGCAGCTAAATGAACTATAACATCAATTTGATTTTCGCTGAATATCTTTTTAATATCTTCCCTATTTCTTATATCTTTTCTATATAGCTTATAATTTTCATTATAGAAAAATGGTTGTATATTTTTTTCTTTTAATTCTGGAGCATAATAGTTACAAAAATTATCAATTGTAATTACTTTATTCCCCTCTTGCAATAATCTTTCAGTTAATGTAGAACCTATAAACCCTGCTCCACCTGTTATAAAAAATGTTTTCATTCTTTTACCTCACTATTTGCTTTCAAATGCATATTTGTAAAAAATTTCATAATATAACAATATTTTAATTTTAATTATACATATTCTTATTCACGTTAATTATCTTTTTCCTTTGCATGTTCATAATAAAAACGTTCTAGTTCTTTTGCTACACTTTTTGCACTAAATCCTGCATCATCAATTTTTTTAGTATCTTCTTTTGATCTATTCCTTCTTTTCATATTTAAAATTTCCCTAGCCCATATTTTGGTATCATCTTCTAAAGCTAGTCTTTTAACAAAGTCAGTTACTTCCACTGTTTCTGGAAATCCTGTAGATAAAACAGACGGTAGTCCAGTAGCCTGAGCTTCAATTGCTGTTGTTCCAAAACCTTCAAAAGAAGAAGTTCCCAAAAAAATATCAAAAGCCATATAGTAATTCCACACATCAGAATGAGCACCAACTAATTTAATAGCATCACTTAATTTTAACAAATTAATCTTATTCTCAATTTTTTTTCTTAAATCTCCTTCTCCTACTAAAATCATTTTATAATTATTATTAATCTTATAAATTTCATTAAATATATCTATTAAAAATAATATATTTTTTTGTTCACATAATCTACTAACTGAACCAATCACTATATTATTTTTTATTTTTAAATTTTCTCTCATCTTATTTCTTATTGTTTCATCAAAATTAAATTTTTCTAAATATATGCCATTTTTTATTACTTTAACATTATTGATATTTTTTTTTCCAAAAGCCCAAAGACCCGCCTCAATAGAACAAGCAAAATAATCAGTTGCATATTTTATTGCCAAAAAATGTAATATTGTTTTTACAAACTTATTTTTATCAGTTTTTCTTGAGGTTGTCCTTGAATGAAGTATTCTAGTTTTTATTCCTAATTGTTTTGCTATGTACAATGGAAATATTGCTACACTTATTGTGTGTACATGAATAATATCAGGATTTTCTTTTTTTAAAATCTCTTTTAGTTTATTTAAGTATATTTTAATTTTTTTTAACTCTAAATGTGGTAAATTATAAAATCTTCCACCTAATGAAACAAATTCTTTTAATTTTTCACTTTCTATATTATTATTTTTTATTACTATAAATTCTATTTTATTTCGATCAATTTCTCTATACCAATCTACTAATCTAGATTCAATACCTCCCATATTAAATCCAGGAATATAGTGTATTACTTTAATTTTTGACATATTTTTCTCCTTTTAGATATTAAATTAATACTATAATACAACAAAAAATTAATTAAAGATTTTCAATAATACTATATAATTTTTTTTATTTTTCTAATCTTAAAATAAATATTACTCAATAATCTATCATATAAACTTTTTTTTCTTTTTTTCAATTTGATTTTTTTGAAGTTTTCTAAATTATTACTTATAAATTTTTCCAATTCTTCAAAATCTTTATCTTTCATTACATTCGGATGATAACAGAAAGTAACTAATTTAAGCGGTAGCTTTCTAACTTTTCCTGATTGCTGTGGAATAAAATAAAAACCATCTTTAAAATATATATCGTTTGCAATTGTATCAGATATGATTCTTATATTAGTTTCTAATCTCAATGCCTCTATTGTATTTAAATCAAATGTGTGTGCAGGTGCAAAGAAAATAGTCGGAATAATATTTATTTGTTTAAAGAAATTATAAGCATTCTTTATTTTTTTTCTTTGTTCTTCTAATGATAAACCAGCAAATTCTGATTTATTATTAATAGGATTAATTCCTGATTCATTAGAGCAAAAAATATGATTATATCCATGCATAGCTATATACCATTTCTTTTTATTCCAATTTTTAATAGTATCCACAAAGTTTTTATCTTCTTCATATTTTTGTAAATCAGAATCTAAATTATTAGCAATAATACCTACAATAGGTTTAATATTATATTTGTCTAAAATTTTTTCTATTTTATTCCATTTTTTTACATCCATCCTTGAAGATGCATCATCTAATCTAATTATATATACGTTTTTTTTAATCATAATTATCACCTTTTTTCGTCTGATTCCATCTGTTTTTAACATAATATATATCAACTAAAAGAAATATTACAGTTGAAAATGAATTTGCATAGAAATCAGTTACGAACATTCCAGATAATAATAAATACCAAATTAATAATTTATATTTATTATGTTTATTTTTATGTAAATAAATATATATCATAACACAAATCATAGTTGTTAAAATTATTCCATTTTGAGAAAGTGTTTGTATTAATACATTATGTGGTGTTACTTCATTTTTCCATATTTCATTCTTAAAGCCTGTACCAAACAACATATTTCTAAAACTTGAATACCAAATTGTTAAGCCATTTTTTATTATAGTAAATCTTCCATTATCATCTAAAAATCCATTCATTCCTGAACGTATAGTCATAATATAATTCATTCCCCATAAAGCAATGCCACAAATTAAAATAGTAATTAATAATGTTTTTAAATTTGCTTTTTTATATAAATTTTTAACAATTATAACTCCCATTATCAAGAATAATGAAGTAATACCTGAACGAGATGTATTTAAAACCATAGCAATAAAAATTATTAGCATTTTAATTATATTAGTAATTTTTATATGTTTTTCATCAAAAAAATCAATAAACAAAATAAGAAATCCTATACCCATATATATTGGTAAAATACTAGCACCCTTAAATAAGCAAAAGAAACTAATTCTTGAATGTCCAGTATACAAAATAAAACCAGCATCAATATGTAAATAATAATGTAAAAAATATTGAACTATCATTCCAATAGAAGTTGCAATGCAAACATCAACATATAAATGTAGTAACTTATTTATTTGTTTTAAATTTATTGGTAATTCTTCTTTACAATCAAAAGTTAAAATAATAGGAATTATCATTATTAGCACTTGCGTAATTTCTATCATTGTTTGTGGAATATCACTAATCCAAATTAATTGAACAATTAATAATAGAAATACCGATACAATACTTAGTAATGATTTTGTAGTAAGTTTTTTATAATATTTTAAAATTGAATAGATATATAATAGTAAGAAAATATTATACCATGAAATAATCTGATACATATTCACACCAAATATACCAATATACTCCATAGGTAAAGAAATAATAATTAATTTTAAAATTTTTACTAAATGATTATCACATTTACTAAATAATACAATAAAACTATTCAATATCATCGAAATAAATCCAAATTTTCCATTAAATAAATAAGCAATTATTGTAATTAGACTTAAAATTATAAACATATTTCCTCCATAAATAATGACTAACAAATTTTTATATATAAATTTTCTAATTTTTTAATTTCATTTTTAATATCAAAATTATCTAAAACTTTTATATTTTCTCGATTATCAATATTTATCTTTTTTGAGATTAAAATTATATTTTCAATCCAATCGGAAATATTAGAGTAATCTATATCTAAAAAAATAGTTTTATTAGTAATATCAACATTTTTTGGAATATTACTTGATAAAATAACTGGTAATCCAGATACTTGAGCTTCTATTGCAGCTATTCCTAATCCTTCATACTTTGATGGAAATAGAAAGATATCAAATGTAGAATAATATTTATATACTTCTGTTGTAGATGAAATAAAAATAATTTTATTTTCTATATATTTTTTTCTTGCATATAATTTTATATTTTCTTCTAATTCTCCACTTCCACATAACATCAATTTAAAAATATCATTTTTTTCTACTAAATTAGAAAATATATCTAATAAATATTTATGGTTTTTTGCTTTAGTAAATCTGCCTATATGTCCTAATATAATTTCATTTTCCTTTATATTGTAATAATCACGTATTAAATTTCGATATTTATTATTAAACTTAAATTTGTCATAATTTATAGCATTATTGACAATAAAACATCTATTAGAATTGGCTATTTTTTTTCCAAATAGCCAACGGTTTGCTTCATAAGAACATCCCATAAAATAATCAGCTATATACCTTATTCTAAATTGTAATATATTTTTAAATATAGCTACAACACTAGTCCCATTTGATATACTATGACTATGACAAATAGTTTTCAATCCATATTTCTTAGCAATTTTTAAATAAATTGAAGCTGTACTTCTTACATGTCCATGAATAATTTTATAATCCGAGTATTTTTTTAATAACTCGTTCCATGATTTTTTATAAACAAAATGATTATAAACTTTATATTTAGGTATATGGTAAATTGTACCACCATTTTTTTCAATCTCTTCTTCATATATTCCTTTGTCATTACCATGAACAACAAAATCAAATTGGAATTTGCTTTTATCAATATTCTTATAAAAATTCATCACAAATGTTTCTGCTCCACCAAGATTTAATCCACCTAGTACGTGCAATATTTTTATTTTTTCGTTTTCCAAAATATAATGCCCCCAATAACTCTATTACTCTTTCTTTATCTCTTCCATATATGCTTCTATTACTATGTTTCTATTAAATTCTTTTTCTACCTTTTTTCTGCTATTTATTCCCATTTTTTTCTTTTCTTCATATGGTAAATTAATAAATTTTTCTACCTTATTAATTAATTCTTCTATATCATTCATATTAACCATATATCCATTAATCCCATCATCAACTATTTCTCTGCAACCCGCTCTGTTAGTAGTTATAATTGGTCTTCCAGCAGCACAACTTTCAAGTAACGCATTGCTCATACCTTCTGGATAATATGATGGATGTATTGTACAATTTGATATTTTATGATATTCTCTTACATCGTTTACTTTTCCATCATATATGACTATTTTCTTTTGTTCTAATTCCTTAAATAAGTTTATATAATAATTATTATCACAAGATCCTAAAATATGAAATTCTGTATTAGGATACTTTTCCTTTATTTTTTTTGCTGTTTCAATATAATCTTCTATCCCTTTTTCTTTAATTATTCTTGAAATAAATAAAAAGGTAATATTTTTATTATTTGGATATGGGAGTAATTTATGATATTCTAAATTAACGCCTGAACCTGGTATCAATTTGTAATTACTATTAATAATTTTTCTCTTTAACATAAACTTTAAATTTTCTCTATTTTGAAAAAATACACATTTTGCTTTTTTTAAAGCAATTTTATATAAAAATACTGTTATTTCTTGTAATATACCAGGATTTTCTACTGCACTCCCAAGTCCCGTTATATTAGCTATATATGGAATTTTTAATTTTCTACAAATATATCCTCCATAAACATTAGGTTTAATTGTATATGTTAAAACAATATCTGGTTTAATTTGCTTAATATATTTTTTATATGTATATAAAAGTTTTAAATCATGAAAAATATTAACTCCACGATTATCTATTTTTACTTCAATATACTTGCAACCTGTTTCTAATACTTCCTTCTTATAATTATTTTCAGGAGCTAATACATATATGTTATATTCTTCATCATATAATTTAGATAATAATTCTTTTCTAAATTTAATTAATCCTCCCAAAGAATTACATAATATCATTACCTTTTTCATGATGTTTCCTTTCAATTATAATTTGCTTAAATATTTTTTATGGAATCATTTTTATCTTCCGACTGAATAATATTCAATTCCATTATTTTTCATCTCTTCTAAACTAAATATATTTCTTCCATCATATACTAATGGAGTTTTCATTAATTTTTTGAAAGTTTCTGGTTTTATTTCTTTTATTTCTTTCCATTCTGTAAATATAAAGCATATATTAGCATCTTCTATGGCTCTTTCTGGACTATCTACATAATTGATTTCTGTTGGATAAATTTTCTTATAATTGTCTATTCCAACAGGATCATATGCATATATTTTATTTGCACCTGCCTTTAATAGTTCACTTATATTACTAAGTGATGGTGCTTCTCTTAAATCATCTGTTCCAGGTTTAAATGTTAAACCTAATACTGCTATTTTTAAATTTCTAAATGTTATCATTCTATCTTTTGCTTTTTTAAATAGCTTGATTTTTTGCTCTTCGTTTACATCAATAGTTGCTTCAACTGTTTTTAATTTATATCCATTTTTGTTTGCTAAATATTTCAAAGCTTTTGTATCTTTTGGAAAACAGCTTCCCCCATAACCAATTCCTGCATTTAAAAAGTTTGAACCAATTCTTGGATCATAACTCATACCTTTTGCTACATCTTCTATATTTGCCTCTACAAGTTCACAAAGGTTTGCTATATCATTCATATAGGATATTTTTAAAGCTAAAAAATCATTTGAAGCATATTTTATCATTTCTGCACTTCTCCTGTTTACAGCAACTATTGGTAAATTAAATGGTTTATAAATTTCTCTTAATATATCTTCTGCATATTTTGTTTTGGTTCCTATTACAATTCTTTTTGCTTCTAATGTATCTTTTACTGCTTGTCCTTGTGCTAAGAATTCTGGGTTACTTGCAACTTCTATTTTTACATTATGTACTAATGAATCTTTTATAAATTGTTCCACTTTATCATTTGTTCCTATTGGAACCGTTGATTTTACAACTACTAAGCAATCTTTTTCCACATTTTCAGCTATTTGTCTTGATACTGTTGCTATATACTCTAAATTGGCTGAACCATCCGACATTTCTGGTGTTCCAACTCCTATAAATATTGCATCAGCATCTTTATATGCATTTTTATAATCTGTTGTAAAATCTAATCTTCCTTCCTTATAATTTTTTTTCATTAATTCTTCAAGACCTTCTTCATATATTGGAGAAATTCCATTTTTCATTAATTCAACTTTTTTTTCATCTATATCAATACATATAACATTATGTCCTTTTTCTGCGAAACATACTCCTGCTACTAACCCTACATAACCTGTTCCTGCTACTGCAATTTTCATATTAATCCTCCTTAATAAAGTTTTTATTAATTTCAAATCATTTCTTTATTTTTCATTGAAAATGTTTTATCTTTTTCTAAAAACTCTCATTTTAATTTTTTCTAAATCTTTATAAATTTCTTCTTTATTAATATATTCTTGAATAATAAGATATTAAAATATACCTTTTTTCTTTCTTTTTTCTCTACTACTCTTATTTTTAATATTCCGTCTACTGGTGTATGGAAATGTATAATTTCATAATTATTTTCTTTTACTATCCATTGCTAGCTACATGTACTTCATATTCTTATTCTTTAAACCATTTTATATATGGAATGCATTAATATGTTTTGTAACTGTTGCAACAAGCAAAGCTTTTTTCAATTTTATTCCTCCAGTTTAATTTATTTTCTTAGCAGGAACTCCAACATATATACACTTTTCTTCTATATTTTTAACTACCACAGATCCTGCTCCAATAATACAATCTTCTACAGCTTGTATATTATTTTTTATGTTCATATGTTCTTATTTTTCTTTTATAAATTTTTTATATAATATTGATAATTTCTTCCAAATTTTTTATTTTATATTTTTCTTTTATGTTGCTTTTATAATTCTTATATCTATATATTCCATTATTCCTATATATTCTAATGCAAGTTATAGGATATATATTTCCTATAAAAAAATCCTTTTCTGGATTATCCCCAACATACATCATTTCTTCAAATTTTACATTCAACTTCTTCATTATTATTTCAAATCCCTTAGGATTAGGTTTCCAATATTCTTTACCTAATTCATCTGTTAAAATAATTTCATCAAATATTTTGTTTGCATTTAGGGCATTTAATTTTGATTTTTGTGTTTCAATATATCCATCAGTTATAATTCCTATTTTTATATTTTTTTCTTTTAATTTATTTATTGTCGGAATAACATCACAATAAAACTGTATCTTTGGTTTATGACATCTATATATTTTTATTATCTCTTCTATTTCTTCAGATGTGTATTTTATTTGATTTTTTTCAAGCCATCTATTAAATATATTTTTTTTATTTTCTTCATAACAATTTAATAATTCTTTATAAATTGTTTGTGTGTTCTTCATATATTTTTTTTCTAAATACCTTGAAACTACTTCCAAACCACTTTTTACATATTCGTTTTCAGATATTAATGTATCATCTAAATCAAATATTACCGCTTTAATCATTAATTTTATTCATCTCACTATCTAACATAATAGAATCATCAAATCTTAAAAAATATAAATTTTCTTTATAATCTTCATTATATTTCAATTCTTTTCCACTTAATAGTTTATATAGATTTTGGCAAGAATCTGCTCCTGCTTTTATACTCATTGGAGCACCTCCACCAAATCTCGGATTAATCTCTATATATTTAATTTCTGTATCTGTTTTTATACATTGAATTGTAATTTGTCCTATTGGGTTTAAAATAGTAATCAATTCTTTTACACTTTCTATAATTTCCCTATCCTTTATTATTTTTCCCTTGGTTATTTCCCCATCTCTAGTAGCAATTCTTTGTCTTGGAACTATTGTAATTACTTGTCCATTGAAATCACAAAATACATCTACTGTATATTCTATTCCATTCACAAATTCTTGAATAATTGGGTTTTCAATATATCCTTTAAAGAATTCTAATTGTTCTCGATTATTTACTTTAAAAGTATTAATACTAGAACTGCCATTAAATGGTTTGATAAATAATGGAAAAGTAATGTTGTTTATATTTAAATCGTTCTCTGCTATCATTTTAGGAACTCCAAATCCATTTTCTTTAAAAAAGTTATAAGTTTTTATTTTATTTCTACAAATTTCGATTATATTATAATCAGATATCAGCACTTTTGCATTAGTTGCATTTTCTATTCTCTTTTTATTTTTAGATAAGATTAATAATTCACTATCTATCGTAGGTACTACCAATTTTATGTTTTCTCTATTACATAAATTTACAATTGTTTCTATATATCCATTTTCCCCTATTGGAGGAATTATGTAATTTTTATCTGCAAAATATATAGCAGGTGCCATATTTGAAATATCTACTGCAATTATTCTACTTTTTACATGTTCTTTGATTGCTGCATTCTTAAAGCATTCAATCAATTCTACTCTCCTTCCTGCACTCAATAACAATATATTTATTTCTTTCATTTCTTATTAGTCACCTCTAATTTTTTATTTTTTCTCCATTCCCTTTAAAATAATCCATAGTTGCATTTCCAGCTTGGGATATGCCTTCTCTGATAAAAACTTTTCCTATTGTTTTTACAATTATTTTTGCATCTTTAAAAAACGTTATTTTTTTTGTATATTCCAAGTCATCCTCAAACTTTTTTTCCCAAGAAATTGAATTTCTCCCATCAATTTGTGCTAACCCAGTTAGTCCTGGTCTAACATCATGCCTATGCCTTTGTTCTTCATTATATAATTTTAAATATTCTACTAGTAGAGGTCTTGGTCCTACTATTGCCATATCTCCTTTTATTATATTAATTAATTCTGGCAATTCATCTAAACTAGTACTTCTCAAAAACTTACCAAATTTCGTTAATCTTTCTTCATCTGATAATAAAATTCCATTTTCATCTTTTTCATCTGTCATTGTTCTAAATTTATATAAAGTAAATATTTTTTCATCTTTACCTGGTCTTTCTTGCTTAAAAATTACTGGTTTTCCCAATTTTATTCTTACTAATATGTATATAATAATCATTACTGGCATTAATATGATAAGAGCTATTAAACTTAATATAAAATCTAGTATCCTTTTAAAATATTTCCTATACATATGATGCCTCCATTTTAATCAAATAAATTTTTTATTATTTCAATTACTTTTTCCTGTTCTTCCTCTGTCATTTTAGTATCTGAAGGTAAACACACACCTCTTTCAAATAAATCCTGTGCTACTGATTTTTCTGCTGTTTTTACAAAATCATATCCTTCAAATACTGGTTGCATATGCATTGGTTTCCACACTGGCCTTGATTCTATGTTTTCTTTTTCTAATGCCTCTACTATTTCTAATGGTGTTACTTTTGATTTTTCTTTCAACGTAATCACTGATAGCCAATGATTTGGTTTCGTATTTTCAGGTATTGGCTGTAGTTCAATTTCTTCTATATCTTCAAAACCTTCTTTGTATTTATTAAATATATTTGTTTTTTGTTCTATTCTTTTATCTAAAACTTTCAATTGTCCTCTACCTATACCTGCAACAATATTGCTCATTCTATAGTTGTATCCAATTTCTTTATGTTCATAATGTCGTGCTGGTTCTCTTGCTTGAGTTGCCCAAAATCTTACTTTTAAAATTCCTTCTTCATCTTCTGAAACTAACATTCCTCCTCCACTTGTTGTAATTATTTTGTTTCCATTAAATGAATAAATTCCATATTTTCCAAATGTTCCTGTTTGCTTATCTTTATATGTAGCTCCTAGACTTTCTGCTGCATCTTCTACTAAAGGAACATTATGTTTATCACAAATTTCTTTTATTTTTTCAATTTTTGCTGGTGTTCCATATAAATGCACTACAACTACTGCCTTTGGATTTGGGTATTTTTCAAACGCTTTTTCTAATGCTTTAGGATCCATATTCCATGTATCTCTTTCGCTATCAATAAATACTGGTGTTGCATTTTGATATACTATTGGATTAGCAGTAGCTGAAAATGTTAATGATGGACAAAATACTATATCTCCTTCTTTCACATCTAATGCTTTTAAAGCTAGATGTATTGCAGCTGTTCCAGATGATAGGGCTGCTGCTGATTTTATTCCTACATATTTACTTAATTCTTCTTCAAATTTATTTACATTTTCTCCTAAAGGCGCTACCCAGTTAGTATCAAATGCTTCTTTTATATATTGCTTCTCATATCCTTCATCTGACATATGTGGTGAAGCTAAATATATTTTTCTATCCATTTTTTATTACATTCCTTTCTTGTTTCGTTCAAAGTTAATGTTCCTTAATTAAAACAATTTAGTTGTTTTTTCTTACTAACTAATATTGTTAATCTTTAATTAAACAATATCGAATCAATGAATATTCCTCTCTTCATTTATACATTTCAGTATAAATTTGCGATATTCAACA
>CANPZF010000014.1 GCA_947589015.1 uncultured Clostridia bacterium
ATATATACTACATGTTGCCGTATTGTAGAATAAAAAGTGAGAAGTGCTAAAGTTACAAAAAATACTGAAACTTAAATATCATTGAATTTTTGTTTCCATATGTTACTTAATATAATAATTATTTGCAAAATCTATGTCTTCCTATAGTAACTGTAGCAGGTCTTGACCAAATCCATTTATTAGTTGCAGTTGACGGATTAAAATAATAAATTGCACCATAGCTTGGATCCCAACCATTTAAAGCATCTTGAGCAGCTTTTTTTGCTGTACTATCAGGATTCAAATTAATTTGTCCATCACTTACTGCATCAAAAGCTCCTGATTGATATATTACTCCTGATATTGTATTAGGAAAAGAACTACTTTTTACTCTATTCATTACAACCGCTCCTACGGCAACTTGCCCTGAATATGGTTCTCCTCTTGCTTCTCCATAAATAAGTCTTGATAATAAATTAACATTACTAGAATTACTTGTACTAGAATTTGATGTACCACTAGAACTATTTATTCCCATAGCTTTAAGTGTAGCAGGTCCTGCTATTCCATCTACAGTTAAACCATTTTTTCTTTGAAAATATTTTACTGCTTCTACAGTTTTACTACCATAAATGCCATCTACACTTCCATTATAATATCCCCATCTTTTTAATTTTGTTTGTATTTGAGTTACTTCATTTCCCCTAGAACCATATTTAGATAATGTTTCTATTGACTTGGTATTAAAATATATAGCTACTGTTAATATCAAAATTATTATTATAAAAAAAATTTTAAATTTTCTTTTATTATTCATGTTTATAAAATTATGTTAATCAAATAACATATTTCCTCCATTTCATTTTTTTATATTTTTATCAGAAAATGGATTTTTTATACATAAATAAAAAATAGACAGGCAAAATAATTTATTTTTCTGTCTATTTTCTTTATTAAAAATATCTACAAAGTATAGATTCTAATCCTATTTGTAAATCAATTTTTCCATTCTTGTATTGATAGTCTAAGTCTATTAGTGATTGCAAAATATTTCTTAATTCTTTTTCTTCAAAATATTTTGCCTGTGTTCTATATTTGTTTACTAGAAAAACCTGATTAGGTTTTAAATCCAGCGTTTCAGTCACATCTTTATTATATTTTAATGATAATTTTACTAAATAAATTTTTCTGAAATGATTATACAAAGTAATTAATATTTTTTGAATAGGTTCTTTAGCATAAACTAAATTTCTAAGCACGTCTAATGCTTTTTTAGTTTCCTTTTTTCCCAAGCTATCAGTCAAATCAAATATAACACTTTCTAATTTTTTTATAGATAATTTATCAATATCTTCTTTTTCTATTTTTCCACCTACTGATACATATTCTATCAATTTTCTTATTTCATTAATTAGTTCTTGCATATTAGTGCCACAACATTCTATAAAGTATTTCACAGTTATATCATCAATTTGTACCTCATATCCAGCACAAATTGCCTTTATTCTTTTTTCTAATTGTGCTGGCTTTTGAAACTCAAAATTACATATAATTCCTAATTTATCTATAATTTTTACTAATTCAAATTTTGTATCTATTTCTTCTTCTATAAATAATACAACTATACTTTGTCTTATTATTTCTATATTTTCTTCTATATAATTTTTTATCTTTTCTCTTAGTTTTGTAAATTCAGTATTTTTCTTTCTTCCTTCTTTTTTTAATAATCCTGTGTTTCTTACTATAATTAATTTTTTTTCATATCCAAAGGCTGGAGTTTCTATATCAGACATTAGCTCTTGTACATTGTTCTCGTCAATTGTAATATAATTAATTCCTTTTACACATTCTCCAAATAAATTTTTTATCTTTTTTAGAGAACTTTCTAGTAAAAATAGCTCTTCTCCATATAGAATATATAAGTTATTCAATTTTCCGGTTTTTAGCTCTTTTTCTAAATTTTCGATTGATAGCATCTTTTTCTCCTAGTTTACAATTTCATAGTTTCTTTATCATTTGGTACAATTATTTTCCTAATATAATTCTAAATACTTCTGCTACACTCCATGCTTGTGCTATAGTTCCTTTACATAATTGTGGCTTTCTAGAATCATATAATTCTGATATATTTCCAATACATCCATTATAGTATAATTCTTGTTTAAATGTTTTTTCTGTTTTATTTCTAAATTTCTCTATTTTTTCCTTTATTTCTTCTTTTTCCTGCTTATTCTTTGTTACTTTTAACTGATTTTTTAAAGTATTATAATATAGTCCTAATAGCCATGGCCATGTAATACCTTGATGATAGCTTTTATCTCTTTTTTCACTATCACCTTCATATACTTCGACATAGTCTTCTTCACCTTTTGCTAAAGTTTTTAGTCCATAATTGTTTAATAATTTTTTCTCTACTGTATTAATTGTATTTTTAGCAGTTTCTGATTGTAAATCTACTATCGGATATGTTAAACTAAATGCAAATAATTGATTTGGTCTTATTTTTCCATCTCCTATTACATCATATAAACATTTTTTTCTTTTATTGTAAAATTTATTGTTAAATGATATTTTACAGTTTTTAGCTAATTGTTTATATTTTTTTTCATTACGTTTTTCACCTATTTTAGCAATTAATGTTGCCATAATCATATTAGCATTATACCACATACTATTTATTTCCACAGCTTTTCCATTACGTGGAGTTATTGCTATTCCTGCATATTTTGCATCCATCCATGTATTTTGTGTATATTCAGTACCAGATACTATTAAACCATCTTCGTCTAAATAAATATTATTATCGTCAACATTTATTCCTTTACAATAGTTTTCTATAATTTCTTCTAACTTTTCATATAAATTTTCTTTTATGAATTTATAATCTCCTGTATATTCAATATATTTTTGTACTTGCTCAAATAAGAGTAATGAAGCATCAACACTATTATACAATGGCCTATTATCATATCCTGAATATCCATTAGGTACTAAGCCAAATTTAATATCCCTTGTCATAGTAAGTAATACTTCTCGAGCTATTTCAAATCTCTTTGTAACTAACAAAAGTCCTTCAAAAGCTATTAATGTATCACGTCCCCAATCTAAAAACCAAGGAAATCCAGCTATAATTGTGTGTAATCTAAAATTTGGTCTATATGCAATAAAATTGTCTGTTGCAATTAAGAATTCTCTTATCATACTGTCTCTTTCTAATTCTTTTTGCGTTTTTTCTTTTCCTAAATCTATTAAAAGTGATTTATTAAATAATTCTCCTAAACGTATAATTTCTTCATTTATCATTTTTTTAACGTTTATTTGTTCTATATTTTCTTCTAAAGAGCATACAAATGATATTTCCTTTTCTTGCCTTGGTTCTATATCTATTTCAAATCTACCAGTAACTATATGGTTTTCTTGTGGATAAAATCCTCTTTTTTGTTCTTCTAAATAAAACATATTATAAAATATATCGTTTTTATGTTCAATATAAATTCCTTCTGATATATTCATATATATTGGTATTTCAGAATTTCCATCAACTATTAATTTTACTTTATTGTTATTTATATTTTGTCTTAACTCAAATTTGTGATCTGCATTAACTGCATGAAAATCCCTAAAATTTACTATTGGTGCTAATGTTAATTTAGCTTTCTTCTCTCCACCAGTTATCTTATAATACACACCTACTGTATTTTTTCCATATTGCATAGATATCATTTTTGTTATTTTTATATCATCTACTTTATATGTAAAAATAGGTACATATATCTTTTTAAATTCTTCTTGATATTTAAAACCTTCTGAAACATAACCATTACAAATATTTGTATACAGCTCATGTTTTTTTCCTTCTATTTCAATACTTTCATCTAATTTTGAAAGTATTAAAAATCTTCTAGCTGGTGGTGTTAATGGAGCTATCAATAATCCATGATATCTTCTTGTATTTGCTCCTATTATTGTAGATGAGCTATATCCTCCTATTCCATTAGTTATAAGCCATTCCTTCTTTAGTGCTTCTTCTAAACTTAAATTTTCCTTGGTAAATTCCATTTTCTCCTCCATTTTTTATTTTCCATTTAATTTACTATTTTCTAGTTTTTTTAACATCTCTCTTCTTAACTCTTGAGATATTCTTGCATTTTCATCATTTAGTTTATTACTATTGGTTACTTTATTTGTTCTTTTTTCTAAAGTACTTTTTTCACCAGATCTATTTGTAACCGTTCTAGTAGTATTTTTTCTATAAACTCCCTTAGTTGATCTTCCTTCTGTATTATTTTTTAACTTTTTATCTGACTCTTTTATTGATGCTATTCTTTCACTATATTTACTACTAAATTTACTCTTTCCTCTTTTTTCCCTTTTTGGTTTATGTTTATTTTTGCTTCTTTTTTCCATCGATTTTTTTATTTTGTTTATCCTTTTGTCTTCTCTTAATTTAGTATTTAGCATTAAATATTGAGGGTCATTTTGTTTGTCTTGATATTTTAAGTCATCACATATTAATTCTATAATTGATTCTGCCACTAAATTTGGATCATGTCGAATATTTCCTTCTTTTATAGTAGATAAATTTCTTTGTAAAAATTTTATTCCTTTTGTTTTTTCAATATCTTGTTCTACTAAATCTTGTCCTTCTAAATTATATTTTTTTATAAATTCTGGTACAATTTCTCCTGTATCATATATACAATAATCTATTATACCTGATCCACAATGGTCTATAATTGCATTTAAATGATCTGATACAGTATAATTATCAGTTTGACCTGGTTCTGTCATTATATTACTTACATATACCTTTATTGCTATACTTTCTTTTATTGCTTTTGTTACTCCATTTACTAAAAGATTTGGTATTACATTTGTATATAAACTTCCAGGTCCTATTATTATACAATCTGCTTTTTTTATAGCATCTATTACTCCTGGAGCAGGTTTGCAATTAGCTGGACTAATCAGTATTCTACTAATCTTGGTTAATTTATCTGATACCACTTCAGGTATTCGTGATTTTTCTTCAACTACATATCCATTTGCAAGTTCTGCGGCAATTTTCATTTCATCTAAAGTTACAGGTATTACCTTTCCTACCATATTGAAAATTTCATTGCTTTTTATAATGGATTCTTCAAAATTTCCACTTATATTTCTCATAGCTGAAAAATATATATCTGAAAACCTTAATCCTCTTAATTTGCCTGTTTTAAATTCATAATTAAATAATGCATTCGTATATTTTTCTTTAATTGACAATGAAATAATACTATCTTTCACATCATCTAATGGTAATATACCTAATTCTTTTCTAGAATCTGTAATTGCTTCTCCATAATCTGAAACTGTAACTATTGCAGTTATATTATTAGTATAATTTTTTAATCCTGATAAAACGGTATTTAGCCCTGTCCCACCACCTATGACTACTATATTGGGTCCTTGGTCATAAACTTTTTTATCGAAAATAAGAGATTTTACATTTACATTTTTTTTATTTTCCATTCTCTCATCTGTTGATTCAACTAAAATTTCTAGAGTTCTTTTATTTAAAAAAACTAATCCCAATATTATAGCTATAAATCCTATAACAAAGATTGCTACAACTTTTCCAACCTCTAAAAAAGAAATTTCCTTCATTACCAAAATTTCTGCCAATCCATAGCATGCACATATTATTCCTACCAATATTAAAAATATCCATCTTTTCATTTTGCTACTTGACTTAAACCATTGCATAAATCCTTTCATCTTATAACTTCTCTCCTATAATATCAATTTCTAGTTCAATTTTTTTGTTAAACTTTTTTTTAATTTCTTTCTTTATATAATCTATCAAATCTACAATATCTTTTGCTGTTGCATTTCCTTTGTTTATTATAAATCCACTATGCTTGGTTGATACCATAGCTCCACCTATAGTATATCCTTTTAAACCTGCTTCATCTATTATTTTAGCAGTAATAAAATCATTTCCTCTTTTAAATGTACTTCCAGCACTTGGATATTCTAGAGGTTGTTTTTCTTTTCTAGATTTACCATATTCTACCATTTTTTCTTTTATTTTTTCTTTCTGTCCTTTTTTTAAATATAATTTTGCATATAAAACAATATATTTGTTATTTTTTAGCATACTATTTCTATATTCAAATTTCATTTGAGAATTACCAAATTCTACTTTTTGACCATTATAATCAATGCAAATTACTTTATCTACAATGTCTTTAAATTCCTTACCATATGCACCTGCATTCATTCTAATAGCACCACCAATTGTTCCTGGAATACCTGATAATTCTTCAAATCCTGTTATTTCTTTTTTTAATAGTATTTGCGAAAGCATTGATAATTTATATCCAGCACCAACTTTTACTATTACATCTTTGTCTTGTTCTTCTATTAGCAAATCCTCTATTTCTATTTTGGCAACTATTCCTTTAATTCCACCATCTAGGACAAGTAAATTACTTCCATTTCCTATTATTGTTAAAGGTATACTTTTAGCTTTTGTATAATTTACTACTTTTATTAAGTCTTCTTCATTTTTTATTTTTATAAGGCACTGTGCATTTCCTCCAACTTTAAAAGAAGTATAATCTTTCATTGGTTGGTTGAAAAAAATATATTCCTTACTAATATTTAGCTCCTCACTTATATTTTCCATAACAAGTGTTTAACTCTCCTTTTATTAAGTACAAATTTATTTACTATATGCTCTTAAATATAATAAAGTTCCTTTTTTAGTTCTCTGTTTTGTATAATTGAAAACTTCACCTGTATTAAAGTTTACTACATAAGTGTCTTGCGTATTAGTTATTCCCAATGTTTTTAATCCAATACCAGGTATTAAAACAACATACTGTTCCATAGCCTCTATTAATTGTAGTCCTTCATGTTGCAGTATCTCGTCTATTTCCTTATACATAGTTTCGCTAATTTGATCCCCAATATTTTTAGCTTCTTCATTTACTAGTTCATACTTAGTTCTTGTTTCTAGCACAGCCTCTCCTACCATTGACAATTCCGTAGTTGATATTCTTTCATCCATTTCTTTTTTATCAATTGTTGCAATAGTAATAGATACTCCTGCAATAATTATCGCTATTGCTATAGTTAATGCTAAAGCTATTAGAGTTATTCCTTTTTCATTCATTTTTTCTTTCTCCTTTGTTTTTAGTCATCTTTACTATATCATTTTTTTACAATAAATACAAGTTTATTGAATCATTTATTTAAATTTCTCAAAAGTCTTTATTTTTTAAGGTTTTTGTAGTATAATATTAGTAGATGTTTTTTAGGAGGTTTTTTTATGTGGCATTATTGGTTAATAGCTGCTGGATTATTTTTTGTAGCAGAAATTTTTACAGCAGGTTTTTTAGTATTTTGGTTAGGTGTAGCTGCATTAATTACAATGTGCTTTAGTTTTTTTATCTCTGACTTAATTATACTAACTTCAATATTTATAATATGCTCTGCAATATTAATTTTTGCAACAAAACCCTTTGTAAAAAAATTTATGAATACTGAGGAAACAAAAACTAATGCCTTTGCTATTATAGGTAAAAAAGCAATAGTTACTAAAAGTATAGATTCTATAAATAACATTGGGCAAATTAAAGTTGACGGTCAAATTTGGTCAGCAGAAGGGGAAAATTCTATTAACATAGAAAAAGGTAATAAAGTAGAAATTGTAAAAATTGCTGGTGTAAAAGCAATAGTTCGCCCTATTTCTTCTGCAATTAAATAATTGAATTATATTTAAATAAAAGGAGGTTTTTATTATGACTTTTTTATTAATTTTACTTGTTATCATATTAGTGATAGCATTTATGTCTATTAAAATTGTTAAACAATCTGAGGTGTACATAATTGAAAGATTAGGAAAATTTTATAAAGTTGCTGATGCTGGTCTTACAATAATTGTTCCATTTTTTGACCATGTAAGAAGTGTTGTAAGTCTTAAACAACAAACAATGGACGTTCCACCTCAAGGAGTTATTACAAAAGATAATGTTACAATTACTATAGATACTGTTGTTTTTTATCAAATAACAGATCCTGCAAAAGCAGTTTATGAAATTCAAAGTTTAAAGAAAGGTATTGAATATCTAGCAATTACAACTATTCGTGATATTATAGGTAAAATGGATTTAGATGAAACATTTAGTTCTAGAGATAGTATTAATGATAAACTACGAGTTGTATTAGATGAAGCAACAGATAGATGGGGATGTAAAATAGATCGAGTTGAAATTAAAGATATTACTCCTCCTGCGGATATTAGAGATGCTATGGAAAAAGAAATGAATGCAGAAAGAAATAAAAGAGCTTTAATTCTTGAAGCTGAAGCTCAAAGGCAATCTGCAATAACAATTGCTGAAGGTAAAAAACAAGCTGCTATTCTTGAGGCTGAAGCTGACAGTGAATCCAAAATTAGAAGAGCTAGTGGTGAAGCTAAAGCTATAAAAGAAGTAGCAGAAGCTAAAGCTAAAGAAATTGAAATGGTTTATGATGCAATGAAAAAGGCTGATCCTAACGATAAATTAGTTCAATTAAAATCTTTAGAAGCTTTAGAAGAAGTTGCTAAAGGAGATGCTAATAAAGTATTTATTCCTTTTGAAGCAACAAGTGCTTTAAGTAGTTTAGGTGCTATGAAAGAAATTGTTAAAGAAGATAAAAAGAAAGATTTTCATGATAATAAGAAGTAAAAATAAAAATCCTTCAGCTAATCTGAAGGATTTTTATTTTTTAATTAGATGCCCATCTAAGCATTTTTATATCTTTGTATTTGTTTAATACTTCTTTATATTTTCCATATTCTTCTTCCCACAATTCATCTGGAACTTTATCAAATGCAATAAATACTCTTTCTGCTTCTGATAAATAAATAATTTGTTCTTGCGGTGTCATTTTTTCATACTGTTTTGCAAATTTGTATAATTTATCTAATATCTGGTTAGCTTCAATAAAGCTCCAAAAATCTTTTATCTTTATTCCAAATAATTTAATTTGTACTACCGCATATGCTATCAATGCAAATATTACCAATAATAATATATATATAACTGCAAGTACTACCATTTATCTTACCACCTCTTTAGTTTTTTATAAGTTAATTATACCATAAATGTAATATTTTTGTAAATACACCTATATTTTAAGTTTCGGTATTTTTTGTATCTTTAAAACTTCTCTCTTTTTATTCTACATATTTTACAGTTTGTCCAAAAATTTTTTCTTTATACTATAAGACGAATGTACATATCTATTTAAAGTAATATTTACATCAGAATGTCCTAATAATTCACTTAAAGATTTTGCATCCATACCAATTTTTATACAATTACTTGCAAAAGTGTGCCTAAGTACATGAAAATTATAATTCTGAATATTACATAAATTAAGAATTTTTTTATAAAAAGCATAATAATTACGAGGTTCAAAAATCTTTGTAGTTCCTGTTAAAAAATACATCTCATCACTTATATTATTTATTTGTTTTAGCTTTTTTAAAATATGCATTAATTTATTTGATATTGGAATTTTTCTAGTAGAACTGTCTGTTTTAGGTTCTCCTATTTGCATTTCAGTTTTATTCTTACCTTTATAAATACGCTGAACTGTCTTATTAACTACAATTATTTTTTCTTTTAAATTTATATCTTTCCATTTTAAACAACAGATTTCTCCTATTCTTAATCCTGTATTTAAACAAATTACTATACCTATATATCTTGCATTATGTGTATTTACGCAAAATTTTTCAAGCTTTTCTATCTCTCGCTCATTTAATATTTTTGTTTCTTTTTTTTTCTGTTTAGGAATAGCTATTAAATTTAAATTATAATTCGTATTATAATTTGTATTTATATATTTTAATATAGATTTAAATACTATCACTATATCAGAAACTGTTTTGGATGATAAATTTTTTGATAAATATTCAACATATTTATTGAAATCATAATTTTCAAAAAAAGAAACTTTTTTTCCTTTAAAATATGAATTTATATATTTATTAACAATATAATTATATCTATAATAAGTAGATTGCTTTATAGAAAATTTTTTATATAAAAGCCATTTTTCTGTTACATTGCTAAATAATGTTTTTCTTAAAAAAAACATTCTAATCACCTCATTTTATTAATATTTAATATTTTTTAGGTATAAAAAAAACCTATCATTTTACTGATAGGCTCCTAAATAATATTTATTTTTCTCTTCTTGCTTTTTTAGTCTGTGTTTTAATATTTCCAATTAAAATTGCTACTATTCCAATAGCTAATAAAATACTTCCATATGTCAACATATTATCTAACATATAATTTAAAATACTTTTTATAGAATTTGATATTGAATTATTTAAAACAAGTAAATTAGAAACTTTAATATTAGAAGTTAGATATATTTTTACAATAATATAAAATACACCAGTTGTTACAAGTGAAATTCCAATATTAGCTATTGCTTCTAATAATGTCTTACAATTATATATAAATATTAATATAACACATACAATTACAGCTATAATTAATATTCCTTTAACTTTTTCAATAATATTTTCTACTTTAGTAATAACATTATGTATAGTTTCTTCATAATTTGTGTGTGACAAAGTTTCTTTATATTGTTCTACTATTTTTTCAACAAATTGATTTATTGCATTTTGCTGGGTTACATTTAATTTTTGATTATTTAATGATGTATTTATGTTATTTTTTAAGCTTGTTTCTATTGTTTCTGTATTAATAGTAATATTCTCACCATCATAAATATTATCTATAATAATATTTGTATCTTGTTTTATCTGCTCAACTGAAATAATGTTTTTAATAACATTTTCATCCAATCCTGATTGACCAATATAATTTTCAAAATTCGATTCAATTTCTTTTTTTATTTCTTCATAATAATTTGTATCCTCTAATTTTCCTAAAACAAATTGTTTTTTTAAGATTGTAGTAGAAATTATATTTATAGCTACTAATCCTATTATACAACATGCTAATAACATAACTGTAATATATTTAATTATATTTAATAAAACTTTCATAACTGCTCCCTTCTTATTCTTCTAATTCGGCATATACAACATATCTTTGTGTTGCATATCCAATGTTATTAAATGGATAACATGTATATACCATTAATATTTCTTTTTCTTGTTGAATTGGAAGCTTTTCTGTCTCAGTTTCTTTTACTAATTGCATGTCATAAATTTTGTAATTATATTCTCCATATGTTGTTGTTACTTTTATTTCATTACCTTTTTGAAGTTCAGAAAACCTACGAAATACATTTTGAGAATTGTGTCCCATATAAATAATAGATCCACCCTCTCCTGGAAAATAACTACCACTTGAATGTCCTACTCCTTTTTTTAATATTTCAAGCGTATCCCCAAAATATACTGGTAAATTTACATTGATTTTAGGAATTTGTATTGTAGCATATTGAGTTCCATATTCAGGATAAGTTTGTAATTTTTTACTTGAAGTATCAATCTCTATTGGTTCTTGTTTAAATACTGAATCTTTTTTAATTGCTACTTGATTTATTAACAGTACAGTTTCTTCTATCTTCTGCCCTAAAGATAAATAGATTCCTCCTATTATAATTATAACCATTAATAAAGCAACTATTATATCTATAATAGTTGCTCTCATCATTTTTAACATTTAATTATGCTCCAACTTTAGCAAATTTTGTTTTAGCAACAACTATTGTAGCTAGGGCAATTACTGCTATTGAAGAAGCAACTAAAATTACACTGCTGTTTCCAGTATAAGCTAAACTTCCATTATTTGCCATTGAAACAGTTTCTACTAATTTACCTTCATTATCGTAAACTTTAACTGATCCATTTTCAAATGTTAATGAATAACCTATTGTATTTGCAGCTTCTTGTGCTAATGTTTGAATTTCACTTTTTGATTCAGATGATAATTTTCTAAAATCAGTAACGTTGTCTCTTTCCATAACTTGTACGGCTTCATCAACTTTGCTTAGTATTACATTAGCTTTTTCTTCTGTTATATCTTTTACATGTCTTTCTATTCTTACTTTGTCTGAGCTTGACATTCCATATGATGATAATTTTTTATAAATTTCATCAGCTAATGTTGCTCCTGTTACTGCTTTTACTCCTGTCAATACTAATGTTACTAATATTACAAATAATACTGCAATTGTTAATGTTTTCTTCATCTCACATCTTCCTTTCTTTAATTTTATATTACATATTATAACCTTAATAAAAAATTTTTTCAACAATTTTACAAATTTTTTTTATTTTTTGTGTATTTTTTTAATATGTGATTTTATTCTGTATTTTCATTGTTTTATAGCTACATAAAAAATATTATTTTCTATCAAAGTATCCTTTCCATTAAAATTATAATATTCTCCTTGCGTATATATCTTATATCCCATATTTTCTAACCTTTGTATACTTAGGTTTAAAAAATATTGTGTTTGTTCTTCTGTTAGTTTTTCTTTAATTCTCAATTCATAAAATGTAATTTTTATTATTTTATCATCTTGCTCTATTTTTTGATTTATGTAATTAGTAATATATTCTAAATCCAATTTCATTTTTGTCTTACTCTCCTTTATTGTCTTATTTTTTATAATATATCACAAAAAACCGTAAAATACAATAATTTCATTTAAATAATATATTTCATAGCAATAGCAACTACATCAATTATTTCTCTATTATCTATTAACAATTTTTGAAAAGTTTTATACAAATCACTAGACATGCATTTATATTTTGTGATATGATTATACAGTATCAAAAATTCCAAACAATTTATATTTTATATTGGAGGTTAAAAAAAATGTCAAATTTTTTTAAAATATTAGTTAACATTATTATTTCTTTTATAATATTTACATTTACTACATGTTCTTTTGCAGTAGATATGAATTTGACCGACAATAGTGCTTCTAACAATGTATCTACTAACTCATCTAGTAATTCATCTAGTAATAATGACACTACTAACACTTATAATAGTAATTCCACATCTACAACTACATCTACCGAATCTACAACAGTAAAAAATATTGACAATACTTCTAGTTCAGATAATCAGTTAACTAATATATTAAATATTCTTTTAATTGTAGTTGGAATACTTTTAATTTTATTAGCAATAGCTATTTTAATTCGTTTAAAAAGATAATTTTTAAAACTCTATTTTTAGAGTTTTTATTTTTTTTTGCATTTTTTTGCATGTATATTTTGTCCAAATTTTTAAATACTATTAATAGAATTTTAATTTTTACATTTTTATGTGAAAACTAATTTTTTATAATTATATTTATTATGGGAGGATTTCTTATGAGCAAAAAAATATTTATTGCAATAGGTATACTTCTAGCTATTATTTTTTCTTTCAACATGACATTTGCCAACAATGGTATGGACAATGCTGTAAATGACGTTAGAAACGTAGTTGGTGGAGCTGAAAATGCTGTAGAAGGGGCTGTAAAAGATATTTCTAATGCTTCAAAAGACGCTACTGGAGATATGGAAAATTCTGCTAACAATACAACAACTGGTATGACTAATGACAATAGAAATGACAACAATAATGTAAATTCAGCAACTAGAACAACAAACAATAATAATGGTTCATATACAGCTACTAGAACAGCTGCTACTGATGATACTACATTTATGGGAATGGGTTCTACTGCTTGGACATGGCTTATTTTAGGTATTGCTGCAATAGCAATCGTTGCACTTGTGTGGTATTATTCTATGCAACTAACTTCTTCTCAAGATTCTAATGATTAATTAGACTAAAAAAGATATATATTTTAATAAATATGTATCTTTTTTTAGTTGTGTATGTTATAATTATAAAAAAATCGAGGTAATTATAAATGAATACAAAATTAATAGCTAAAAATCCTACTGCTTTTCATAATTATAACATTGAAGATAAATTAGAAGTAGGTATTGTACTTTTTGGTACTGAAATTAAATCTATTAGAAATGGAAAAGTAAATTTAAAGGATAGTTACGCTTTTATAAAAGGAAATGAAGTATATGTGTCTGGAATGCATATTAGTCCTTATGAGCAAGGAAATATTTTTAATAAAGATCCGTTAAGAGATAAAAAACTACTTTTAAATAAACAAGAAATTAATAAATTATTCGCTTTAGTTAAGCAAAAAGGATATAGCCTCATTCCTATTAGTATATATTTTAAAAACAGTTTCGTCAAAATGGAATTAGGTATAGGTAAAGGTAAAAAGCTTTACGATAAACGAGAAGATATTGCCAAAAAAGATGCTCAAAGAAAAATAGAACAAACTTTAAAAAGATATTAATAAAAAGAAGGAATTAACTTTCTTTTTTTATTCCCTCTTTTTTATTTCTTATATTTTATTACTTGAGCCAAATACATCAATCATTTTATGTTTTACTGTTTCTTTTATTAATTCTCTTGCTGGAGTCAAATATTTTCTAGGATCAAAAGCACTTGGATCTTCCACAAAAACTTTTCTAATTCCTGCTGTCATAGCTAATCTTAAATCTGTATCTACATTTATTTTTGAAACTCCAGAAATACTAGCTTCATGTAATATTTCATCTGGAACTCCCTTTGCTCCTGGTATATTTGCTCCGTACTTATTACACATATCTACTAATTCAGGAATAACTGTAGAAGCGCCGTGTAATACTATAGGTGTGTTAGGAATTTTATTTTTTATTTCTTTTAATATATCAAATCTTAATTTTGCCTCTCCTTTAAATTTATAAGCTCCATGACTTGTACCTATTGCAATAGCTAGAGAATCACATCCTGTTTTTCTTACAAACTCTTCTGCTTGTGCTGGATTAGTATACATACTATCTTCTTCTGAAACATTTACATCATCTTCAATTCCTGCTAATTTTCCTAGTTCTGCTTCTACTACTACTCCTTTACTATGTGCATAATCTACAACTTTCTTAGTTAATGCTACATTTTCTTCAAAATCATATTTAGACCCATCTATCATAACAGATGTAAAGCCATTATCTATACACATTTTTGCCGTTTCAAAATCTGGTCCATGATCTAAATGAATAGCTACTGGAACTTCTGGATGTTCCTCTACTGCCGCTTCCACCATTTTCATTAAATAATTTATTCTAGCATATTTGATTGCACTTGAAGAAGCTTGTAATATAACTGGTGATTTACTTTCTGCTGCTGCATCCATAATAGCTTGTATAATCTCCATATTGTTTACATTAAATGCTCCTATTGCAAATCCCTCTTGCATTGATTTTTTAAACATTTCATTAGTTGTTACTAACATATAAACCTCTCTTTCTGGCTATGTACCTTTACATATTTTTTACAATTTTTATTTTATTTCTAAAAATCGAATATGTCAAGTTAAATCACTAATATTTACACATATTAGGTTACTGAATAGTAGTCAAATCCTTAATGTAGTTGCTAGTGCTATAATAATATATTATTTATGCAGTAACAACTACATTAAGGATTTGACTACTATCCAATAACAATATTAGGCATTTAAATACCCAATATGTGTTAAACTAGTCTTACTGTTTTTCATATTGATAGCTTGCGCACATTGACTCATCTGGCTTTTTTGTTTTAGTATCTATAGTTGGTTCTACTTGTATTGCCTTTAATATACAAACATTATTTTCTTCATTATTGTATTTACAGCTACCTACTGTACAGTGAATTTTTTGATTTCCTTCCATTTTTTACCTCCTAAATAAGAATATACGAATTACTTTCGTAATATCACTATTATTATGGCAAATAAAAAAAATACTATTCAATTTCTCCAATACATTTTTCCGGTGGTTCTTTAAAGCTTAAATACCAAGTAATTCCATTACGATTTTTCTCAATTTCTGCATTTCTAGCCTGTAAAGTTTCAAATGTCTGTGGTGCTGGTACAATAACTGGTTGATTTGGCATCCAATTTGCCGCAGTTGAACCATTGCTACAATCTGCCATTTGTAAAGCTTGAACAATTCTAATTATTTCGGGAATGAATCGTCCAATATTTAATGGATAAATTAAAATTGTTCTTATTGTTCCTTTATCATCAATTACAAATACATTTCTTACTGTTTCCGTATTACTTATGTCACTTGAAATCATCCCATATTTTCTTGCAATTTCTCCATTTCTATCAGCTATAATTGGAAAAGATACTTTTATTCCTGTTTTACAATAAATATCATACACCCACGCAAGATGAGATGAATTACTATCTATGCTTAGTCCTAATAGTTCTGTATTTAACTCTTTAAAATATGTATTAGCTCTTGTAAAAGCTATCATTTCAGTTGTACAGACGGGGGTAAAATCTCCTGGATGTGAAAATAGTATTAACCATTTTCCTTTATAATCATTTAAACTAACTTTTCCCATTGTTGTTATAGCTTCAAAGTCTGGTGCTTTTTGTCCTATTTTAACATTTCCATTCATCATTAATTCATAATCCATAAAAAAACAAACTCCTCTCATTTTTTATATATGTTATGACATTGAACTTGTTTTCGTTACAGACTTCTTTCAAATGTATTATCTAAAACAATGGTGCAAATAATCTTAATATAGCTTGCCATAAAGATTTAATAACTCCTGCTTTAACATCTGTATCATTTAATCTTTTACTATCTTTAAAAGTACTTTCAAAATCTTCAGCAATTTTCTGTATTTCACTGACCTCTTCCATATAAATTCCATTTTCAAAATGAAGATATAAACTTCTATAATCCATATTTATTGTTCCTACTACTGCTCGAATATCATCTGATAAAAATACTTTCGAATGAACAAATCCATTTGTATATTTATAAATTTTTACTCCATTATCGTGTAGTACTCTAAAGAATGAAGTTGTTTGTGTATAAACTATTTTTTTATCTGGAATACCCGGTACAATTATTCTTACATCTACACCTCTTTTAGCCGCTCTACAAAGTGAATTAACCATATCGGTATCGATAATTAAATATGGTGTCATTATGTATAAATAACTTTTTGCACTATTAATCATATTAATATAAACATCTTCTCCGATTAAATCTTTATGAAGTGGTGCAACTCCATAAGGAATAACATAACCATTATTCTTATCACTATTATTAAAATTATATTTAAATTTTGTAATATCTTTATCTTCATTTATATTAGCATTCCATAAAGTTAAAAACATAACTGTTAAATTCCAAATAGCATCTCCAACAATTTTAATTCCATTATCTTTCCATATTCCTAACTTACTATTAACATTTATATATTCATCACTTAAATTCACTCCACCAGAAAAAGCCACTTTTCCATCTATTACTGTGATTTTTCGGTGATCCCTATTATTCATAAATATTCCTCTGAAAGGACTTAATTTATTAAATGTAATACATTTTATGCCATACTTAGCAAGTTGTTTTGAATAATTTGTTGAAAGCATAGCAATACTTCCCATATCGTCATATAATATTCTAACTTCTACACCTTTAGCTGCTTTTTCTTTTAATATGTCTAAAATACTATTCCACATAATGCCTTCATTAATAATAAAGTATTCCATAAATATAAATTTTTCGGCTTTTTTTAATTCTTTTAATAATTCAGGATAAAATTTTTCCCCGAAATTATAATAATTAATTTCATTGTTAGTACTCACAAAATAATTTGTTCTATTTATTAAATAACTAATATTATCTAATTTTTTATCATCTATATCTTTTTTGATTTTTTCTTCTTGAACTAGATATTTATTATACTTTTTTTCATATTCAAATATACTTTTTAATAATTTGTTTTTAGAATAATTTTTTCCTAAAGTAATTAATAAAATTGTTCCAAATATTGGGAATATTAAAATCAATATTACCCATGGTAAGTCATTTGAAAGCCTTGTACTTTCTTTCAATATACCAAGAACAATTAAAATACTTGCCATACTGTAAAATAATGTAATCATTCCAAGATATTTATAAAAAAATAATCTTATTACAATGGCAAATCCAAATTGTAAAATAACTCCTGATATAACTATTAGTGCTCTTTTTATTGCATTTAACATAATTTTAACTCCTTTATAAAATACTATTAATGGATTATTATTTTTGATCATTTTGGTTTATTATATTAAATCTTATCTTGCTCTAAATTATTAGCTTTATAATTAATTGCTAACTGAACTATATCGAAAATCTCCGTATTTAACTTATTTTTTTCTATATTAATCGAAGATAAAAACTCTTTATTTTTTTTGAATACTTTTAGTAACAATTTTTTATCCATATCATTTAATTCAATTTTATATAAAAGATTTGCAAGTATAACTAATAAATTTTTTTGCCATTCTTTCAAGTCATACATCTTAATAATCAGTTTGTCTTGTGAAAAAATTTCAATATCACTTTCTGAATATTTAGGTTGCAATCCTAATATAGGATTAATTAATAATTGCGTTGATGAATTCATTAAATTCAAATATGTTCCAAGTTCATACTGTTGTTTTTCAGTCATTTTTTCATAATCTACTCCGAAATCTTTTATATTTTCTATTGCAGTATCTAGCATTTTGGTTTCATTTGTTATTCTAGAAATTCTTTCATTAATTTCAACTATTGCTAATTCATAAGATTTAATATCTCTTTCACTAATTAAAGTAAATATTTCCTCTAACCTATCTTGTTCACTTTTTGCCTTCCAAAATAATAGGCCACTTCCTAATAGTGCAATACCTGCAATTGACCATCCAATTGGTCCTGCTAATGCTATTATGGCGTTTCCTGCAGCCATTCCACCACCACCTGCTGCAATGGTTCCTCCACCTAACCAAGCTAATGCTGCATTTGTTGCAGCAGCACCACTTAATGAGGATATTGCTGTACCAGTTGATGCTACTCCGAATGTTGTAGCAATTCCCATTGCTGCAGTAGGTCCTAATGCGACTACAGCTACTCCTGCTGTTGCTCCAGCGGTTCCAATTCCAATTCCTTTAATTGTTGCTTTTTGATAATCTTTTTCAATTTTTTGTGCTTGGTCTATCCATTGTAATCTTATTTGTTTTAATCGTTCATATTGCAATTTGTTTTCACTAGGCATATGTCTTATAGCATCAAATTTTAATTGAATTTCGTTAAGTGAATTATATATCTTTTTAGTGTGTTCTCCTAAAATTTCAATTTTATTGTTCGTTTCATTTATAGTATTTTTAATTCGTTCCTGCACTAACTTTAGTTTATTACTCATTTAACTTTCACCATCCTTACTTTTAAAATATGAATCAATATCTGATTTATTTTTTATTATTTTATTTTCTTGAACTTTTCTCATTTTCGCTAATTCTATAGAACTATCAAAAATACTTTTATAAGCCTCACTACTTTTTAGGTCATTAACAAATATTAAAAGTTGTTTATCATTATATAATTTTGATAATTCATTTAATCCATCAATATAGTCCAAAATAATTGCTTTTTTATTTTTTTCAAATTCAATTTGCTTTAAATGATTATTATAGTCTAAAGCTCTACTAGTTTCACCATACAGAGAAACAATAAATCTTCCGATTCCAGCAATATTCAAACGTAAAAGAAATTCTTCAATATTAAAACTTCCATATTCCCTAGAAATTCCTCTTATTGTAGCATCACCAAAATCTACTAAACAAAATGTAGCATGAGCAACTGTAAGCATCCTTTTAACAGTATTATTAAATGGTTTGCAATTTCTCCATAATAAATTAAAAGTTCTTTTTTCGTTATTTTCCACACTAAAATATTTGATTGCTCTTCTTATTGAATAAATTAATCTTACTATTAGTTCATTTACAAATACAGGTATCATTTGAGCTGTCTGAAATCTTGCATCAAATCCTTTTTCATATATTTTTATAGCAATTTCATTAATGCTTTTATCAAATTCATTTATTGGTATATTAAGCTGATTTTTTAAAACAATAATATCGTTTATCCAACACATAATTGGTGATGGTACTCCCATTCCTCTACCTTTACTTGATGACGAACCTGATACATCTGAAATAATATGTCCAAACCAATTTGTAAAAGCACATAAGAATTTACTTGGTATATCATTACCTTTCAATTCACATTCATTGCCTACTTTCACTAAAGATATTAAATTACCATCTGATACAAAATGCGATGAATTCGTGAATTGATCTAATATTGAAAAAAATAAACCTAATAGTGTTGGATTATGTCCCAAAGACTTGAAATGATGATTCGATGGATTTAATCCTAATACATCCAATGTTGCTTCACCTATTCCATTTTGATCATAAGG
Organism: uncultured Clostridia bacterium; assembly: GCA_947589015.1. Taxonomy (GTDB): domain Bacteria; phylum Bacillota; class Clostridia; order TANB77; family CAG-508; genus CAG-269. The sequence goes on from CANPZF010000014.1 coordinate 20,316, forward strand.
TATTTTGTATTTTTTTTCTAAATATCTTATAGCACATGATAGACTTTTGTCTCCACTCCATCCATTTAATCTTGCAAAATCATTTACTTTTTCTTCAAACCATTTATCCGTTATTTCTTCTATACGTGATTCACCTGGTTTTCCTATCAAAAATATGTCTATTATTCCACACAATACACCAGAACTTGCTGCTAATGCATAATCTAATTTATCACATTGTGGTTTTAAACTCTTTATAGATTCTATTGTTTCATTTATTTTAATTAATTCATCTTCAGCATTTTCTAAGGATGATTGTATTGTACTATTAAATTCAAAGCTTTCATTATTAATAGTCATTGAAAGTATTCTTTTATTTGGCATATTAGTTATTCACCTCATTTTAATAAATCATTTCTTATCTAATAATAACACAAATAATATTCAAAATAAAATATAAAAGCAAAAGAAATATGAATAACTCATTATATTCATATTTCTCATATTAGATTATGCATTTTCTGTTTCTTTCTTAGAAACGATTTCTTTTCCATCATAATATCCACAGTTTTTACAAACTCTATGAGGCATTACTGGCTCATGACAATGTGGACAACTTGCAAATTTTGGTTGTTCTTTTTTCCAAGTTGATCTTCTTGAATGTGTTCTTGCTTTTGACCATCTTCTTTTTGGTTGTGCCATTTTTATTCCCCCCTTGCTATTCGATATATGTATATATCTATTGTTATTTTTTACTTTCTAAGACACTATAAAATTATACAAGTATTTTCCTTTTTTGTCAATACTTTCAATCTTTTTAGTTTCGGTATTTTTGTTAGCACTTATCACTTTTTATTGTTTTCTTAATTGTGCATTTAATTTCTTTTCTAACTCTGTTATTATTTCTTCCATTGTTTTATTTATTTCTTCATCACTTAAAGTTTTATTTTTGTCTCTAAAAATCAAACTATATGCTATGCTCTTTTTATTTTCGCCTAATTTTTCATTTCTATATATATCAAATAAATTGGCACTTTCCAATAATTTTTTACCTTTTTTAGTAATTATTCTTTCAATTTCTCCAACTTCAACATCTTCATCTACAATAACTGCTATATCTCTTTCTACTGCTGGAAATTTTGGTATTTCAACATATTTCTTACTACTTTTACAATATTTTATCAATTTTGTTATGTTAACTTCTGCTAAATATGCTCTTTTTTCTATTCCATAATTATTCAATACTTCTGGATGTACTTCTCCAATTATTGCAATTGTATCTATTCCTATATTTATATTAGCACATCTACCTGGATGATAAGATTCATTTTCACTTTCCTTTTTTATATCAAATCTGCTAATTCCAATACTTTCTAATACATTTTCAATAATTCCTTTTAATATATAAAAATCTACATCTTCCCCATACATGCCAATTGTTAAAATATTTTCTTGTAATGGTACTTCTCCATTTTCTATTTCATTGCTTATATTTTTATAATTTCTTGATATATCAAATAATTTTACATTTTGATTTTTCTTATTTACATTTGTTGCTAAAATTTGCATCATACTTGGTACTGTTGATGGTCTCATTAATTTATATTCATCACTTAATGGATTTTGTATTGTTATTGCATATTTTTTTACTTCTTCACTTATATTAGATTTCTCTAAATCTTTTTGACTTACAAAACCATATGTATATATTTCTGATAAACCACTATTTACAAGAATTTCTTTTATTTTATTTTCTATTTTTTGTTCTTTATTCCTGATACCTAATGTCGTATCTGCTTTTATTAGTGTAGTTTCCAATTTATCATATCCATAAAATCTTACTACTTCTTCAGCTAAATCCGCTAAAAATTCCAAATCCATTCTAAAATATGGTGCAATTGCAACATCGTTTTCAACTTTTATTTCTAATTTTTCAAGGATCTCTATCATTTCTTGTTTGTTTATATTTGTACCCAATAAACTATTAATTCTATCTGCATCTAACTTTATTTTATTTATTTTTTGTGTTGTTGGATATACATCTATTTTTCCATCTACAACTTCTCCTGCTCCTAATAGTTCTACTAATTCAACAGCTCTATTAATTGCTCTTAATGCATTTTCAGAAGATAATCCTTTTTCAAATCTTGATGATGCTTCTGTTCTTAATCCTACTTTTTTTGCTGTTTTTCTTACACTTCCTCCATAAAATACAGCTGATTCAAATACTACTGTTTTAGTGTCTTCTTCTATCTCGGAATTTAATCCACCCATTACACCTGCAATAGCAACAGCCTTTTTTTCATCTGCTATTACTAAATCTTCTTCATCCAATATTCTTTCTTGTTCATCTAAAGTAGTAATTTTTTCACCTTTTTTGGCTCTTCTTACTGTTATATGTTTTCCTTCAATTGAATTAATATCAAATGCATGCATTGGTTGCCCCATTTCTAACATAACATAATTTGTAATATCAACTATGTTATTTATACTTCTAACTCCACATGCTTTTAATCTTCTAGTTAGCCATTCTGGTGATGGTCCTATTTTTACATTTTTAACTACTCTTGCTATATATCTATAACATAAATCTGGAGCTGTTATATCTACTTTTAAGTCTTCAATCTCTTTTTTGTTCTCAATATTTAATTCATCTATATTTTTTCTTGGATTTTTGAATTTTTTTCCTGTAGATATTGCTACTTCTCTTCCTAATCCCTCTATTGATAAACAATCTGGTCTATTAGGCGTTATTTCAAAATCTATTATATCTTCTCTTAACTTCAAAACTTCTACAATATCTTTTCCTAAATCATTTTCTAAGGATTTATCTAATATCATTATTCCATTTTCTATTTGATTTGGAAAATCTGTTAGACCTATATTTAATTCACCTATAGAGCAAAGCATTCCACAAGATTCAACACCTCTTAACATTCCTTTTTTTATCTTTACTCCTCCTGGTAAATCTGAGCCATCTTTCGCAACAGGTACAATATCTCCTTCTTTTACATTTGGTGCACCTGTTACAATTTGAACTATTTCATCTCCAATGTCTACTTTGGTTATTACCATATGGTCTGAATTTTCATGCTTTTTTATTTCTAAGATTTTGCCTACAACAACATTTTTTATATCATTACCTTTTTGTTCTATTGTTTCTACTTTAGAACCTGTCATTGTTAATATATCTCCTAATTCTGTTGGAGTTATATCTATATCACTATATTCCTTTAACCATTCTATATTTGCTTTCATTTTATTTTTCTCCTATCTATAATTATTATATCTTCTTTGTCTATCTTCTCGAGATATTCCATATAAATGATTTTCATCATTTTGCTTTTTATCTTGTTTCTTAAAAGATATTTTTAATCTTTCAATAAAAGATGGCTCAAATACTGTTATTACATAATTTCCATCTTCATCAAAATATGCTTTTGTATTTATATTTAATTGTGGATATTGTTTCATTATAAATTTTATTTCTCTAATTTTTTGACTTTTTTCTTGTTCACTTATACCACTACTAAATTTGTACATTCTATTTATCATATTTTCTCTCCTATAATAATTAAATTTTTAATTATTCATTCTAAAACTGTTTTAAAAATCTTACATCATTTTCAAATAATAATCTCATATCTTCTATTCCAAATTTTGCCATTGCTATTCTTTCAACTCCAAATCCAAATGCAAATCCTGAATATATCTCTGAATCAATCCCACAGTTTCTCAATACATTTGGATGTACCATTCCACAGCCTAAAAGTTCTATCCAGCCTTCTTGTTTACATACTCTGCATCCTTTCCCTCCACATACAAAACATGATACATCAGCTTCTGCACTTGGTTCTGTAAATGGAAAATGATGTGGTCTAAATCTTATTTTTGTATTTTCACCTAAACATTTTTTAGCAAACATTTCTAATGTTCCTTTTAAGTCTGTCATTGCTATATTTTTATCTACTACTAGGCCTTCTATTTGATGAAATACTGGGGAATGTGTTGCATCCACACTATCTGAACGATATACTGCACCTGGACATATTATTTTAATTGGTGGTTTTTGATTTTCCATTACTCTTGCTTGCACTGGTGATGTTTGGCTTCTTAACACTATATCATCTGATATATAAAATGTATCTTGTACATCTCTTGCAGGGTGGTCTGGTGGCGTATTTAATTTATCAAAATTGTATATTGCTTTTTCTACTTCTGGTCCATCTGCTATTTCATAACCCATTCCTAAAAATATTTCCTCTACTTCTTTAATAATTTGAGTTATTGGATGAATAGAACCTAATTTTGTTTTTTTACTTGGTTCTGTTACATCTATATTTTCTGTTCTTAATTTTTTTAATAATTCTTCTTTTTTTAATTGCTTTTCTTTTTCTTGAATTAATCTTTCTAATTCATCTCTTACTTCATTTACTAAGCTTCCAATTACAGGTCTTTCTTCTGGAGAAAGTATTCCCATTTTTCTAAGTACAATTGTTAATTCTCCTTTTTTTCCTAAATATTGTACTCTTACATCATTTAAACTTTTTAAGTCTTTGCATGTATCAATTTCTTTAATTGAATTTTCTTTGATTTTTGCTATCTCTTCTTTCATTGATATTATCCCTTCCTTTTCCTATAATTTATATTTGTTTAAAATTTATTTAACTTTTTCCTCAAAAAAACCATTCCATCCTTAATAGGACGAAATGGTTATCTTCCGTGGTACCACCTAATTTTATTAGTTTATAACTAATCTCTTGATAGTTTTAACGGTTCAACCGCTCTTTCCTACTATTTTTTCAGAAAAAGACCTAAAAAGTGAAATTTCTATATAAAGATATTTAATGACTTCCAGCCTTGGTCATTTTCTCTATTAAATATTTTTTCTTTATATTTACTTTGCTTTTTAATAGGTTTTATTTATTTGTAATATATATTTTATCATAAATTTATTAATTTTACAATAAGTTTTTAAAATTTATTTCTTCTTAAATGTTACAGGATAATGATATAAACTTTCAAATATTAATAGCATTAAGTACAGTAATATTTCTTTGTGTTTTCCTTTATTTAATGTCTTTATGTTTTATATATTTTCTATAAAATATGATTGAAAGAATTATTGCAATGATTATAAATGTAACAATCACAATAGAAATTTCTCCTGTTTTGGGCAAAACACTTGGAGATTTCGATGAACTTATATTATTTGAATTCACCGTATTATTTTTTATTTCTAGTCCTGCTGAATTTGTAGAATTTCCATTTACTTGTTTATTTGTATCATCTTTTTCTGTATTATCTTTCTTTATATCATCTTTCTTTATATCATCTTCTTTTTCGTCATCTTTTTTTTCGTCATCTTTTTGGGTGTCATCTATTACTGTAATTTCTAGTTTTTTTGATGATATTGTAACTTCTGAATCAGTTTGTGCGTCAGTATCTAATAAAATATCATTTGTTTCAATTTTTAAAGTACTTCCAACAGTTACATTGTCTTTTACTTTAAATTTAAGAACATAAATATCTGCATTTTTTATACTTTGTGTAGAATTACAAATTACTGTTATATTGGGTGATGTTCCTATACTACTCCAATTAGAAGAATCAGCTACATTCTCACTAATCAATTCTAATTTTTCCGAATCATAAGTATATCTTGTATCTATTCCATTTATACCTTCTTCACTTGTTGCAGATAATGTCACAGTAAATATTTCACCTTTTTTTACTTGAGTAACATTTGATTTTAATTCAACTGCTCCTGTAGCTGCAAAAGTTACAGATGTAAATAATATTATAAACATTGCAATTATACCTGTACTAATAATTTTATTTTTCAATTCTTTATCCTCCTTATAAAAATGTTTATAAATTAATTATAGTGTATTAATTTTTCCTAATCTAAATTTATTTATTTGCAATACATCTTTTAAATCTACTTGATTATCTTGATTTACATCTCCTGCTAGTAAATATTCATCTTTCAATAGAGCCTTATTTAGTCTATGTTTATTAATTGATAATATATCTCTTAAATTTGATTCGCCATCTCCATCTGTATCTCCTTTTACAACTATTGTAAATTCAAGATTTTCACTATTTAAGGATATCTTTAATTTCATACCAGATGCTATTTTTACGTTATTGTCTGTAGTTTCTTTGTTGTCATTGCTATATACAGTCATTTTTCCATTTGTTTTTATTTTTTTTAGTATATTTCCTAATGTTGTACTAGGATTAATATTGCATATATATTTATTTCCATCCGTATTAACTTCGTTATATCCTTCAAAATTTGTTTCTAGTTTTGTTACTGTTATTGCTTGAGTTGTAGTTTTTGTTACACCATTTTCGGTATAGCTTATAGTTACATTTGTTTTTCCTACCATTAAATTATTTCCATCAGTTATTGTGTAGGTTGTTACTTCTTTTTTAGTGCCATTATCATATGTAGCCATTATTATCATTCCTGATTTATCAAAATTTTGACCTTCTGTATATGTCATTTTATCTGGTACTTTTGTTACTGATATACCAGTTAATTTCTTTTCACTTACGATTATATCCTGTGTTGTAGTTTTTGTTACACCATTTTCGGTATAACTTATAGTTACATTTGTTTTTCCTACTGTTAAATTACTGCCATCTGTTATTGTATAATCTGTTACTTCTTGTGATGTATTGTTATTATAACTAGCAGTAATTTTCATTCCTGCAGAATCAAAGTTTTGTCCTTCAATATATGTTGTTTTACTTGGAACAGTTGATACTCTTATACTACTCAATACTTTTTGATTTACTGTTACTGCTTGAGTTACTGTTTTTGTTACTCCGTTTTCAGTATAGCTTATAGTTACATTTGTTTTTTCCACTGTTAAATTATTTCCATCAGTTATTGTGTAGGTTGTTACTTCTTTTGTAGTGCCATTATCATATGTGGCTGTTATTATCATTCCTGATTTATCAAAATTTTGACCTTCTGTATATGTCGTTTTATCTGGTACTTTTGTTACTGATATACCAGTTAATTTCTTTTCACTTACGGTTATATCCTGTGTTGCAGTTTTTGTTACACCATTTTCGGTATAACTTATAGTTACATTTGTTTTTCCTACTGTTAAATTACTACCATCTGTTATTGTATAATCTGTTACTTCTTGTGATGTATTGTCATTATAACTAGCAGTAACTTTCATTCCTGTAGAATCAAAGTTTTGACCTTCTATATATGTTGTTTTGTTTGGTTCTGTTGTTATTGCTATACCAGTCATAATTGGTGTTATATCAAATTTTTTTGTACTATTCGCATTCATTACATTTCCAGCTGCATCAGATGCACCACTGATTGTAATTGTTTGCGTTCCACTTTTATTTGGTATAGCATAACTGTATGTATACACTATATCACTACTTTTAGTCATTACTGTTTCTGCCAATGTTGATATTCCACTCATTGATATTTTAGGAGTTGTATCTCTTACTGCTTCACTGAATGTTGCTGTTATTATAGCTGTTTCTCCCGCTTTATATGTTGATTTGTCAGTTGTTACAGTTGCTGTTGGTGCTGTTCTATCTATATTATTTATATTTACTGTTACTGTTGACTCATTTCCAACTAAATCTTTTATTTTTAGTTGCTCACTTGTTGTATTATTTGTGAATGTTGCTATTATTGAATTATTATTTGTAGTAGAAACATAATTCCAAGTTCTATTATCTGATACTATTTTTTGTATTGGCTCATCTGCACTAATTGTTACATCAACATTCCCTTGAGTTGCTTGCGTTAATGAATATACTGGCGATTGTAAAGATGGTTTTGTATCATCTAAATTTACATTTATACTTTTATTTATTGCATGTTGGTGTGCAGTTGAATTTGATTTAGTAGTTATAGTCAATTTACTACATTTCTCAAATGGAATATTACCTATCTTCGTTACACTATCAGGTATTATTACACTTGTTAAATTACTACAATCGTGAAAGGTATAGTCTCCTATGCTAGTTACACTTCCTGGGATAGTTATTGTAGTTAGATTGCTACACATAGCAAATGACGAACCTTCTATTTCAGTTACACTATATGGTATATTTACTTGTGTTAGATTGCTACATGTATAAAAGGCATATTGGTTTATATTTGTTACACCATCAGGAATGGTAAAAGTTGTTCCTTCCTTTCCAGCCGGATAACAAATTATTCTTGTCATCTCTTTGTTATATAAAACCCCATCATTGTTATTATTTGTATATTTTGAATTATCATTATCAACTGTTATTGAAACTAAACTTGTACAGCCACCAAAGGCAGAATCATCTATAAATGAAATATTTTTTGATATATTTATTTGTTTCAAACTACTACAACCATCAAATGCACAAAACTTTATTCTTATTACGCTGTCAGGTATGGTTATATTTTCTAGACTACTACAATTTTGAAACATCATATATGATATTTCTTCAATATTGTCTGAAAGCGTAATACTAGTTAATTTACTACATTCTTGAAATGCATTTAAACCTATATTAGTTACACTATTTGGTACAATCACTTTAGTTACACTACTGCAATCCCTAAAAGCCATAGATTCTATATGTGTAACTGAATACCCATCTATTAAGCTTGGAATTGTCACAGTGGATTGATCACCTAAATATTTTGTTATTTTTGCATAATTTTCCTGCACACTATATTCAAACGAGCCATCTTCTGTTGTTGCAGCATAAGTTTTTGGACTTGCTAAAATACTAATAATTATAGATAATACTATTACAATTAACATTGCCATTAACATTATTTTTTTTATCTTTATATTCATGAAAAGTTCCTCCTAAACAATTCAATATTTTATATATTTTTCATATTTCTAAAATCATTATAACATATTTCGAAAAATAGCAATATAAATCATGTACAAAATACATGATTTATATTGCTATTTTTTTTAGCTACTTTAATTAAACTATTCTTAATTACATAAAATATCGCTCTCTTTACATTTTCAATGATTGCACTTATTTTCATCTTTTGATTTTTTCCTCTTCTTTCAACTTATATGTTCTTATTTTTTTATCCATACCATTTTATTTTCTTTGAATCCATATATAATTTTTTCATTATCAAATAGATATGATAAATATGATTTTATTGTACTTCCAACTAATATGTATTGGTTTGGATTTATTGTTAACTTATACTCATCGAATATATACTTTAAAATATTTTCAAAAGTATTTTCATTTTCACAATAATTCAATATTTTATTTGCGATTTCATTTATTTTATTCTTATTTATCTCTATAAGATTGTCTATATTGTCTGTAGCTTCGCAATGTGATGGGATATATAACTTTCCTTTTAGTAGTTTTAATTGTTCCAATGTGTTTAAGTAGTTTTCTACATCATATATAAAAAATATATGATACTTTGTTGTAGTTTCTTCACTAAATAAAGCATCTGCTAAAAAATATATATCATCTGATGTTCGTATTCCTATCATATCAAAAAAGTGTCCTTTTAATAAAAAATATTCTAATCCTTCTGGAAGATTATTTTCTATATTCTTTACTTTTGATTCTTTTGCTAATAAAAATTTATTCTTTATATCTTTAAATGGATATCCTCCATAAAGAAATGATGGCTCTAATATTGGAAATTCAGTAAAACTTTTTTCAATATTATAAGATAAAATTTCACAATCAGTTCTATCTTGAATGACTTTATTTCCTCCAATATGATCTGCATTTGAATGTGTATTTATGATTCCTTTTACTTTCCAATTATTTTCTTGAACAATCTTTAATATTTTTTTTCCTGCTTCTTTATCATTTCCTGTATCAATAATATATACATTTTCATTGTCTATTTTATATATGCCTATATTAGTAGGATTTTTAATATAATACGTTTTTTCTCCAACTTTAATAAGCTCCATACACATTCTCTCTTTCTTTGTTTTATATTATACTAATAATTTTTCTAAAAATGTAGCTACTCCATTTTCTTCATTTGATGTTGTTATTTCATCTGCATATTCTTTTACATTATCAGTTGCATTTTGCATGGCTACACTATGTCCTACTACTTTAAACATAGAAACATCATTATAATCATCTCCAATTGCTACTGTGTCTTCTAAATTGATGTCTAGCATTTGGCACATTTTTTCAATTGCATTCCCTTTACATGATTCTGTATTTGCAACATCATAATATATAGTTCCTTCTTTAGGTGCATTTTTATTTGTTAAGCTTTTATGCTGATTTTTAATTTCAACGTCTTCAATATTTTCTATAGAATTTTTTAAGTTTTTTATTTTTTCAAAATTAGTATCTGCTATTGTGCATTGCACAACATCATGTGTATCTACAAATGTTTTTATGTCTGTTTTTAATTGCTCTTCTGAGCCGTCAAAATTTTTTACTTTACTTACTACTCTATTATCTCCAACATTCATTATAAATCTTACATCAGCTTCTTTTGCTATTTTATATAGTTTTTCACAGGCTTTTTTATTCATTACATTTACATACATTATTTTATTGTCCTCATAGTTATATATATTGCCTCCATTAGATGTAATAATGTATTTGCTTGCATGACATTTTCTGCTAATATTTTCTGTGTATTTTCTTGGTCTTCCTGAGCATAAAACAACTAAAATTCCTTTGTTAGTTACTTTTTTTATTGTTTCTATTGTTTTGTCTGAAATATTTTTGTTATTATCTCTTAAAGTTCCGTCTATGTCAATAAATACCGCTTTATACATTTACATCACCCCTATTATAACTAGATTTTGATAATATTTTATTACTATTATTTATTTTATATCATAATTTATTAAATTTGCATAGTGCTTTTTTGAAAAATGTAAATATTTTGATTTTTATCTATCCTCTCCACTATATGTTGTTAAATCTCCACTAAACCCATAAACCTGTTTGCATAACGGTTTTTCTCTTTTTCCTGAATGTATAACCACTTTTTCTAAATCTTCATAAATACTATGTAACTCTATTCCATACTTTCTCATTGTTTCTATATCTATCTCTTTAAAAGCTGGACAGGGTAATATTGTACCATCATATTTTATATTTAACTTTTCAGTTCCTGCTGTACACAAGTGTGATATCATTCCATTTAATGGTATTCCAATTCTAATATTACCACTATAATACTGTTTTTCATTTTTTAATATTTCTGAGAATTCTTTTAATTCAGTTTCATTTAACATTAATTCCTCTTTATATTCTCTTCCTCTCCCCTGTGGTACAAAGTTCAATATACTTATATTTTTTATTTTTGACATTTCTAAACATTCAATTATATCATGAAATTGTTTATAATTTGGCTTCATAGGAATAAAATGTACATCTACATTTAGTCCTGTCATGCTAGCTCTTATTAGTGAATCCATTAAATATGTGATTAGCCCTTTTCTTCCCATTAATTCATTATCTGTTGTTTCTTCAAATGCTTGCCAATCAAATACAATCTTGTCTAACCCTAATTGTTTCAATTTTTCAAATTCTTGCTTTGTTATTGCCCCAAATGGTTCTTGCATTAAGCATCTAGTATAATATAATCTCACATTCTTTTTTAGCCTTTCATTCCATGGCTCATGTTCTTCTATTTCTTGTAAATCTTGCTCACATCTATTCTTTATATATTCTATCGTCTCTATTGGTATTTCAGGTGTTCTTTTTATTCCACTAGTAAATACTACTGTTCTAATACCATTTTTCTTACAAAATTTTATCATTTCAAATAGATTTGGATGTAAAAATGGTTCTCCTCCTGAAATAGATATTTCTTCTATTCCACCTTGTTTTATAAAATACATAATTGTTTTTTTAAACTGTTCCAATGTAACAATGGTTTGTTTTTCTTGTGATGAATTTGAAGAACAAAACTTACATTTATTAGGACATGTTTGTATTACTTCAAAACATAAATCTTTTAACATATAATCTCTCTTTCATAATTTTAATAAATTAGCTATTTTTTGAATTCATAATATATTAACGGCAATTATCTATTTTTACTTTAATTTTTCTAGCTTTTCATTTAGTTTTTTATAAACATTTTCTATAACCCATTGTTCATTTGAAACATTTTTTACATCTTCTATATTAACCCATCTAACTCCACTGTTTTCATCTTCTTTTATTTTTAAAATTTCATTTTCGTCTACTTCAATAAGATATGTTAAATTTAAATGTACATGTGAAGATACATATTTACCTCTTTTTATATGTCCGTCTACACATATGATTTCTAATGAAAAAATTTTATCATTAAGTAGCTTTACATTTTTAACACCTGTTTCTTCTTTTAATTCACGAATTGCCGTACCCAATAAATCTGTTTCTCCGTCTGCATGCCCTCCTGTCCATGCCCATGATTTATATATATTATGATATATCATTAAAACTTTTGTTTTTTCTTTATTTACTACCCATGATGATGCCGTAAAATGTCCAAATTCATTATCTCTTGTGAGTACATTGTCAAATGTATCTATATATTTTAGCATGGTTTGTTTGTCTTTTTCTTCTTGCTCGTTATATGGTTTATATCTTTCTATTTGCTCTTTTAGTTTTTTCATTTTTCACTCCTTATTTTTATAACTAATAATATAAAATCTTTTATGTTCATTCATATTATATCATAAAAAGATTTATTTTTAAAGTCTACACAAATTATTATACTACCAATCCTATTGAAAGTTTAAATAGTTCTTTAAGAAAAGTAACTCGTGGAAAAGGCTCTTTCATTAGTAAAGAAGCCTTACTAAAAGTTTTGTATCTTAGAATTAAAAATCTGCAATCTTCATGGGCTAACTGGAAAAACATTCAAAGTCAATTAGTTCAATTATTTGGTGGTAGGGTCTTTAGATATTATAAATAAACTATATACAATATTATACTTATTAGGTATAATTATGTATATAGTTCATTCCTAAATATAATATTAATATTTTGAATTTACACACTTAGCTTGAAACTCTCTCAAAATGTTCCATTTTACCTAACATACAATGCTGGGCGGAATCCAATGTTGTTGCTGGTGCCTCCTGGAAGGTTTCCGTCACGCGTAGAAACTGAACGTAAGCCGACAGGGCTACTGCTATTACCTCCCCTGAGAACTCGGCTATAATTGCTTATAGCTTCCATTGTCCATTCGCTCGCATTTCCTGCCATATCATATATATTCTTCATTTGATAATTTCCAGTTTTTGCCAGAGTACCTGTGGTATAAATTCCTTTTAAATTATTTCCATTTTTTATCTTTTTATTCCCTGAATAGTTTTTTGCTTGCTTTTCTTTCTTTTTTATAATAATACTCTTTTCTCAAGGTTCTTTTTCTTTTATAAAAAATAGCTTATAATTTATATTTAAATTATACTTTAAGCATATTTCTTTTTCAAGCTTTTTCTTCTTTTTTCCTTTTTTGTTATATTTTTGTAACATTTTTGTAATATTTAAAATTTGAAACTAGAAATTTTTTTTATAATATTATTGTATCTTTGTATTATTTAATGATATAATTAATATTGTCAATAGTTTTTAATAGTAGGAGGATTTATGGGAAAATTCGATTCTTTACAAGAAACATCTTTTTCTAAAAAAACAACATATACCCGTGCAGAAGAACTTTTTTCTACGGCACATTTTTCAAAAGACGCAGAAATTGATTATACATATTTTGAGAATTTAAATGTTCAGGATTTACATGAATATAATAGGAAGAAAAAACTTAATAAAAATATTATTACTTTATGGGCTAAACTAGAAATGAAAAGTTTTATAGACTATCAACTAGGAAACACTATAAATCCATATTTTTCTAATACTTCTAAGCCAACGGCTATAAAATTTTTTTCAGATTATAATTATATGACAGAAGATCAAAGATACTTAAGACTATTAGATATCAAATATATCAAATCACTTGTTTTACAAGGAATTAAATTTTCTAAAATATATATGGTTACTTATGAGATAATGAACAAAGACAATAAATTTTGTCCTTATATTGAACTATATACCCAAACGGAAATTAATAATACTTTTGTTAAATTTGCTTATGGTTATGATAGTAATAAAAATGGAAAAGTTGAACTATTTATAGATTCTTTTAATTATCCTGTTTTATTAAATAATAAGGGTTTTATAGAATTACCGCTTTCTAATGTAAGAAAAAAATTAGATGTATATGATTATATTACAGATGATGATATTGCTAAAATTTTACCTAAAAAAAATTAGACATTTAACATGTCTAATTTTTTAATAAATTATTTTTACATATTATTATGCAAGACCATATTTTTTCTTAAATTTATCTGCTCTTCCTCCAGCTTTGTCTTGTCTCAAATTACCCGTCCATAGTGGATGACATTTTGAACAAATATCTACTTTTATATCTTTTTTTGTTGATCCTACTTCTAATACATTTCCACAAGCACATGTAATTGTTGTTTGATTATAATTTGGATGTATTCCTTCTTTCATGTTTAAGTTCACCTCTTTCTTGAATTGAAATAAATTGACTGTTTAATATCATAACATATTTTATATTTTTTTTCAAGTATTATTTAGTTTTATTTTCATTTTTTTGTTCCTCATAAACAAACTCTGCAGAAGACAATAGTTCTTTTTCTAAAGAAAGTTTGTTTACTAATTTTCCCATAACATTAAAAACACAAGCAACTATTAATACTAACATTAATATTTTTTTCCAATATTTTGCAAGCATTTTTTCTCTCCTTTTTTATTAATCTTTATTAATTATACTTTTATTTTCACAAAATGTCAATATTTTTATATTGTTTGGACATAATAACTTTGGTGATATAAATGAATAAAAAAGTTTGGATTATTTTTTTTGTTATAGCTATTTTGGCTGCAATTGGTATTTTTATTTATGTACAAAATAATTCTGAAAATTCAAATAATAATAATCAATCAAGTGAAGCTAATCCTAGTTATGAAGCTGATAGAACTTCTTCTAATGATAATACTCAATCTTCTGAAAATCAGCCTCAAGAAAATTCAGTTTCTGTAACTCAAAATATTGCAGCAACTGAACCTGAAAAAGAAATTGCCGCATTTTCTACAAAAATTTATACCAAAGATCCTGCTAGGCAAAATAATATTGCTATTACATGCAATACTTTAAATGGTACTATTGTTAAAAATGGAGAAACTTTTTCTTTTTGTAATACTGTTGGTCAAGCTTCTAGTAGTAAAGGATATCAGAAAGCAGATATTTTTGACAATAATGGAAATAAAAAGAAAGGTCTTGGTGGTGGAAATTGCCAAATAAGTTCTACTTTATATAATGCTGTTTTAGCTGTGCCTTCTCTTGTCGTAACAGAACGCCATGCACATAGCAATTATGTTCCATATATTCAAAAAGGTAAAGATGCTGCTGTTGCTTATGGTAGTTATGATTTGAAATTTAGAAATGATTCTGGTAAAAATGTAAAAATATTAGCTGAACAAAATCCTGATGCTGTTACTGTAAGGCTTATGCAGTAGTATTAGAAAATTAACATCAAAAGTTATATATTAATATTTATAGGTAAAAACTTTAAATATTAATATATAACTTTTTAATTTAATAAAATCATATTTTAAAAAATAGTATAATAAACTTTAGTATCAATAAAACTTACAGAGGTTAATTATACTCCTCTTTCAAGCTAATTTGGAAAGGAATGAATTTTTCTATGAAATTTGTTAAATTTTGTGTAACTTTTATATGTACATTTGTTACTACTTTATCTTTTTTTTCCTTGTCTTTTGCTGAAGATTCTATATATGTGTGGTCTAATAGCTCCGTCACTACTTCTTCTGCTGTTGATATTACAAATACGGATATTAATAGTTCTAATACATTAAATCTTGAATCTGGTTCTGCAATTTTAATAGAACAGTCTACAGGAAAAATACTTTACTCTCATAATATTCACGAAAAATTACGTCCTGCATCTGTTACTAAAGTAATGAGCATTTTACTTATTATGGAGGCTATTGATAGTGGTAAACTTTCTCTTACAGATACTGTATCTTGTAGTGAAACAGCAAGTTCCATGGGAGGTTCACAAATTTGGTTAGATCCTCGTGAAACTTTAACTGTAGATGAAATGTTAAAAGCTATTTGTGTTGCTTCTGCTAATGATTGCGTAGTTGCTATGGCAGAACATATTGCTGGCTCTGAAGATGCTTTTGTTCAAATGATGAATGATAAGGCTAAAGAACTTGGTATGTCTGATACAACTTTCAAAAATTGTCATGGACTTGATGAAGATGGCCATGTTACTTCAAGCTATGATATTGCATTAATGTCTAGAGAATTGCTAAGTAAACATCCTACTATTACTAATTACACTACAATTTGGATGGATACTCTAAGAGATGGTAAGTCTCAATTATCTAATACCAACAAACTTATTAGAACTTATAAAGGTGCTACTGGACTAAAAACTGGTTCTACTTCTTTAGCATTATATAATTTATCTGCAAGTGCTACTCGTGATGGCTTATCTCTTATTGCTGTTATTATGAAAGCCCCTTCTACTAAAATTAGATTTGAAGAAGCCAAAAAATTGCTTGATTATGGTTTCAATAATTTTGCCTTCAAAGATTTTGGTAAAGAAGGTGATATTGTTAAAACTATAGAAGTTACAAAAGGTGTTTCTACATCAGTAGATATAGTTTTTAAACAAAATGCTGGTACTTTGTTAGAAAAAGGTAAAGATAAAAATATTGAGCAAGTAATTAATTTACCTGATTCTATTTCAGCTCCTGTAACTACTGGTCAAAAGATTGGTGAAGCTTCCTATGTCTTGGATGGAGAAACTTTGGCAACTGTCGATTTGGTTGCTACATCTGATGTTGAAAAAATAAACCTATTTACTATGTCAAAATCAATTATTTATAATTGGATTAATTTGCTGAGATAATTCAATATGAAAAAAGACTATGTAATATTTAAATTACTAGTCTTTTTCTTATTCTAACAATTAATTAAATTAGTAATTATTTAATTGCTTCTAACATTTTTTTGTATTTATCCAATTTTTCTTTTTCTTCATCAATTTTAGCTTTAGGTGCCTTATTTACAAATCCCGGATTAGACAACATTTTTTCACATCTTGCTATTTCGGCTTCTAATCTAGTTCTTTCTGCTTCTAATCTTTGTTTCTCCTCATCTAAATCAATTAGTCCTTCAGCAGGCATATAAACTTCTATTCCTTCTACCACTATATGAATAGCATCTTCTAAAATACCTTTTTTATCATTTTGTATTATCATATTTTCTGCAAATCCTAATTTTAGTAGTATTCCTTTTATACTGTCTAGCTCTTTTTCATACTCATTAGTTACAATTATCAATTTTGCTTTTTTGCTTGGATGAATATGTTTTACATTTCTTATATTTCTAATTTCTACTATAATTTGTTTTATTTTTTCAAAGAAATCTGATTCTTTTTGATATTGAGATACTTTACTAATTGGCCAATCTGAAATCATTATATCTTTATCATCATATTTTACTAAACTACTATATATTTTTGCTGTTACAAAAGGCATAAATGGATGCAATAATTTTAGTGCTGTTCTAAATACTAAATCTAATACATAACATGTACGTATTTTATCTTCTTTATTTTCTGAATTTAAATTAATTTTTGCTATTTCTATATACCAATTACAAAAATCATTCCATATAAAGTTATATACTTTGTCTAATGCTACTCCTAAATCGTAAGCCTCTATATTTGCAGTTACTTCTTTTACTATTTTTTCTAAACTATATATAATCCATTTGTCTTGAATAGCAAATGTCTCTTCATTTCGTTTTTTGCTAAATTCAATTATCTCTTCATCTGGTACCATATTCATATTAATAAATTTAGCTGCATTCCATATTTTATTAGCAAAATTAGATGCTTGTTCCAATTTTTCTGGCATGTATTTTATGTCATTCCCCATTGTGGTTCCAGATATTAAAGAAAATCTTAAGCTATCTGTTCCATATTCGTCTATAATATCAATCGGATCAATTCCATTTCCTAAAGTTTTAGACATTTTTCTTCCTTGACTATCACGAACCATTCCATGAATTATTACATCACTAAATGGTTTCTCTTTTAATGCATAGTAACTAGAAAATACCATTCTTACTACCCAGAAGAAAATAATATCATAACCAGTTACTAATACATCTCCAGGGAAAAATGTTTTTAAATCTTCTGATTCTTTATTTGGCCAACCTAATGTTGAGAATGGCCATAATGCTGAACTAAACCATGTATCTAAAGTATCTTCATCTTGTTTGAAATGTGATTTGCCACATTTTTCGCATTTTTCTGGCTCTGTTTTTGATACATGAATATTACCACAGTCTTCACAATAATATGCTGGTATTCTATGTCCCCACCATAATTGTCTTGAAATACACCAATCTTGAATATTCTCTAACCAATTAAAATATGTTTTTGAATATTTTTCTGGTACAAATCTTACTTCTCCATTTTTTACTGCTTCTATTGCAGGTTTAGCTAATTCTTGCATTTTTACGAACCATTGATCAGAAATTCTAGGTTCTATTGTGTGTTTACATCTTTCACATTTTCCTACATTATGTAAATAGTCTTCTATATTTACTAGAGCTCCTAATTCTTCTAATTTTTTTACAACTAATGGTCTTGCTTCTATTGATGTCATTCCTTTTACTTCTGGCATTAAATCTCCCATTATGCAATTATCGTCAAACACTTCTATAAATTGTAAATTGTGTGATATTCCTGCTTTATAATCATTTGGATCATGTGCTGGTGTGATTTTTACACAACCTGTTCCAAATTCTTTATCTACAAATTCATCTGCAATAATTGGTATTTCTCTATTTACTATTGGTAATATACATGTTTTTCCTACTAAGTCTTTGTATCTATCATCCTCTGGATTTACTGCTACTGCTGTATCTCCTAACATTGTTTCTGGTCTTGTTGTAGCAACTTTTATGTATTTATCTTCTCCTTTTATTTGATATCTTAAATGCCATAAGTGTGATGCTTCTTCTTTATATTCTACTTCTGCATCTGATATTGCAGTATGACAATTTGGACACCAATTTATCATTCTTTTTCCTTTATAAATATATCCATCATTATATAAATTTACAAATTCTTCTAATACTGCATCTGACATTCCTTCATCTAATGTGAATCTACGCCTTTCCCAATCACATGAGCATCCTAACTTACGTTGTTGTTCTTGTATTGTTCCTCCATAAAGTCTTGTCCAATCCCACGCTTCTTCTAAAAATTTTTCTCTTCCTAAATCTTTCTTTTCTTTTCCTTCTTTTTTAAGCTTTTGAACTACTTTCATTTCTGTAGAAATAGAGGCATGATCTGACCCTGGAAGCCATAGTGTATTATATCCTTGCATTCTTTTGAATCTAATTAGTATATCTTGTATTGTATCATCTAATGCATGTCCCATATGTAATTTTCCTGTTACATTTGGAGGTGGCATCATAATACAATAGCTCTTTTGATTTTTATTCATACTAGGTCTAAAAAAGCCTTTTTCCTCCCATTCTTTATATAATGTACTTTCAAAATCTTTTGGATTATATTTTCCTTCCAAATTGTTCTTTCCTTTCATAATACACCTCTTCCTATATCTTTTCAAAAATATAAAAGAAAAATCAAGTTTTATTATATTTTTGTCGTTTTTTTCCTCTTTCAGTTTTTCTCTTTTCTAATCTGCAACTATTCCAATAATATAATACAATAATTAATATTAAAAATACTAATACACATTTATTTTGTAAAATTTCTATAAATTTTCCCAATCCATTTAATTTGAATTGATATTTTCCTTCTATTTGCTCATATATTACTAATTCTCTGTCTGCTGTATTATTATTATCTCCTTTTGTTTTATATTTCTTTATTCCATTTTCCCATATTATATCAACTACCCTATGTGTTGTAATTATTTCACCTTGTCTAAAGGAAATTATGTCATTTACATTTATTTCATCTTGCGGTACTTCTTTTATTAAAATTGCATCATCTATATTAATAGTTGGAATCATACTTCCAGAAATAATTATAAAATTTTTATATCCTAAAAAGTCTGGTATTTTAAATGGATTTAAAAATGACTTTATAATCATTGTAAAATTAAAAATAATAATTGGTATTATTACTATATATAAAATAATAGATAATACTTTGTGTATATGTATCATTTTATTATTTTCATCATTGACTTTTGTTATTTTATACATTTCTTCTCCTTTGCTGTTTTATATTTTAACACAATATTTGCGTTTTCTCAATATTAAAATCTCAAGTTTAGAAAAAATTTGTTACGGGATAATAGTTTAAAAATTAGCTACGAAAATGCTTATATATTAATATTTGCAGTCAAGACCTGGATTGTTACACCCCAGATATGTTTTGACAAAATATATTAATATATAAGCATTTTCATAGCTAATTTTTAAAACATTATCTTGTAACAAAAATTTTGTAATAAAAATGTAATATATTTTATGTAGAAATTAATCTGCATTTAATATATAATTAAATTAGTAAATAGAATTTATGGAGGTCATCATGTTTTTTTATCGATTTAATATGTTAGAGAATTATATACAAGACAATTTTATTTCTAATATTGACATAGAAAAAGAAAAAATTTCTAAAATTATTGATTCATATTCTAATAAAAAATCCACTCTTTATAATATTACTAATAAATTAGTTTTAATCAATAATAATTTAGAGCAAGATATGCTTGATAAATTTTATCAAACCACTACTTTAATTAAATATTCTTTTGAAGATTTAGATTCTATAATTATATCTGCTACAACATCGAAAGATTTACTAATAGATATTGAAACATTTTTTAAGAACAATTCCAAAAAAAATTTAGAACTAATTAAAGCAAATCTTGTAGAATACAATAAAAAACAGGATGAACTTTTCCATAAAATAATGGAATTCGAAGAGAAATTTACATCAATTCTAGATTCTGCCAGTATTTTTTCTTCCCTTCCGCCATCTAATGAAAGTACAAATATATTTAATCCCTTAACTAATGTTATCAATGACAATAATGTTTTAATTGTTTCAGAGAAAGAGCAGAAAGCTTATTTACCTTATACATATGCCGAAATTGTTAAAATCTATAAAAATCATGCTGATATATATACCTCTATTCAAGATGTTATTAATAAATTATATGTACTTGATTTAAATAAATTCAAAAATTCCTCTATTTCCCGCTTTAGAGAGTGTTTCAATTTGATGAAAAATAAAGAACATTCTAGTATTATTAAGGCTCTTGATTTAGCTTTGGAATTAATGTTTAAGTTTAATCTTAACCCTATTGTTATTGCTGCATGTAAAAATTTAGATGAACTAGATATTTATTTAGATTGTTTAGACAAAGAAGAATTAGATGATTTTAAATGTTTTGAAATAAAATTTGAAGTAGCTCCTTTAGCTACTCAAAAAGAAAAATTAGAATTTTAAATTTAAAATTATTTATAAGAGCTAATATAACTAAACATATTAGCTCTTATTTTTTGTGTATTTTCTTCCTACTTTTCATCTGTTATTTATTGACCTTTTATATTAAAAACTACTTTTTTAAACTATATTTCATGTCCTCTTTGCTATATTTTTCTGGCTTTAACCCTACTTTATCTCTCATATAATCTAATAATAACACTACAAAAATTGTTGAAATACAACCTATTATTATGAAAGTGTTTGCTGTATTAGTTATTTCTAGCATTAATGCACACATCATAGAAATAACTGCTGTAAATAAATTTGAAGATAAATTTTTTAATGCTGTAATTTTAGGTCTTATCGTTTTATTCGTAAAATTATTCATATATCTTACCATTAATCCATGATATGGACCTTTTACTGCATATTGTATAAGATATAATAAAAATATTAATGTAAGAGATGATTTTGATAGTGGGTCTGATCCAATAAAACCAATTATTATACATGAAATTACAACAGGTAAACTTAAATATGTTAGAGTTTTATTTCTAAAATTTGAATGTATTTTGTCTGCCTGTCTAGAAGTAAAAGCTGCTACTAATTGTAATATAGCAAATATAATTCCAAAATATTCTTCTGGTACTTTCATTTCACTTAACATACTACTTCTTAAATTTACTATTCCATATATCATTCCCATAAATATAGCATTAAATAACATTAATGACCTCATTCTTTTTGATTTTATACAAAATTTAAGGGATGATTTTATTTGTTCCAAATATTGCATAAATTTTATTGGTTTTATTTTTTCTTCTGTTATTGCTGTATGTCTGAATTTTAAAGATAATACAAATGATATAACACAAGATATAAAGCATAATATCATAGGTATATATCCATTTATTGCAAATGTAAAGCCTGCAATTACTGAAGCTATTGCATCTATTGTATAAAAATATGAAGCTGATTTACCATCAATTTTTGAAAATATTTTTCCTCTTTTTTTGCTACTTGGTAATGAATCATATAATATATTAGTTTCACATAGCCCTTTGATAGAATATCCTAATGCATATATAAATTGAATTATTAATAATTCATAATAACTATGCATAAAAATCATTGCTAATATACTTAAGGCATATAAACTATTTCCAATTATTAAACTATTCTTTTTTCCTATTCTATCTACCAATCTTGTCAAAGGTATTTGCCAAAATGTATTTGACAATGTATAAAAAGAATCAGCAAATAATACTTGTGCTGCTGATAATCCTTTTACCTGTGTTAAAAATAAGAATATAATTGGAAAGTAAAATAGTAAATCCCAAGACATTGCTTTATAAATTGGGAATAAACGTACATTATTTTTTTTTCGTTTTATTTCCTTTTCTTTTGTATTATCCATTTTTAATTGCATTCCTTTCTAAGTCGCACAAATCTGGTTGGAAAAGAATTAAATTTTTTTCAACCTTTCTCCCTTATTTTTATCGCTCGTTATCTTGTATTTCCTCAAAATTTTTTATCCTTAACACTTTATATGCTTCTTCTATCTTTTTTATTTTTTCTAAGGATTCATTATTACTCTTTGCTCTTTTAAGTTTGGTAAATAACCATTTATTATAATATTGTAATCTACTTTCTTGCTCTAAATTATCTAATTTAACTAGCAATTCGTACATCTCAAATGTCCACCATGCATTTTCTGTTCCAAAATGTGATTCTTGATAACAATATTCCCTAGAAAAATATCTTTCTTGCTCTCTTGAAAAATATATACCTGCTTTTGTTGGTAGTATTTTTTCTGATTTTATTAATTCTTGTATTCTTGTTTGTATTTTTAATTTTATTCCTTGTTTTTCTTCTGCTTCATTTGAAAAATTTTGTCTACTATATTTTCCTTTTTCTTCATTAGAATCATGTAAATATATAAATCTATAAAATTGTCTATATATTTTGGATGCATTTGTGCAAAGTTGTTCTAAATTTTTCTCTAATGGTATTTTATATATATCTTCTAATGGTCTTTTCATTAATATTTCATGATTTGTAAAGAAAATTATTGCATCTTGCATGACATCTCTATTTGAAAATCCATAGTAACAAAATTTTTCTAATCTTTCTTCATCTTTTTGGGTCCACATTTTAAATCCTTATCTATTGAAAATAATATTACTTTAGCCATTCTGGGTTTTCTAAGTACCAATCAATGGTTTTTACTATACCATCTTCAAATTTAGTTTTTGGTAACCAACCTAATTCTTTATTAATTTTTGTAGGATCTATTGCGTATCTATAATCATGTCCTTTTCTATCTTCTACAAACTGTATTAAATCTTCTGATTTTCCTAATCTCTTTAATATTAATTTAACTATTTCTATATTTCTCTTTTCATTATGACCACCTATATTATATCTTTCGCCTGATACACCATTATGAAATACTAAGTCTATTGCTTCACAATGATCTTCAACATATAACCAATCTCTTATGTTTTTTCCTGTTCCATATACTGGTAATTTTTCATTATTTAAAGCTAATTTAATCATATGTGGTATTAATTTTTCATTATGTTGATATGGTCCATAATTATTTGAACAATTAGTTACATTTATATTCATCTTATATGTTTCTTTATATGCTAATGCAATTAAATCTGAACTTGCCTTTGATGATGAATAAGGACTGCTTGGCTTTATTGGCGATGTTTCTGTAAAATATCCTTCTTCTTGTAATGAACCATAAACTTCATCTGTTGATATATGTACAAATTTATTTGCACTTCCTTCCCCCCATGTTCTCTTTGCTGCTTCTAATAATGTATGTGTTCCTATTACATTTGTTTTAGTAAATACAAATGGATTTTTTATACTGTTATCTACATGTGATTCAGCTGCAAAATGAATAACTCCATTTATATCATATTTTTTAAATAATTCTAAGACAAATTCAAAATCACAAATATCTCCTTGTACAAATGTTATCTTATCCATTATTTTTTTCAAATTTTCTAAATTTCCTGCATATGTCAATTTGTCTAGTACTACTACCTTATAGTCTGGATGTTTGTTTACAAAATATTCTGCAAAATTTGCTCCTATAAATCCTGCTGCTCCTGTTACTAATACATTTTTACTCATTATCGTTCTTCCTTTCTTTCTGTAAAGATAAAAAATATTCCTATTTTAAATTTTCAAATAAATTTGTTTCTTTTAATTCTTTTAATGATGGCCATTTTGCATCTTTTTCTGATGTTAATAATTCTGACATTTTCATTTCTCCTAAAGGCCATTCAATTCCAATATCTGGATCATTCCATGCTAATCCGCCTTCTGCTTGCGCATTATATACATCATCACATTTATATGTAAACTCAGCTTCATCTGATAATACTAAAAATCCATGCGCAAATCCCCTAGGTATCATAAACATTTTTTTGTTTTCTTCAGAAAGTATTACTCCTTCCCATTTTCCATATGTTTTACTGCCAGGTCTTAAATCTACAGCAACATCAAATACCTTTCCTTTAAGAACTCTTACTAATTTTGCTTGAGTATTTTCTTTTTGAAAATGTAATCCTCTTAATACTCCTTTTTTTGATTTTGATTGATTATCTTGTACAAAATTGTAATCTAAACCAATTTCTTTAAACTCTTCTGCACTATATGTTTCCATAAAATATCCTCTATTATCGCCAAAAACTGTTGGCTCTATTACATAAACTCCTTCAATTGAAGTTTCTAATTTTTTAAATTTTCCCATTTTTCCTCTCCTTCTGCCAAAATGGCCGCTCTTAAGTTGCCAAAAGGGCCACTCTTAAGTTGCCAAAAGGGACGTTCTTAAATGGCAACTT